>DATGGI010000180.1:0-1963 GCA_035308545.1 Usitatibacter sp.
TACGAAGGGCCCGTGGCGCTGCGCGCCGTGAGCCGGACGGTGAGCAACGTGAACAACGAAGGCCCCGAGTGCCTCGACGACGCGCCCGCCGAGGGTGAGCAACAGCGCCAGCTGTTCTAGGGAGGCTTTGGTTTATTCACCGGGTTTGCGACGGACCAAAGCCGGGAACCACGCGAACAGATCTGAGGCTCACTAGGCGAGGAAGCCGAGGTTCGCCGTCGGAAACGCGGCAAGGTTCGGGAACACCTTCCCGAGCGCTCCCGCGGGCACGCCGAACCAGCTCGCGAGCGTCGCGCCGTATTGGTCGACGGATGTGGTCGGAAGCCAACGGCCTTCGGACTCCGCATCGTCTGGCCCCGCAAGCACGAGCTGCGGATAGGCGCCGAACAGGTTCGCGCCCGACACGGCATCGCCAATGATGAAGTGATGGTTGCCCCAGGCGTGGTCGGTGCCGCCGCCCGAGGCCGGCTGGAACGTGCGCCCGAAATCCGAAAGTGTGAATGTCGTCACGCGATCGCCCACGCCGGCCGCGACCGTCGCGTCGTAGAACGCCTTCAGCGCGGGCGACAGGTCGTCGAAGAGCGCCTTCTGGCGATTCAGTTGGTCGCCATGCGTATCGAAGCTGCCCAGTTGCACGAAGAAGACCTGGCGCGAGGCGCCGGTGCTGTCGCGTGCGGCGATCACCTTGGCGACCTGGTGCAGCTGTTGCGCGATGCTGCTCGTGAGTCCGGCAAAGGGAGGATCCACGGTCGAGGATGGCGACGTGAGGATCGGATTCACGACGGCCGAGAGGTCGAGCGCCTGGTTGCCGCTCTCGTTTAACGCGGTGACGAAAACGTTGCCCGACGCCTGGGCGAGCAGGCTCTTCAGCGCGGCAAGCCGCGCGGCCGAGGCCTGCGATCCGCTGAAGCCCTGCAGGGCGAACGTGCCCGACGCCGGAATGGATAGCGACAGCGACGTGGCGCCCGTCGTGAAGAGCACCGTCCCATCGAGGGACGTCACGACGGGAAGCTCCGAACCCGTGTTCATCGCCGCGACCTGGTCTGCGAGGCGCCCTCCCCATCCGGTCTGCGATTGCCCCGTCGAGATGGAGCTTTGCCACTGCGCCTGCTGGTCTGCATGCGAATAGAGCGATTGCGGCCGCACGCCCGTGGCGTACTCTGCCTTCGAAGTTGGCTGCGTGAGCGTCCCGACGTTCGCGAGGATCGCCATCTTCTTCTGCGCGAAGAGCGACTGCAGCTCGGTGAGCGACGGATGCAGGCCGAAGTAGCCGCCATTGAGTGGCTGGATCGGCAGCAGCTCCGACTGCGCGAGCTGGATTCCGGACGCGGAGGTGCGGACCGCCGAGTACGCGCCGTAGCCGGCGGTGTCGAGCGGGATGATCGTGTTGTTGCCGTCATTGCCCCCGAACATGAAGACGCACACGAGCGCCTTGTAGTCGTCCACGGCGTCGGCTTCAGATTGCGTCGATGCGGCGAGCGACATGGCGCCCAGGCGCGTGGCGAGCCCGAGGGACGAGAGCGCCATGGCGCCTCGCAGGAATGTGCGGCGTGTGACGATTCGGCCCATGTCAGCGCTCCACCTGGTATTGGGGTGAGGTGATCGTGAGATAGAAGGCGGTCTTCGCGCGTGTCATCGGATCGGAAGCGGGGACCGCGGCGATCGCCGTAGTCAATGTCGATCGCATCGCCGCCGTCATCGTGCCGTGCATGAGCAGGCCGTTCAGCTGCGCGACCAGCGCATCGGGATCGCCCGCGATCGACTCCAGCGACGCCCAGTTGGGAGCCGTCCCCGTGGCGCCGGGCAGCGTCGCGAGCGGCGCGATGGTGCCGAAGGCGAGCGCATTGGCGAAGTTGTACCGGTCGATCGCGGCGCTCGCATTCTGCAACGCGAACTCCGGCCCCAGCACCTGTGTCCCCGGCACGACGTAGGTCGGCGGATAGAAGTTGAAGACCGAGGGCGC
>DATGGI010000181.1:0-6522 GCA_035308545.1 Usitatibacter sp.
ACTTCCTTGGGGCTGCGGAAGCGCGAGAGCTCGGCGATGCGCACCGGGAAGGCGGAAAAACGGTCCGTGAAGTTCTGGTAGTGCTGCTCCGCGAGGAGTGTCGTGGGAACGAGGATGGCCACTTGCGTGCCGCCCGCGACCGCGACGAATGCGGCGCGCATGGCGACTTCGGTCTTGCCGAAGCCCACGTCGCCGCACACCAAGCGATCCATCGGCCGGCCCGTCGCCATGTCCGTGATCACCGCCTGGATCGCGGCGTCCTGGTCCGGCGTCTCCTCGAAGGGGAACGTTCCCGCGAAGGCCTCGTATTCCTGCACCTTCAAGGGAAATGCATGGCCCTGGCGCGCGAGGCGCTTCGCATAGAGGTCGAGAAGCTCCGCCGCCGTGTCGCGCACCTGGCGCGCGGCCTTGCGCTTGGCCTTCTCCCATTGCCCGCTGCCCAGGCGATGCAGCGGCGCGCTTTCGGGCGACGCGCCCGTGTAGCGGCTGATGGCGTGCAGCTGCGACACGGGAACGTAGAGCTTGTCTCCGCCTTCGTATTCGAGGTGCAGGAATTCCATTTCGCCCTCGCCCAGGTCGAGCGTGACGAGGCCGAGATAGCGGCCGATGCCGTGCTGGCTGTGGACGACCGGGTCGCCTTCCTTCACCTCCGCCAGGTCGCGCACCATGCCTTCGGCATTGATGGGAGCGCGGCCATCTCGCCGGCGCACCTGGCGCACCTGTCCCGGATAAAGCTCGGCCTCGGTGACGATGGCCGTGCGCTCTTCGTCCAGCATGAATCCCGACGAGACGGGCCCGAATGTCATGGCGAGCGGATGGGCGGATTCGGTGAATCGCAGCCAATCGTCCACAAGCACCGGATGGAAGTCGTGTTCGGCGAAGAATGACGAGAGCGTTTCCCGGCGCCCCGCGCTTTCGGCCACGATGAGGATGCGGCCGTCGAATGATCCTGCGAACGACTTCAGGCGCTTCAGGGGTTCGACGGAGCGGCGATCCACGTCGATGGACGGGACGTCGGAATTTACGCGCTCGACATCGATGCGAGGCAAGTCCTTCATCGATGCGAAGAGATCCTCGACGGGCAGGTAGAGCTCCCGCGGCTCGAGCAGCGGACGGTCGCGATCGCCCTTCAGCAGGTCGTAGCGCGACCTGAGATCCGACCAGAACGCTTCGGCCGCGCCATTCACGTCCCCATGCACGACGAACGTGGTGCCCGCCGGCAGGTAGTCGAAGAGCGTTGCCGTCTGGTCGAAGAAGAGCGGCAGGTAACACTCGACACCCGCCGGAGCGACTCCGTTCGAGACGTCCTTGTACACGCGGCTTCGCGAGGGATCGCCTTCGAAGCGCTCCCGAAACGATTCCCTGAAATGGGCGCGACCCTCGTCGTCGAGCGGAAACTCGCGCGCGGGAAGCGTGCGGATCTCCGACACGGGATAGATCGAGCGCTGCGTGTCCACGTCGAAGGCGCGAATCGTCTCGATCTCGTCGCCGATCAGGTCGAGGCGATACGGAACGGGGCTGCCCGTCGGGAAGAGGTCGACGAGTCCGCCGCGAACGCAGAACTCGCCGGGCGTCATCACCTGCTGGACGTGCGCGTATCCGGCGAGCACGAGCTGGGCGCGCAGCGCATCGAGGTCGAGGCGGGTCTTCGCGCGCAGGTCGAAGGTCCGCGCCGCGAGATAGGAGTTCGGCGCGAGGCGTTGCGCGGCGGTGGCGATCGGAACGATGCCGATGTCGAATCGCCCGTGCGCGAATTGCCAGAGCGTCGAGAGCCGTTCGGAAACGAGATCCGGGTGCGCGGAGAACTGGTCGTAGGGAAGGATCTCCCAATCGGGCAGCCGATGGACCGCGAGCGCGGGATCGAACCACGCGATTTCTTCACGGAGGCGCTCCGCGTCCTGCGCCGCCGCGGTGAGCACGAGAAGGGGCTTGCGCGCGGCCGCCTCGCGGGCGAGCCAAAGCGCATCCGACGACCCGCTCTTCCGGAGCGTGGTCCGCGACATGGCGTCGTTGACGTCCTAGACGACGGCGACCGGGATCTTCCCGATCTTCGCGCGCCACTGCGCCGGCCCGGTCTTGTGGACCGCGTTTCCGGAGGCATCCACCGCGACGGTCACGGGCATGTCCTTCACCTCGAACTCGCGGATCGCTTCCATCCCGAGGTCCTCGAACGCGAGGATCTTCGAGGAGCGGATCGCCTTCGAGACGAGGTAGGCCGCGCCACCCACGGCGATGCAGTACACCGCGCCGTGCTTCTTGATGGATTCGATGGCGACGGGACCACGCTCGCTCTTGCCGACCATGCCGATGAGGCCCGTCTGCGCGAGCACCGGCTCCACGAACTTGTCCATGCGCGAGCTGGTCGTCGGTCCCGCGGGCCCGACCACTTCATCGCGCACCGCATCCACGGGACCCGTGTAGTAGATGAACCGGTTCGTGAGTGGGACGGGAAGCTTCTCGCCCCGCGCCATCATGTCCACAATGCGTTTGTGCGCGGCATCGCGGCCGGTGAGGAGCTTGCCGTTGAGGAGCAGGCGATCGCCGGCCTTCCACGTCGCGATCTCCGCCTTGGTGAGCGCATCGAGGTTCACGCGGCGGCTCGTCGACGTATCGAACGTGAGCTTCGGCCAGTCCTCGAGCGACGGCACCTCGAGGTGCGCGGGGCCGCTGCCGTCGAGTATGAAATGCGCATGGCGCGTGGCCGCGCAATTGGGCAGCAGCGCCACGGGCTTCGAGGCGGCGTGCGTGGGATAGTCGACGACTTTCACGTCGAGCACCGTGGAGAGCCCACCGAGGCCCTGCGCGCCGATGCCGAGCGCGTTCACCTTCTCGTAGAGCTCGAGGCGCAACTCCTCGGCACGCGTCTTCGCTCCGCGCGCCTTCAGCTCGTGGATGTTGAGCGGCTCCATCATCGCCCACTTGGCCATGAGCATCGCCTTCTCCGGCGATCCGCCGATGCCGAGCGACAGCAGGCCCGGGGGGCACCAGTCGGCGCCCATCGTGGGCACGATTGAAAGCACCCAGTCGACGATGTTGTCCGACGGCAGCAGCATCGCGAACTTCGATTTGTTCTCGCTTCCGCCACCCTTCGCGGCGCAGGTCACCTCGACCTTGTCGCCGGGAACGAGCTCCACGTGCGTGACGGCCGGCGTGTTGTCGCCGGTGGATTTCCTCTTGCCGTCGGGATCGGCGAGCATCGAGGCGCGCAGCGGATTGTCCTTGTCGGTGTACGCGCGGCGCACGCCTTCGTTCACGAGCTGCTCGAGCGACAGCTTCGTGTCCCACTTCACGTCCATGCCGGCGCGGATGAAGACGATGGCGATGCCCGTGTCCTGGCAGATGGGGCGATGGCCTTCGGCGGCCATGCGGGAATTCACGAGGATCTGCGCCATCGCGTCCTTCGCTGCGGGCGACTCCTCGCGCTGGTAGGCGGCCCACAGGTCGCGGATGTAATCGGCCGGATGGTAGTAGCTGATGAACTGGAACGCGTCGGCGACCGACTGGATGAAGTCTTCCTGGCGGAGTGTGGTCATTGCGAGCCTTCGAGAGTTGCGCGGAAAAATCCCTACACCGCCGAACGCGCCGTCGCGATCCGCGGAGTGATTTCCCGACGCAGAATTTTACCATTGCGGGTGCGTGGAAAATCCTTCGCGATGTAGACAATCTTCGGCGCTTTGTAGGCGGCAAGGTGTTCGCGCCCGAAGGCGAGGAGCTCGCCGGGAGTGACGCAGCTGCCCTCCTGGACGATCACGTAGGCCACCACCAGGCGCTTGTCGGGACCCGCGTCTTCGCCGATGCAGGCGCAATCGGCGACGCCCGCGTGGCTCTTCATCACGCGTTCGACCTCGTAGGGCGACACGCGGTAGCCGAAGCTCTTGATGATGTCGTCCTTGCGCCCGAGGAACCACAGATAGCCGTCCTCGTCATAGCGCGCGTAGTCGCCCGTGAAGAACCAGCCGTCGTGGCGCAGCTTCGCGGTTTCGTCCGGCAGGTTCCAGTAGCCGAGGAACAGTCCCGGGTCCGATTCGGGAACGCAGATCATGCCTTCGTCTCCGCGCGGCGCTTCCGCGAGCGTTTCCGGATCGAGGAGCCGAATGTCGTGGCCGGGCTGCGGAAAGCCGGCGCTTCCCGGCCGGATCGGCCGGAACCTGCTTTGCGAGAGGTAGTAGCTGAACTCGCTCATGCCGACCGCCTCGAAGATGTCCAGGCCGAATCGCTCCTTCCATTGCGCGAACACCTCGTCGGACAGATGCTCGCCCGCGCTCATGCAATGTCGAAGCGTCGGCACGTCGCGTCGCGAGAACTCCGTCTTCTGGAGGATCTGGCGATAGATGGTGGGCACGCCGATGAAGATGGTGGCCGAGTGCTTCGCGATGAGGCGGGGCCACGTCGCCGCGTCGTTGCGCCCCTCGTGCGCGATCACGGTCTTCGCGCGCGCGAGAGGATCCATGAGCGCGGACCCGAGCACGTAGGTCCAGTTGAACTTGCCGGAGTGGACGATCCGGTCCACCTCCTGGCCCGCGTAGTCGAACCAGTATTCCGATGCGGGTCCGCGCCCGATGAGCGAACGATGCGCGTGCAACACGCCTTTCGGATAACCGGTAGTGCCCGAGGTGTAGACGAGGTAAGCCGGATCGCCGGCGCGAGTCGGGTGCGCGGGCTCGACCGTTCCCACGGCCGCGAGCGCGCGATCGAGCGCCTCACCGGCAATGATCACGTGGCGCAGGCCTCCGGCGCCCTCGAGCTTCGCGCGCATCGCGCTCCAGGCGGCCGCGTCGATCACGAGCGCCGCGGCGCCCGAGTCCTCGACGAGATAGCGGACCTCCTCGGCGGTAAGCAGCGTCGAGGTGGGCACGGCGATGGCGCCACGTTTCATCGCGCCGAGGAACGCCGTGGGATAGTCGATCGAGTTGGGGAGCCGCACCAGCACGCGGTCGCCGGTAGCGAGACCGAGGTTGCGCAGCAGCTGCGCGAATCGCGACGTGCGCCGCGCGAGGTCCCCGTACGTGATGGAGCTCGTGCCCAGCGCGTCGTCCTCGACGATCATCGCCGTGCGCGTCTCGGCCGGCGTGCCGAGATGGGCATCCGTGCAGGCCACGCCGATATTGAGGAACTCCGGGACCTGCCACCGCCACTGGGGAAACGGCGTCAGAGGATGACTCCGTAGGGCCAGTTCTCCCTGACCACCTGCGCCGGAAGCTTTCTCAGGACCTCGATCGCGAAGTCCGTGTCTCCCGGCGAAAGCGCGTGCAGGGCATGCGCGCGCAGCAGCGTCTGCAGCGCCTTTCCGAACATCGGCGGATCGAGCATCTCGCCGCGGAACTTGATCGCTCCGCCGAGCAGCGCGTCGGCCTCGATCGCCGCCCTCAGGATCTCGATCTTGGTGCGGATGTCCGAAGGCGACGGCGTGAACGCGACCTTGCAGGGATGGATGTGCGAGGGATGGATCACCTGCTTGCCCGACAAGCCCAGGGACGCTTCCTCGAGCGCGTGGTTGTACACGACGCGGGACTCCTCGTCGCCGTGGAGATCCAGCCAGCGGCGCACGTCGTCGGGTTCCACGAAGTCCTCCGGCATCGTCGATTGCCCGATCAGCGTCTCGACGGCGCCGATCACGCCCTTTCCCGCGATGCGCGCCTCGAAGAGGATGTCATGCAGGTAGAACTTGAGCTCCTCGGGCCAGTTGCGCGGCGTGATGTGGATTCCCATCGCCTTGGAGAAGTCGTGGATTCCGAAGACCACGTGCTTCACAGTCGAATACTGCATGAGCTCCGGCGCGATCTTGAGCGATTTCGGGTGCTCGATGATGGGCTGGATCGTGATGCGGTGGTTCAGGCCCACGAGGACGGCGGAGAGATCGCGAATCTCCGGTGACCCGTAGGCTTCTCCCGCCTTCGCCAGCATCACGACGTCGAAATGCGGCGCGAGGTCGCGCACCAGCTGCAGGTCCTTCTCGTATTCGTCGGTGCGGAACGGGTTGATGCGCACCGCGATCTGCACTTCCTTCTTGCGCGGGAGGCCGGGAAGCTCGCGGCGCAGCAGCTCGCGGCTCATCTCCTTCTGGCGGCACCCGTCCTCGAGGTCGAAGAGCAGCGTGTGCGCGGTCGTGTTCCATCCGTGCTTGCGGAACCGCTGCGCGGCCTGTTCCAGGTCCTCGTAGATGCCGAGCGACGGCGCGTACTTGACCGGCGGGTAGTAGATCTGGATCCCGGGCCAATAGTCTCCGAGGATGTCGACGGCGCTGCGGTTGCCGGGCTGCGAGGTGCTCGCGGGCGGATGGAGCAAGGCATTCATGCGGCCCAACGTAGCACTTGATGTTGCGCTGCGTCAATTTGCGCCGGAACCGGAATGAGATCGTCCGGGTCTGTGCTATAACTCAGTGAAAACCAGGAGGAGAAACGAGCATGTCCACCATCGAGTCGGTACTGCAGGAAACGCGCGTCTTTCAGCCGCCCGCGGAGCTGCAGAAAACCGCCAACATCCCCGGCATGGCCGCCTACCAGGCGATGGTCGACGAGGCCG
>DATGGI010000182.1:0-19628 GCA_035308545.1 Usitatibacter sp.
CCGCGTTGCGATGCGCAAGCCGCGCATCGCGAAGACGGCTTCCAGCAGGGAATGCATCCTCACCCGGAGGCTCCCATGCGTTCGATGTCGGCCGGGTAGTGCCGGCGCCCGAGGGCGAACGACAGGGCGGCCGCGAGGCACACGAAAGGGACGATCTGGAAAGCCGCCGCGAGGCCCCATCGGTCGGCGAGCATCCCCGTGACCACGGGGCCCGGCGCCATGCCGAGCAGGTTGTTGGCGAGCGAAAGCGTCGCGAAGGCGGTGGAGTGGATCGAGACGTGCGTCACGTTCGCGACCATCGCAGTCGACGGCCCCGTAGTTCCGGCGGCGATGAAGGTTCCGAGAGCGAGGATCGCGAGCTGCGCCGCGCCGTGGTCCAGGCGAAAGCCAACGGCGAGCAACGCGAACGTCGCGAGCGAGAGCAGGACCGCGATGCGGAACTTGCGCACCGGAACCTGCCGGCTGAGCCTGTCGGTGAGTGCACCGCACACGATCATGCCGATGCCGGAAAGGAGCACGAATCCGGCGGCCACCGCGCTCGCGCGTGCCGTGGGCATGCCGTATTCGCGATTGAGGAAGCTCGGCATCCAGGCGATCAGCGAACCCACGATGAAGAGCTGCAGGCCGTTGCCGAGGTAGGCGAAGATCACCGATCGCGCGGAGAAAAGCCCGGGCAGCAGCGTCCTGAACTGGAACATGTGCCTCGCGCCCGCCATGCGCGCCGCGTGGCGCCGCTCGGGGTCGAGACGCTTCTCGGTGACGACCAACGCGAAGATCGCGAGCAGCGCCAGCCCGAAGCACGCCATGGCGAAGAATGACCACCGCCAGCCCATCTGCGCGGCGACCGCGCCTCCCAGGCCCATGCCGAGCACCGACCCGAAGACGCCGCCGGCGAGGAACGAGCCGGAGAGCGTCGAGCGCAGATTCGCGGGAAACACGCTCAGGATCACGGCGATGCCGACGCTTCCGTAGGCGGCTTCGCCCACGCCGATCACGAAGCGCGCCGCGAACATCTCCTCATAGCTGCGAGCGAAACCACATGCGAGCGTCGCGAGACTCCAGAGCAACGCCATCGCCCTGAGGCTCGCGACCCGCCCCCAGCGATCGGCGATCAGCGACAGCGGGAACGTGAGGAGCCCGACCATCAGCGAGACCACGCTCGAGAGCGATCCGAGCTGCGTGTCCGACAGCGACCACTCCGCCTTGAGCAACGGGAACACGGCGTTGAGGACCTGGCGCGACATGTAGTCGGACAGCAGCAGGCCGAAGATGAGCGCGAACACGATCCACGCGAAGGTCCGCGGGACGGACGCCGGCGTGTCGTCGACGGTTTGCGGGGCGCTCACCATTTCATGCGACCGCCCTGCGCGCGTCGACCTCGACACCGAACTCCGCGAGAAGTCCCGCCCCGTGCGCCCACTCGCCGAATCCCGAGGCCGGATTCAGGTGCCCCACGGCGCCGGCGGATTCGAGCCGCGCATCCCAGCACATCGCCAGTTCCGCCGCGCGCGCGAACGTGCAGAGCGGATCGTTGGCGCTCGCCACGACGATCGATTCGAACGGAAGCGAGTCGAGCGGAACGGGCATCCAGCCATTCTCCTCCAGCGCGCGCTTCGAGGGATATCCCGCGGGAAGCTCCCGGTCGAGGTCGGGTGGAGTCGCGAGGATTGCCCCGCGCACCGGTCGCCTGTAGGTGCGCGCCCAATGTGCGATCATGATCACGCCGGCGCTGTGGCCGACGAGGACCACCGGTTGCCCCGCGCACAGGGCGATCGTGTTCTCGATCGCCTCGACCCAGGCGGCGCAGGACAGAACACCGTTGCCCAGGCGCGGCACGCAGGCGGATCCGGGGATGCGAGCCTGCAGCAGCGTCTGCCAATGCTCGGGCACGTGCTCGCGCAGGCCCGGGACGAAAACGACGGTCGGCCGGGCCATGGTCAGGCCGCGCGCTGCAGCGGCTTCGCGGCCGGCGCGCGATTGGGCGAGAAGCCGTTCGCCTCGAGCGTCTCGTCGACGTCGTTGTAGAACTCACCGATGCGGCAGATGCGCTTCGCGTCCTTGCCGTTCGCGACCTCGCGGCCGACCTCGCGGGAAATCCGCACCAGCTGCTCCACCTGCTCGACCGTGGTCATCTTGCGCTTGCGGTCCTGGGTCCAGAGGTTGTCCTCGATGCCGCAGCGCACGTGCAGCCCCATCGCGATGCCCATCATGTTGACCGGCAGCGTGTTGAGCATCGAGCTCTCCACCGTCATCATCGTGCGATCGGGAACGGCGCGCAGGAAGTTCGCGAGGTTGTAGATGTTCGGCGCGTCCATGCCGCCGCTGATGGCGACCCAGTTGAGGACCAGCGGCCCCTTGTAGACGCCGCGGCGGATGAGGCGCTCGACGGTCTCGTAGCTGTTGATGTTGTAGCACTGGAACGCGCTCTGGATGCCCGCGGCGGAAAGGCGCTCGATGTGCTCTTCGTACCAGCTCGGATTCGACGGCACGATCATGTCGCGATAGGCGGCGTGGGTCGCCGGCTCGGCAAGCGTCGTGCCCGCGTAGTCGCGCGGGTCCATGTGCTCGAAGATGTTCATCTGCGAGGTGTTGACGGTGACCGTGACCTGGTCGGGCTTCGGCGTGAGCTCGGCGAGCGCGTGGCGCGTGTCGTCGGAGAGCCACTTCGCCGCGGCGCCATCGCTTTCCGGGGCGAAGGAGATCGAGCCACCCACCTGCAGCACCATGTCGGGCACCGCGGCGCGCAGGCCCGCGAGGAGCTCGTTGAACTTGGACAGCCGCTTCGAGCCCTTGCCGTCGGCCTCGCGCACGTGGATGTGCAGGACCGTTGCGCCGGCGTTGTAGCAGTCCACCGCCTTCTGCACGTGCTCCGCGATCGATACGGGAATGTCCTCGGGGAAATCCGAGGGCATCCATTCCGGGCCATAGGGCGCGGCGGTGATGACGAGCTTTTCCTGGTTCTCGGGAAAGAGCGAGCCGTCGAGGAAGTTCATGCAGTATCTCCTGGCAGGACTGGTTGTCAGTAAGGCGTGTCGCCGATGATCCCGGCACGTTCCATCTTGCGATGGCATGGCGGGTAGTCCATGACGGCGTAGTGCTGGGTCGAGCGGTTGTCCCAGAACGCGAAGCTGTTTTTCCTCCAGCGGAACCGGACCTGGTACTCGGGAATCGCGGCCTGGCCGATGAGGTAATGGAGAAGTTGCGCCGACCCTGGAGCGTAGTCCTGGCCGTAACGCACACGCTCCGACGTATGGAAGTTGGTGAAGTGCGTGGTGAAGCCGTTCACGAAGAGGACCTTCTCGCGCGTCTCCGGGTGGGTGCGCACCACCGGGTGCTCGGCGTCGGGAAACTGCGCGTGCAGCGCGAGGCGTTTCTCCGCCGGCATCGCGGCGCCGAAGCTCGCCTCGATGCTGTGGCGCGCGCGAAGCGCGGCGATCTGTGCCTTCACCGCCTCGGGAAGCTTCTCGTAGGCGAGCACCATGTTCGCCCACATCGTGTCGCCCCCGACGGGCGGGCACTCGACGCAACGCAGCACGCAGCCGAGCGGCGGCTTCTCGCGCCACGTGGCATCCGTGTGCCACGCGTTTTCATAACGGTCGGCGGGCTTGTCGGGCGACTTGTAGATGCGGACGAGGCCGGGATGATCCGGGTCGCTGCCCGCAACCGGATGGTCCTCGAGATTGCCGAAGCGCCGCGCGAACGCAACGTGCTCGGCGCGAGTGATGTCCTGGTCGCGGAAGAAGAGCACGCGATGACGCAGCCACAGCCCGCGGATCTCCGCGAGCAGCGCGTCGTCGGCGGCCGCGTCGGCGAGGCTCACGTTGGAGACCTCCGCGCCGATCGCGCAGGTGAGCGGCTCCACGCGGATCGAATCGTGGATGGCGCCCGGCCGCACGATCGCGGGGGCCTGCAGGTACGGCGTCGCTTGCGTCATCTCGCCTCGTCCCTCGTTCCCGATTTCCTAGACCACGAAAATCGAGGAGCCCGTCGTCTTGCGCGACTCGAGGTCGCGGTGCGCCCGGACGGCATCGTGCAGCGCGTAGTGCTGGTTGATCTCGATCTTGATGCGGCCGGCGGCGACGTGGCCGAAGAGCTCGCCGGCGAGCTCGGCCCGCTCGGCCGGATCGGCGATGTAGTCGGCAAGCGCCGGGCGCGTGAAGAATAGCGAGCCCTTGATCGCGAGCTGCATCGCATCGATGGGCGGGAACGCTCCCGAAGCGGTGCCGACTCCGATGAGCAGCCCGCGGCGCCTGAGGCAATCGAGCGAGCCCGCGAAGGTGTCCTTGCCGACGCTGTCGATCACGACCGGCACGCCTTCCCCGTTCGTGATCTCGCGCACGCGCCTGGCGAAATCCTCGCGGCGGTAGTTGATCGTGTGGTCGCAACCGTGCGCCTTCGCGACCTCGGCCTTCTCGTCGCTCGACACGGTGCCGATCACGTTGAGCCCGAGAATCTTGGCCCATTGGCACACGATGAGGCCCACGCCACCCGCCGCTGCGTGGATGAGGAACGTGTCGCCCTTCTTCCACGGATAGATGCGGCGCATCAGGTACGAAGACGTGAGGCCACGCATCATCATCGCGGCGGCGGTCTCGAAGGAAATCTCCTCGGGGAGCTTCACCAGCGGGCCCGCGGGCATCACGCGTCCCGTGCTGTAGGCCCCGAGCGGGCTGCCCGTGTAGGCGACGCGATCGCCGGCCTTCACGTGGGTCACGCCGGCTCCCACGGCCTCGACCACGCCGGAGCCCTCCATGCCGATTCCCGACGGCAGCTTGGCCGGATACATCCCCGTGCGGAAATAGGTGTCGGCGAAGTTCAGGCCCACCGCCACGTGGCGGATGCGCACCTCGCCCGCACCCGGCTCGCCGATGGGGACTTCCTCCCAGCGAAGGACGTCGGGGCCGCCCGTCTGGTAGAACCGGATCGCGTTCTGCATTCGTGTTGCTCCTCTGGTCGTTCATGGATTCTCGATTCCCGGCGAATGCGGCGCTTGTCATTGGCGATCCCGGACTTGTCATTTCGCGACAACGGGCATATAGAGAAGGCATGACCGCCTTCGTCCGCTCGGCCTCCCTCGGCAACTATCGCGAGGTGGCGCGCCGCCACGGGCTCGATCCCGAGGGAATGCTCCGCGCGGCGAAGCTGAACCCGGCCTTCCTCTCCAATCCGGACCTGCGCATCGCGACCACGTCCGTCGTCGAGCTGCTCGAGGAAAGCGCGCGCAAGTCGAAGTGCCTCACGTTCGGCCTCGAGATGGCCGAGTCGTGGCGCATCTCCGATTTCGGCGCGATCAGCCTGTTGCTCATGCACCAGCGCACGCTGCGCGATGCGCTCCAGGCGACGATCCGCTACCGGCACCTGTTGAACGACTCTCTCTCGCTCGCCATCGAGGACGCGGGGCCGCTCGTCGTCGTGCGTGAGGAATTGGTGGGTGGCGCGGCAGCGCGCTCGCGGCAATCGATCGAGCTCGCGATCGGCGTGGTGTTCCGCATGTTTCGCGCGTTGCTCGGCCCCAACTGGCGCCCGCGGCGGGTCCAGTTCACGCATGCGGCGCCGCGTGACCTGCGGGTGCACCGCCGCATCTTCGGGCCCCACGTCGATTTCGGCGGCGACTTCAACGGCATCGTGTGCGACGCGGCCGATGTCGATCGCCCGAATCCCTCCGCGGATGCGGCGATGGCGGCCCATGCGAAGCGATACGTGGATTCGCTGCCCGGCGCGCGCGCCACGGGCCCAGCGCACGACGTGCGCCGCTCGATCTACCTGCTGCTTCCACAGGGCCGCGCATCCATCGAGCAAGTGGCGCAGTCGATGGGAATCCATTCGCGCGCGCTGCAACGCAAGCTCGACGAATCGAGCGAGAGCTTCTCCGGGCTGCTGAACGAGGCGCGCCGCGAGCTTGCGCCCCGCTACCTCGACAATCCGGCGTATTCGATCACGCAGGTCGGGGAGCTGCTGGGTTACAACTTTCCCAGCTCGTTCAGCCGTTGGTTCGCGTCGGAGTTCGGCAAGCCGCCGGCGAAGTGGCGCGCGCGCCGCAGAGCCAAACGCTAGGAGATGAGGCCGCCGCGGCGCGCGATGGCGATCGCCTGCGTGCGCGTGTGCGCGCCGAGCTTGCCGTAGATGCGCCGCAGGTGCGTCGCCACGGTCGCCTCCGAGCGCGAGAGCTGCGCGGCGATCTGCTTGTTCGACAGGCCCTGGGCGAGCCTCGCAAGCACCTCGATCTCGCGTTCGCTCAAGACCTGCGCCGAATCGGCGCCGCCGGCGCGCGCGTTCGCCGCCTCACGCAAGGGCCCGCATGCATCGGCGACGCGCTTGCCGAACGACGACGCCTCCGGATCGCCCGCGAGATTCCCGAGCATGTCGCGAAGCACCCACGGCTCGTCCGCAAGCACGCGCACCATGGACTCGGGGGCGGCGTCGAGCAACACGCGGCGCAATTCGCGCAGCGCCGGCCGGCGCTGCCCGCTCACCCACAGCGCCTGCGCGAGAAGCCCGCGCAGCTTGATGGCGCGCCGCGGCCGGCCCGATCGTTCCGCGGCGGCGATGTGCCCCTCGAGCGAAGCGACTGCGCCGGTTCCCCCACGGAACAGCTCCAGGCGGGCGAGCGCCACTTCCGGATTCTCCAGATCGTTGCCGAACGTGCCGCGAAAGATGGAACGCTGCCAGAAAGGGTAGCCCATGGCTTCGCGCACCTGGGCCGCTGCCGTCTCGAGGCGTCCCTCGGCGAGCGCCACCCGCGATTTCTCGAAGAGCGCGGTCGCCACGAGGCGCGAGAGCCCGCGCTCCTCGCCCAGGCGCTGCAATCGGCCGAGGTACTCATCCGCGACGGCGCCCTGCCCTTCGAGGCGCGCGATGCGCGATCGCTGCACGAATGCGCTCACGATGAGGTCCGGAATGCAGCTGTCGCCGATGAGGTCGATGTGCTCGTCGAGCAGCACGCGCGCGGCCGCGATCTCGTTGCGCTCGAAGTGCGCGTCGCCCAGGGTGGCCGCCACGATCGCCGCCGGCGTTCCATAGACGTTTCCCGAGGCGGCGAGCCGGTCGAGCTCCGCCGCGGAAACCTGTGCCGCGTCGCGCAGCTCGCCCCGCGACAGGTGGACCATCGCGTAGATCCCCTCGGTGTACGCCCGCACCACGGAGTTGTCGCGATGCTGGGGCGCGGCTTTCGCGGCGGCGAGCGCGGCACGTGCGCTCTCCGCGCTGCCCTCCATGAATCCGAGATAGCCGACGCAGTTGAGCATCGATGAATAGACCCACCCATCGGCCGTGGAGAAAGTCGCCGCCGCTTGGCCGAGGACGCCGCGCATCTGCTCGAGCTGGTCGGCCCAGATGACGAGATTGAATTGCAGGTACAGCTTGTCGCGGCGCCGGAGATCGGGCGCGCCACCGGCTCCAGAGCCGATCGATTCGATGAGGCGCTGCGCGTCGACATAGCGATGGCTCACCACGTTGACCAGCGCCGCGCTGAAATGCAGCGTCGGGTGCGCGGCAAGCCGCTCGTCGCTGAGTCCCGCGGTCCAGCGCAGCGCCGTGGCGATCTGTCCTTCGTGAAGGATGCCGGTGACGCACGCGTCCATGATCCGGGCGGCGAGGTCCTGGTCGCCGGAGCGCAGCGCATGCTCGACCGCCTCGGCGGGCCGCCCGTTCGACTCGAGCCAGCGCGCCGCTCGTCGCGAGAGCTCGGGAACGAGGGAAGGCTCGGAACGCTCGAGTTCCGCCCGCAGGAATTCACGGCACAACGCGTGATAGCGGAACCAGCGGCGCTCCGCGTCGATCGCGACGAGGAAGAGATTGGCGCGACCGACGCGCTCGATGTAGCCCGCGCCACCACCCATGGCGGTGACCTCGTCGCAGAGCTCCGCGCAGAAGCTGTCGAGCACGCTGGTGCGGATCGCGAAGGCGCGGAGGTCCGGAGCGAGGCCGGCGAGAACTTCGGCGGTGAGATATTCGGCGACTTCCGCGCGCGAGCCGCCGAACTCGCGAAGGCGTGTCGCGGCTCGCGGCGAATCGCGCAGCGCGATCACCGCCAGCTGCAGCGCGGCGGGCCAGCCCTCGCTGCGCTCGTGCAGGAACACGAGATCCTCTTCGGCGATTCCCGGAATCGCGGCACGCAGGAAACTGCGCGTCTCCTCGAGGCTGAAACGCAGCTTGTCGAGGCCGACGTCAACGACTTGCCCGCCCGCGCGCAACCGCGCAAGCCCGAGGTCGGGGACGACGCGCGTGCCGAGCACGAGCTGCTGCCGCGGCCCCAGCGTGTGCAGCAGCCGCGCGACGAGCGCGCGGACCTCGGTGTTGGCCGCGACGTGCTCGAAGTCGTCGATGAAAATCGCGAGCGGCCGGTCCGGAGAGGCGAGCGCGTCGATCAGGTCGAGCGTGTCGCCGATCACGGCGCCGCGATCGCCGGGCGTCTCGAGCGCACGCGCGCCCTTGGCCGCGGCCTCGAGCACGGGCGCGAGCGCAGCGCGCAGGTAGGAGGAAAAGCGGGCCGGATCGTTGTCTTCGACGTCGAGCGTGAGCCACGCGGTAGCCACGCCCGCCTTGCGCAGCGACTGCTCGTACTGGCAAAGGACTGTCGTCTTGCCGAACCCGGCTGGAGCGCTGATGAGCACGAGGCGCGCGCCGCGCAGCCCTTCGCTCGCCTCCGGCGCCGCCCGTGCGAGCACGTCGTCGCGGACGACCGGCGGCCTCAGCTTCGCCTGGAACAGGCGCGGCGAAGCGACGTGCGTCGGATCTTTTGCGGCGGGCGCTTCGGCGGCCTTCTTGGCGCGCGCCTTGGTGCGGGTGGCGCTCATGGCGGGACTCTACCGCAGAGGCACGACGGAGTTGGCGCGCCCGACAGGATTCGAACCTGTTACCCCCGGCTTAGAAGGCCGGTGCTCTATCCGGATGAGCTACGGGCGCACGATCCGAACATGAAGAATGTCTGGTCGGGGTGGAGGGATTCGAACCCCCGACATCTTGCTCCCAAAGCAAGTGCGCTACCAGACTGCGCTACACCCCGCGAATTGCGGTGACGCCGTCGTTGGGCGGATCGAGTCCGATCCAACGACGGGCCAATTATAGACGCTTGACTACTGGGGTGTCGTCTCCGCGGGCGCGGGCGAAGGCGGCGTTTCCTCGCGTTTCGGCGGCGGATCCAGCAGCGCCTTTCTCGACAGGCGCACGCGGCCCTTGTCGTCGGCCTCGAGCACCTTCACCTTCACGATCTGGCCTTCCTTGAGGTAGTCCGAGACCGCGTTCACGCGCTCGTGCGCGATCTGCGAGATGTGGAGCAGGCCGTCCTTGCCGGGCAGCAGCTGGACGATGGCGCCGAAGTCCAGCAGGCGCAGCACCGGACCTTCGTAGACCTTGCCCACTTCCACCTCGGCGGTGATCGCCTTGATGCGGGCGACAGCGGCATCGCCGGCTTCCTGCGACAGGCACGCGATGGAGATGGTGCCGTCGTCCTCGATGTCGATCGTCGTGCCGGTCTCGCGGGTGAGCGCCTGGATCACGCTGCCGCCCTTGCCGATCACTTCGCAGATCTTGTCGGGATTGATCTTGATCTTGATGACGCGAGGCGCGTAATCCGAGAGCTCCTGGCGCGGGCCCGGGACGGCTGTCTTCATGATGCCGAGGATGTGCAGGCGCCCTTCCTTGGCCTGGTCCAGCGCGACCTTCATGATCTCCTTGGTGATGCTGGTGATCTTGATGTCCATCTGCAGCGCCGTGATGCCGCGGTCGGTGCCGGCCACCTTGAAATCCATGTCGCCGAGGTGATCCTCGTCGCCGAGGATGTCGGTGAGGACCGCGAAGCGTCCGCCGTCCTTGATGAGGCCCATCGCAATGCCCGCGACGTGGCCCTTGAGGGGCACGCCCGCGTCCATGAGCGAGAGGCAGCCGCCGCACACGGTCGCCATCGACGACGAGCCGTTCGATTCCGTGATCTCGGACACGACGCGCAGCGTGTAGCCGAACTCTTCCTTGCTGGGAAGCACGGCGAGGAGCGCGCGCTTGGCGAGGCGGCCATGGCCGATCTCGCGGCGCTTGGGCGAACCGACGCGGCCCGTCTCGCCGGTCGAGAACGGCGGGAAGTTGTAGTGCAGCAT
The DNA here is from genome assembly GCA_035308545.1 of Usitatibacter sp. Lineage (GTDB taxonomy): Bacteria > Pseudomonadota > Gammaproteobacteria > Burkholderiales > Usitatibacteraceae > Usitatibacter. The sequence goes on from DATGGI010000182.1 coordinate 10,092, forward strand.
GAAGCGCTCGGTGTATTCGCCCTGGAGCGCGTCGATGATCTGCTCGTCCTGCCCGGTGCCGAGCGTGGTGGTCACGATCGACTGGGTCTCGCCCCGCGTGAAGAGCACGGAGCCGTGAACGCGCGGAAGGAGCGTCGGACGGATCGAGATCGGGCGAACGGTGCGCGTGTTGCGCCCGTCGATGCGCGGCTCGCCGTTCAGGATCTGGCCGCGGACGATCTTGGCTTCCATGTCGTGAAGGATGCCGCGCACGACGTTGGCGTCAGCGGGGTTCTCCTCGACCTTCACGCAGGCGTCCTTCACCTTGGCGTGGATCTCGTCGAGGCGCTGCGAACGCGCGGCCTTCGACTTGAGGCGATAGGCCTCGTTGAAATCGGATTCGGCGAGCGCGCGGATCTTCTCGACGAGCGCGGTGTCCTGAGGGGCCGGCTCCCAGTCCCAGTCGTCCTTGCCGCCTTCGTCGGCGAGCTCGTTGATCGCGTTGATCACGGCCTGCATCTGCTCGTGGCCGAAGACCACCGCGCCCAGCATCACGTCCTCGGGAAGCTCGTGCGCCTCGGACTCGACCATCAGCACGCCCTGCTCCGTGCCGGCGACGACGAGATTCAGTTTCGAGCTCTCGAGTTCGGTCTTCGTCGGGTTGAGGACGTATTCGCCGTCGATGTAGCCCACGCGCGTAGCGCCGATCGGGCCCTCGAACGGGATGCCCGAGAGCGTCACGGCCGCCGAAGCGCCGATCATCGCGGGAATGTCCGAGTCGACTTCCGGATTGATCGAGAGCACCGTCGCGATCACCTGGACTTCGTTGAAGAAGCCGTCCGGGAACAGCGGGCGAAGGGGGCGGTCGATGAGCCTCGAAGTGAGGATCTCCTTCTCCGACGGGCGCCCTTCGCGCTTGAAGAAGCCGCCGGGAATGCGGCCCGCGGCGTAGGTCTTCTCCTGGTAGTCAACGGTGAGCGGGAAGAAATCCTGGCCCGCCTTCACTTCCTTGCGGCCCACGCACGTCACGAGGACCACGGTGTCGTCCATGGTGACCAGCACGGCGCCGTCGGCTTGCCGTGCGATTTCGCCGGTCTCGAGCGTCACCTGGTGACGGCCGAAAGCAAATGTCTTCTTGATCGATTTCACGATGTCATCCTGTTCGGGAGCGGCGGCCTGGCGCAGGCAGCCGGAAAGGTTGAATGGGAGGGCGCCGAAACGAAAAACCCCGCGCGCTCGTCATCGAGGCTTCGCGGGGTCGTCGGTTCGGCGGTTCGCCCTTACTTGCGCAGCCCGAGGCGCTCGATCAGCGAGCGATAGCCCTCGACGTTGCTGCGCTTCAGGTAATCGAGCTGGCTGCGGCGCTGGCTCACGAGCCTCAACAGCCCGCGGCGCGAATGGAAATCCTTGACGTGCGACTTGAAATGCTCCGTGAGCATGTTGATGCGCTCGGTGAGCAGCGCGACCTGGACCTCGGGGGATCCGGTGTCGCCCTTCGCGCGCTGGTATTGCCCGAGAATGCGCGCCTTGTCTGCGGTGGTGACGGCCATTGGCAAATGTCTCCGTGAATCTCTCTTGAATTCGCTGTCTATGTCGGTAAGCCTGCTATTTTAGCGCGGAAGCGGCCACAAACTCAAGCAAAATCAGGGTGCTTGGCACCGCCCGTGGACACGAGGCGCAGCGGCGCGAGACGCCCCTCCCCGACACGCGACGCCACCCCGAGGAATCGCCCGCCAGGTCCGAAAACGGCGACTTCCGCACCGGGGCCGGAAGGCGCCCCGATCTCCTGCCCATGCCCGAAGCGCACCGCGTCGTCGGGGCCGGCGTCCAGGCGCGCGAGGCTCGCCACCAGCACCTCCGGGACGAGCAGGCGCAGGCGTGCCGCGGGGATTCCGTCGCCTTCCAGGGTCTCGAAGCCGATCGCCTGGTCGAGATCGAACCCGCCGACCGCGGTGCGCCGGAGCGCCACCAGATGCGCTCCGCATCCGAGGCGCGCGCCGATATCCTGCGCGAGCGTTCGCACGTAGGTGCCCTTCGAGCAGCGGACCCGCACGTCCAGGTCGTCGCCGCGGCGCGCGAGCCGCGCCAGCTCGAGGATCTCGACCGTGCGCGCGGGCCGCTCGACTTCCTCGCCGGCGCGCGCGTAATCGTAGAGGCGCCGTCCCCCGACGTGGACCGCCGAATGCATGGGAGGAATCTGCGCCTGTACGCCGAGGAAGGATCGCAGTGCCGCTTCGATTGCGGCATCGCTCACGTCGACTTCCCGCCGCGTCGCGACCGCGCTCTCGGTGTCGCCGGTTGGCGTCTCCTCGCCCAGCCGCAGCGTCGCCATGTAGGACTTCTCGGAATCGATGAGGAAGCGCGAGAACTTGGTCGCCTCGCCGAAGACGAGGGGCAGGAGGCCCGTGGCGAACGGATCGAGGGTCCCCGTGTGGCCGCCCTTGAGCGAGCCGAGCAGCCGCTTCGCCTTGGCGAGGGCGCGCGTGGACGTGATTCCCGCGGGCTTGTCGAGCAGCAGGACACCGTCGGGGCCTCCCGAGCGGTCTGCCTTCAACGCGGCGTACGCTTCCGGGCCGGGACGGGCTTCACGGCCTCGTCGATGAGCTTCGACAGGCGCACGCCGCGCTCCACGGATTCGTCATGCTCGAAGTGAAGCTCCGGGACCTTGCGCGTCGTGAGGCGATGGGCGAGCTCGGAGCGCAGGAAACCCGCCGCGCGGCTCAAGCCCTCACCCGCCTCGCGGGCGGCGCCTTCGGGTCCCAGGACCGTGAAGAAGACCTTCGCGTGGGATTGGTCGCGCGAGACCTCGACGCCGGTGAGTGTGACCATCCCGACACGAGGGTCGCGCACCTCCGTGCGGACCAGCTCGGCAAGCTCGCGCTGGATCTGGTCGGCGATGCGGGCGTGGCGGGCGGCAGGCACCGCTACGCGATCGTGCGCGCGACCTCGACCACCTCGAAGACCTCGAGCTGGTCGCCGACCTGCACGTCATTGAAGTTCTTGAGCGACAGGCCGCACTCGAACCCTTGCTTCACTTCCTTCACGTCGTCCTTGAAGCGCTTGAGGGAATCGAGCTCGCCCGTGTGGATCACGACGCCGCCGCGGATGAGGCGCACCGAAGAGCCCCGGCGCACAACGCCATCGGTGACCATGCAGCCGGCAACCGTTCCGACCTTCGAGATCTTGAAGACGTTGCGGACCTCGACCGTGCCCACGACGCTTTCCTTGTGCTCGGGAGCATGCATGCCGCTGATCGCCGCCTTCACGTCGTCGACCGCGTCGTAGATGATGTTGTAGTAGCGGATATCGACGCCGGAATTCTCGGCGAGCTTGCGCGCGGCAGTGTCGGCACGCGAGTTGAATCCGATCACGACGGCCTTCGACGCGAGCGCGAGGTTGATGTCCGACTCGGTGATGCCGCCCACGCCCGTGTGGACGATGTTCACCCTCACCTCGTCGGTCGAGAGCTTCGTGAGCGCGTGCGCGAGGCCCTCGTAGGAGCCCTGCGCGTCGGCCTTGATGATGAGCGTGAGGCTCTTCAACGCGCCTTCGGCGAGCTGGTCGAATGCGTTCTCCAGCTTGACGGCCTGTTGCTTGGCAAGCTTCACGTCGCGGAACTTGCCCTGGCGGAACAGCGCGATCTCGCGCGCCTTGCGCTCGTCGGCGAGGGCGATCACATCGTCGCCGGCCCGCGCCACGTCCTGCAGGCCCTGGATCTCGACGGGGATCGACGGCCCGGCCTCGCCCACCGGCTTGCCGTTCTCGTCGTTCATCGCGCGCACGCGGCCGAACACCGCGCCCGCGAGCACCACGTCGCCCTTCTTGAGCGTCCCCGATTTCACGAGGACCGTCGCGACCGGGCCACGCCCCTTGTCGAGGCGCGATTCGATCACTACGCCTTTGGCGGGCGCGTTGATTGGCGCCTTGAGCTCCAGCACCTCGCTTTGCACCTGGATCGCCTCGAGAAGCTTGTCCAAGCCCACGCCCGTCTTGGCGGAGACCTCGACGAACTGGACTTCGCCGCCGAATTCCTCGGCGACGACATCCTGCGAAAGCAGTTCCTGCTTCACCCGCTGCGGATTGGCCTCGGGCTTGTCGATCTTGTTCACGGCCACCACGATCGGCACCTTCGCGGCCTTCGCATGGTTGACGGCCTCGATTGTCTGCGGCATGACGCCGTCGTCGGCCGCCACGACCAGCACGACGATGTCGGTGATCTGGCTGCCGCGAGCGCGCATCGCCGTGAACGCCTCGTGGCCGGGCGTGTCGAGGAACGTGATCACGCCCTTGGGCGTTTCCACGTGGTATGCGCCGATGTGCTGCGTGATTCCGCCGGCTTCGCCGACCGCCACGCGCGCCTTGCGGATCGCGTCGAGAAGCGAGGTCTTGCCGTGGTCGACGTGGCCCATGACCGTCACCACCGGTGGGCGATCCTCAAGCTTCGCCTCGTCGTGGTCGGCGCTCTCCTCGAGGAACGATTCCGGATCGTTCAGCTTCGCGGGCTTCGCCTGGTGGCCCATCTCCTGGACCACGATCATCGCCGTGTCCTGGTCGAGGACCTGGTTGATGGTCACCATGGTGCCCATCTTCATCATGGTCTTGATGACTTCGGCGGCCTTCACGGACATCTTGTGCGCGAGGTCGCCCACCGTGATTGTCTCCGGGACAAGCACCTCGATGATCTTCGGTTCGGCCGGCGCGGCGAAGGATGTTCCGGAATCGTCGTCGCGATGGCGCCCGCCACCGCGGGAGCGCCACCCGTCGCGGCCACCGCTCGCGTCACCGCGGGTCTTGATCGCGCGGCGGCGCGCGACGTCGTCGACCCATGCGGACGCCGGCTTCGCGGCGCGCTTGGCGCCTTTCTTGTCGCTCTTGGCTTCCTTCTCGCCGGGCTTGAGAACCGGGCGGTGCAACGTGCCTTCGGGCGCGTCGCCCGAGGCGGGCTTCGCTTCGGCCTTGGCCGGCTCGGCCTTGGCCTCGGCCTTCACCTCGACGAGGACGGGCGCCTCCGCTTCCGTGGCGACGTCCTCGCCCTTCTTGCGGATGACGCGCTTCTTCTTCGGCGCTTCGCCTTCCACGGGCGCGGCGGGAGCCTCGGCGGGCGCGGCCTCTTCCTTCTTCTTCACCGCGGCGGCGCGCTTGGTCCTGGTTTCCGCGTCGGCGGCCTGGCGCGCGGCGAGCTCGGCCTGGCGCTTCGCCTCGGCCTCGCGTTTCTTCGCCTCTTCGGCATTGATGATCGGGGCGGGCGGAGCGGTAGGCTTCGCCGGCTCCGGCACGACCTCGGCCGGTTTGTCGACCTTCACGAAGGTGCGCTTCTTGCGGACCTCGACCTGGATCGTGCGGGCCTTGCCCGTGGCGTCGGCCTTCTTGATCTCGGTGGTCTGCTTGCGCGTGAGCGTGATCTTTTTCTTCTCGGTGTTGCCGTGCACTTCGCGCAGGTAGTCGAGCAGGCGCGTCTTGTCCTGCTCGGTGATGGCGTCCTCACCCGCCTTCTTCTTCACGCCGGCAGCCTGCAGCTGCTCTAGCAGCAAAGATACCGGGAGCTTGAGCTCCTCGGCGAACTGGGTGACGTTCAGCTTGGCCATTTGCTACGTATTCTCCTCGCGGCGCTTCAGGCCTGCGGTTGATTCTTGAACCAGGGCTCGCGCGCCTTCATGATGAGCTTGTTCGCGCGGTCCGCGTCCATGCCGGTCATTTCGGTCAGTTCGTCCGTTGCGAGGTCGGCGAGCGCATCCATCGTGGTGATGCCTTTCGAGGCGAGCAGGCGCGCAGTCGGGTTGTCCATTCCTTCCATGCTCTGCAGGTCTTCGGCGGCGTGTTCCACGGTTTCCTCGCTTTTGATCGCTTCGGTGAGCAGGGCGTTCCTCGCGCGGCGGCGAAGTTCGTTCACCGTCTCCTCGTCGAAATCCTCGATCTCCAGCATCTCGTTGATCGGGACGTAGGCCACCTCGTCGAGCGACGTGAAGCCCTCCTTCACGAGGATCTCGGCCACCTCCTCGTCGACGTCGAGCTTTTCCATGAAGAGCGAGCGCACGACGCTGGTCTCGGCCTGCGCCTTCTGTTCGCGCTCTTCCGTGGTCATGATGTTGAGCTGCCAGCCCGAAAGCTCGGAGGCGAGCCGCACGTTCTGGCCGCCCTTGCCGATGGCGAGCGCGAGCTGGTCTTCCTCGACCACCACGTCCATCGAATGGCGCTCCTCGTCCACGACGATGGAGCTCACTTCCGCGGGGGCCAGCGCGTTGATCACGAACTGCGCGGGCTCCGGCGACCACAGGATGATGTCCACGCGCTCGCCGGCGAGTTCCTGTGTCACTGCCTGAACTCGCGAGCCGCGCATGCCGACGCACGTTCCCACCGGGTCGATGCGCGCGTCGTTGGATTTCACGGCGATCTTGGCGCGCAGACCCGGATCGCGCGCGGCCGCCTTGATCTCGAGCAGCCCTTCCTCGATCTCCGGGACCTCGAGCTCGAAGAGCTTCACGAGGAACTCCGGCGCGACGCGCGAAAGAATGAGTTGCGGGCCGCGCGCGGCGCGGTCGATCTTGGCGATGTAGGCGCGCACTCGGTCGCCCACGCGCAGGTTTTCCTTGGCGATCAGCTGGTCGCGCGGCAGCAGCGCCTCGACGCGCCCCGATTCGACGATGAGGTTGCCGCGCTCCGCGCGCTTCACGGTGCCGGTCACGAGCGACTCGCCGCGCTCGAGGAAGTCGTTGAGGATCTGCTCGCGCTCCGCATCGCGGATCTTCTGCAGGATTACCTGCTTGGCGGCCTGCGCCCCGATGCGGCCGAAGGTTTCCGCTTCGAGCGGCTCCTCGATCACGTCGCCCAGGGTGGCCTCGGAATTCTCGGCCACGGCATCGGTAATGGCGATCTGGTGCGCCGGCTCCTCGTGCTCCTCGTCGGGCACGACTGTCCACCGGCGGAATGCGTGATATTCGCCGGTCTCGCGGTCGATTTCGACGCGGACATCAACCTCATCCCTGAAACGCTTCTTGGTCGCCGAGGCGAGCGCCAGCTCGAGCGCGAGGAACACCGTGTCCTTCGCGACGTTCTTTTCGCGCGACAGCGCATCGACAAGAAGAAGAAGATCCCTGCTCATGAACTAGCCTCCAAGCCCTTCACACGTCCGGTACCAGGCGGGCGCGGTCGATTTCCTCGATCGCGAGCCGATACCGCTGTCCTTCGACATCGAGGATGATCTTGCCGTCCTCGACGCCCTCCAATTTTCCCTCGAAGCGCCGGCGGCCGTCGCGCGGCAACTTGAGCTTCACGCTCGCTTCGCGTCCCGCGAAGCGCTGGTAGTCCTCGATGCGCTTGAGCGGCCGGTCCAGGCCCGGCGACGAGACTTCGAGACGCTCGTATTCGATGCCCTCGACGACGAACGCCCGCGTCAGGTGATTGCTCACGCGCGCGCAGTCTTCGACTGTGATTCCGTTCGGCGTATCGATGAAGACCCGCAGCAGCCCTGAACGCGACGACTCGAGGTCGACGAGCTCATAACCGAGGCCTTCCAGCGCCCGGCGAATCCACGCTTCGCGCTCCAAGACCGATTTCACAAACAAAAAATGGGCCGAGGCCCATCTGCTTTTTGCAACCCCGAAATCTTATCACGAATCGCCTCTTACCCCCAACTTGGCGGGCCTCCGGAGGCCCGTCCGGCACCGTTCCCAGCCGGCCCGCTCGCGCGTACACCATTTCCAATCCAATTTGGGGGCTTGTTGCGAAAACACAACACTCGCACAAGAATTGTTGGTCAACTCCAATCTCGGTCGCTATTATCCCGCAGGTGTCATCAGGCTCTAAAAAAGGATCTCAAAACAGACGCAATCCTCCCATAGCAAGTCTCTGTTTTTCCTAAAATTTTATAACTACCTGGGGGTTTCAGAAATGAATCCAAGAATGACGAAGCTTTCTATTGCCCTGCTGCAAGTACTGGGCGCGGGCATCGCGGCGGGTGTCGCATCGCTGCCCGTATCCGCCCAACAAACTGACCAGAGCAAGCCCGCGGCCAAGGAGCGCATCGAGGTCACGGGCTCGAGCATCAAGCGCGTGGAAGGGGAAAGCGCGCTGCCGGTGACGGTGATCTCGCGTGACGAGATCGACAAGAGTGGCGCGACTTCGCCGATGGAGCTGCTGCAGCTCATCTCGGCGAACAACTCGATGGGCAGCGTGGCGCTCACGAGCACGATCGGTGCGACGACGCTGTCGGCCCAGACGGCGAACCTGCGCGGCCTGCAGGGCGGCCACACGCTGGTGCTGATCAACGGCAAGCGCGTGAACGGCTTCGCCGGCGAGATCCAGGGCGTGCAGGGCGTGAACCTCGCGATCATCCCGTTCTCGGCGATCGAGCGCGTGGAAGTGCTGAAGGACGGCGCCTCGGCGGTGTACGGCTCGGATGCGATCGCGGGCGTGATCAACTTCATCCTGCGCTCGGATTACCGCGGCGGTGAAGTGAATGTCTATTACGGGATGCCCACCCGCAGCGGCGGCGGCAAGCAGGAGAAGATCGACGCCTCGTTGGGCTTCGGCGACTTGAACAAGGACCGCTACAACGTCTTCGCGAGCGCGTCCTACATGGAGCAGAAGCCGCTGGACCAGGTGGATCGCAACTTCTCCAACGACTCCACCAACCGCTTCCTGAACCTCGGTGGCTTCGCGGGTTCGTCCAACACCTACCCGGGCAACATCACGACCGGCGGCATCCACATCCTCGGCTCGACGGGCCTCGGAACCAATAACGGGACTTGCGGCCCGCACCTCGAGAACAACGTCTACGTTCCTCTGCTGGGCGGCTGCTTCTTCGACCCGTCCGGGCAACCAGGCGTGCAATCGATCCCGGACGACAAGCTCGCCAACTTCTTCGTGCAGGGCAAGTTCCAGCTCAACAGCGACTGGCAGCTCTACGGCACGGGACTCTATAGCCAGGACAAGAACCGCTTCATCATCCAGGGCACGCCGATCTCGAACGCGATCACCTGGGGCCCGACCGGCGACAACCTCGCCACCGTCCTCCTGCAGCCCACCAGCCAGTACTATCCGCACGCCGAGGCCATCGCGGCCGGTGTGGATGGCACGCCGCTGAACGTGCGTTGGCGGACCACCCCGCTCGGCCAGCGCGACACGACCGACACCAACACCGGCTACCAGGTCACGGCCGGCATCAAGGGCACGATCGCCTCGCGTTGGGATGCCGACGTGTCGTACTCGTACTCCCAGGGCAAGGTAGTCGAGCACACCAACGGCGGCTTCTTCCTGTATTCGCAGCTGCTGCCGATGCTCAACAGCGGCAACTTCAACGTCGTCGGCGCCCTGCCGCAGGATCAGGCGAACGCACTCAACTCCGGGGCCGGCTACAACCAGGACGTGTTCACCGGCCAGTCCAAGACGAGCGCACTCAACGGCAAGATCTCCGGCGAGCTGATGCAGATGGCCGCGGGCCCGCTTGCGGGCGCGATCGGTGTGGACCTGCGCCGCGAGAACCTGGACCAGACGCCTTCGGCGGCCTACGAGGCGGGTGACATCACCGGCTACGGCGGCAGCTCCGGCGCCGTGCACGGC
>DATGGI010000183.1:0-21088 GCA_035308545.1 Usitatibacter sp.
GTGGGTCGCCGTCTTCGCGCGCAGGTCGCCGAGGACCCATTCCACGTATGCGGTCGCGGAAAGGCGCCGCGGCCGTCCCGAGACGTTGCGCATCTTCAGCACCGAGAACTTCACCGACGCGTCGGCAGCCACGAAAACGGACAGATCCGACTCGATGCCGTCTTCATCGTGCTCGAAGACGCTGTAGCCGAAACCGTGGCGCGTGACGTAACGGCCGGTCCCGCGGCACGGCAACGGCGCGGGCGACCAGAAGCGGCCCGATTCCTCGTCGCGAATGTAGAATGCCTCGCCCGACGAATCGCTCACGGGGTCGTTGTGCCACGGCGTGAGGCGGAATTCGTGGGCGTTCTCGTTCCACGAATACGCGCTGCCGCTTTCCGAGACCACGGTCCCGAATTCCGGATTCGCGAGCACGTTGCTCCACGGCGCCGGCGTCGACTCGCCCTGCTCCATCGTGATCACGTACTCGGATCCGTCGGGCGCGAATCCGCCGAGGCCGTTGCCGAGGATCACCTCGCGCGCGGGCCGCGCGGGGGTCTGCGCTTCGACGCGATCGTTTCGCACGGGCGCAAGACGCGGAATCCGCGCCTCGACGGTTGCACGCCGCGCGACCTGCTCGGCGAGGCTTCCGCGCCGGTCCGTGAAGATCGCGCGCGCGACCGACTGGAAGAGGATGCGGTCCTCGTCCGAGATCTGCTCGGCGCGCCGCACGAAGATCCCGCCGGGCCGATCCATCGAGTGCGCCTCGAGGCCCGCCGCGATGAGACCCATCACCTGGTCCTGGAGGACCTGGCGGTATCCGCCGCGGTCTTCGTTCCAGATCACGAGGTCGACGACCAGCCCCTTCAGCCGCCAGTACGCGTGCGCCTGCACGAGCTGGCGAACCAGGTCGATGTTTTCCGAGTCGCCGATCTGCAGCAGGACGATCGGGAGGTCCCCGGAGATCGAGTAGCCCCACAATCCCGACTGGCCGCGCCGGTTGCGCGAGAGCACGCCCGGCTCCGCACGCAACGATGGATTGGAATGGATGACGGCGCTCGCGAGGCGGCCATAGAGCTGCGCATCGGACTCCGTCGCGTTGATCTGGCGAAGCGTCACCCACCCGTGCGTCCAGGCGAGATCGAACACGCGATCGGCGAGGTGTCGATCCCGGTATTTCGCGACGAGGCCGAGCGCCGCGTCACGCGTGTCGGCGATGCCCGATGCGATGTCGACCGTGGCGGTCTGGTGCGCATCGAGGACGATGCGATGTCGAATCGCGACGATCGGATCCAGGACCGAGCCCTGCGTGCCCGAGAGCCGCTCCACATCGGTCATCGCCTGCGGATCGGCCGGAGTGCGCCCCCTTCCGACGAAACGCATGCGATCGGTCTCGTAGGAGACGGCGCGCGACTCGGCGCCGTGCACCGCCATCAGGTGGAACATCCACGGCGGCACTTCCTGGCTCGAGCGCGGCCGCCGCGTGCAGAGGATCGCCTGCCGCGCGTCGACGATCTCGGTCTGCACGAAGAGGTTGCTGAAGGCCGGATGCAGCTCGTCGGCCGCGGCCGGCGCGAGCACGACCTCCGCATAGCTCGTGACGTCGATCGTGCGCCGCATGCGTGAATGATTCGTGATGCGGACACGGCGCAGCTCGATGTCGTCCTCCGGCGAGACCACGATCTCCGTGTGCGCCTCGATGTCGTCGTCGCGCCGCCGGAATTCTGCGCGGGCTTCGGTGAAGATCGCGTGGTACTGCGCGGAGCGCTTGACGGTCGGCTGGTGCGCCGTCGACCAGAACTCGCCGCTCGCCACGTCGCGCAGGTAGCAGAACGTTCCGCGGTTGTCGCAAGTGCCGTCCTCGCGCCAGCGCGTGATCGCGAGGTCCTTCCACCGGCTGCTGCCTCCGCCCGCGCTCGTGACCATCACGTGGTAGCGGCCGTTCGACAGCAGCTGCACCTCGGGAATCGGCGTGTCGGGGCTGTTGAAGACGCGAACCGGCGTCTCGGGACCTCCCGAGCTCGCGCGAACGGTGGCGAGACCTCCCGGCAGCGAGTAATGCGTCCCGGCTTTCGGGACGCGCTCCTGCAGGAGCAGCAGGCTCGCCTTGAACAGCGGATCGGATTCGAAACGCCGTTGCATCGGCCGGCCGCGCAGCGCGTGGTCGAGGGAGAGCAGGATCATTCCCTGGTGATGCGCCATGAAGGATCGCACCACGGCACCCGCTTGCCCGCGGGGCACTCGCGCGGGCGTGTAGTCGATCGCCTCGTAGAGGCCGAACCTCCCCGAGAGGCCTTCCGCCGAAAGCCGCTGGAGGTTCGCGCACGACTCCTCGGGAAGCACCATCAGCGCGAGCGCGGACGCGTAGGGAGCGACGACCAGGTCCTCCGCGAGGCCGCGTTTCGATCCGAGCCCGGGCACGCCAAAGGCGCGATACTGGTAGTTGAGGCTCGCGTCGACCGAGTTGTAGCCGGATTCCGAGACGCCCCATGCCACGCTCCGCCGCTTTCCGTATGCGATCTGCCGGTCCACGGCGACGCGGCAGGTGTGGTCGAGAAGCGTGTTGTCGTACGTGGGCATCACCAGCATCGGCATCAGGTACTCGAACATCGAGCCGCTCCACGACAGCAACACGGGCCGGCCACCCGCCGTCGTGAGGCGGCGCCCCAGCGCGAACCAGCTCTCCTGCGGCAACTGTCCCTGCGAGATGGCGACGAACGTGGAGAACCTCGCTTCGGAGGCGAGCAGGTCGTAACGGCTCGCGTCGAGCCGGCGCTCGGTCACGTTGTATCCGATGCCGAGCAGGTGGCGCGCCTCGTCGTAGAGGAAACCGTAGCTCATGTTCGCAAGCTCGTCGCATTGCATCGCGAGGCGTTCGATCTCGGCCACTCGCGCGGACGCGGGACCGACGGGTTGGAGCGCCGCGAGCTCCCGCAGCGTGGGAATCGCGATCGTGTCGGGCGCGGAAAGGAACGCCATCTCGTCCTGCAACGCCTTGCACTGGCGGGCGAGCGCCTGGAACCAGAAAGTGGAATCGGCCGTCGGCGCGTTCGCGACCGCGGTCGTGGCCTCATCCGCGGTCGCCGCGATTCGATCGAGCCACTGCCTCACGGAGGCGACTGTGGCGGGACGGGAATCGTGCGCGGACTCGAGGTCCCGTCCGAGGCGAACGAGCGAAGGCGGCACGGCCGCGCCGGCCGCCTCCGTGAGCGCGCGCACCGTATCGGCGAGGCCGTCGAACCATCGCGGCTCGATGACCCGGTCGTCGAGCACTTCGAGCAGCCCGGGTCGCAACGTCATCAGGTGCCCGGCGAGGTTTCCGCTGTCGACCGCCGACACATACAGCGGCGGAAGGGGCTTCAACGACTGCGTGTCGTACCAGTTGAGGAAGTGGCCCTCGTGGCGCTCGAGCGTGGCCATCGTGTCCAGCGCGTTGCGGGTGCGTTCGAGCAATTGCCCGGCCGGAATGAAACCGAAGTCGTAGGCGGCGAGGTTCGCGAGCAGCGACAGGCCCATGTTCGTCGGCGACGTTCGATGGGCCACGACCGGGAAGGGATGCTCCTGGAAGTTGTCGGGCGGGAGCCAGTGGTCCTCCTCGCCGACGTAGGTCTCGAAGAACGCCCACGTCTTGCGCGCGAGCGTTCGCAGGAAAAGCGCCTGCTCCGTCGTGGGTCTCGCCTCGCGGCGGACGAGCGGGCGGCTGATCCACCACGCGATCGCCGGCGAGACCGCCCACAACAGGAGCACCGGCGCCGCGGCCTCCAGCGCGAGCGAGTCCGTGAGCCCGAGGATCGCAGCGAGGCCGATCGCGGTCACTGGGGCGATCCACATCGACCTCGCCCGCTGGCTGAGCGCCGAGGGACTCCATTCGAGAAGGTGGCGGCGCGAAACGAGCATGCGCCACGACGTGCGCATGATCGCATCGAGGTTCACGGTCGCCTCGAACGGAAGGAACGCGAGCGTGGTCACCGCCTGTGCCGCCTGCAGCGCGGCCAGGCGCGCCGTTTCCGCCACGTGTTCGCGCAGCAGGACGTCGCGGGGCTTGCGAAGCAGCTCGAGGCCCGTCGCGCTCGCCGAGGGCAGCAACACGATGGCGAGGACCACGAGGGTCCACAGCTCCGCGCGGCCGAGCACGGTCCACGCCAGAACGAGCAGCGAGGTCAACGCCACCGGCACCAGGCTTCGCCGCAGGTTGTCGAAGATCTTCCAGAGCGAAAGCGCCGACAACGGATTCGCGAAGCGCTTGCGCTCCGGTCCCGGCACCGAGGGCATCAGCCATCCCGCGATCTGCCAATCGCCGCGGATCCAGCGGTGCCGGCGGCTGATGTCTTCGGAGTATCGCGACGGGTATTCCTCGTAGAGCTGCACATCGCTCAGCAGACCCGATCGCGCGTAGCAGCCCTCGATGAGGTCGTGGCTGAGGATGCGATCGTCGGGTAGGCGGCTTCCCAGCGCGCGACGGAACGCGTCGACGTCGTAGATTCCCTTGCCGATGAACGAGCCTTCGCCGAACGCGTCCTGGTAGACGTCGGAAACCGCGCGCGTGTATGGATCGATTCCGGGATCGCCCGCGTGCATGCGCGCGTACCAGGAGCGGCTCGCGCTTTCGATGCTCACGCCGACCCGCGGCTGCAGGATGCCGTAGCCCTCGACCACGCGGTCGCTGTCCTCGCGGAAGCACGGTCGATTCAGCGGATGCGCCATCACCGCGACGAACTGCCGCGCGGAGTCGCGCGGGAGCTGCGTGTCGGTATCGAGCGTGATGACGTACTTCACGCCCGGCAGCACCGAGGTATCGCCGACGATGAGCGAGAAGCGATCCTCGCCGCCTTCGCGCAGGAGCCGGTTCAGGTCCTCGAGCTTGCCGCGTTTTCGCTCGCGGCCGATCCAGGCGCGTTCCCGGCCATTCCAGCGCCTGGGCCGGTGGAAGAGGAAGAACCCGGGCGCGCCTCCATACTTCTCGTTCAGCGCCTCGATGCGTTCGCGTGCCAGCGAGAGCAGCGCAGCATCTCCGGGCATGTGCTCTTCGCGCGCGTCCTGGAAATCCGTGAGCAGGCCGAACTGCAGGTGCTCGTCGCGGTTGGCGAGGTAGCGCACCTCGAGCGCTTCGACGAGGCTCTCGACGTTCGCGGGGCTCACCAGCAACGTGGGGACCACCACCAGGGTTCGCGATTGCTCCGGAATGCCGCGCGAGAAATCCATCCTCGGCAACGCGTGCGGCACCAATAGCAGCGTCGCGATCCAGTTCACCATGCCCACGGCGAACTGGCTGGTCGCGACGAGGAGTGTCGCGCCCAACGCGATGAGGGTTTCGTCCTCGATTCCCTCGTGAACGGCCGCGAGCAGGAGGACGAGCGTGATCGCGCCCGTGATCGTCGCGATCCCTCCCACGTAGAGCGGCACCGCGGCGCGCTGCCACACCCGGCGCAACCCTTCGAGGAGGCTGGGCTTCACCTGCGCCGCGCGTTCGAGGAGCGGCCGCCCCTTGTCGATGAGATAGAAGCCGACGTGGGACTTCCGGTCGTCATCGCCGTCGCCCGCGCCCGCCGCGCTCGCGTGCGCGAGCTGCACCGCCTTGCGCGCCACGTCGACCTCCGCCATGGAGCTCGCCTTCGCGATCTCCTCGACCACGTGGCGGTAGCGATCGCGCGTCGTGAAGTCCATGCGGTCATAGAATCCGCCGGGATCCTCGCGCAGCTTCTGCTCCACGACGCTCATCGTCTCGACGAAGTCGCGCCACTTCATCGCGCCCAGGAAGCGCAGGCTGCCGATCGTGTTGCCGATGGAGACCTGGTCGCGGGCCTGTTCCTGCGTTTCCGCCTGGACCTGCTCCTCGATCGTGGATCCGTCCTCGGCGAGGCGCTGCTCGATCCACGTGAGCGGCAGCGCGAGCGGAATGCTCTGACCCTGAAGGCGCCGCGCAAGCTCCGCGACGAAGGAGCTCACCATCGGCGGATTGGAGCGCGCCATGTCCGCGACCACGAGGATAAGGCTCTTCGGATCCTCGACGACCACCTCGATCATCCGGTCCGCCCACGCGCCGGCGCGGTTGCGGTGGATCGAGCCGGCCGCGATGCGCACGCCGACCCGGCGCAGGTTCTCGATCAACGCCAGGCGCAGCATGATCGGGATCGCCCACAACTCGCCCACCGTGAGCGGAGCGACCGCCTGGTAGCTCGCCACGAAGCGCGAAAGGATCTCGGCATCCACGAGGCCATCGCCGTGGGCGATCACCTCGAAGGCCAGGTCGTAGACGCGAGGCAGGCCCGCCGACGGTCCGCGCGCGAGGCGCGGCAACTCGCGGCTGTATCCCTTCGGCAGGTGCGCCTTTGCGGTGCGAACCTGCTCTTCGATCAGGTGGAAGTTGTCGAGCAGCCAGTCGGCCGCGGGCGTGATGCGATGATTCGAGCTCACCGCCTCCGTCACGAGCGCGCACACGTCGGTGAGCACGTCCTCGTTCTCCGCCAGGCGCCCGAGGAGGCGGTCGCGGTGGCGGCCTCGCGCGACGCGATGCGCGAGCGCGAGTTGCCGGCCGTGGCGTTCCATCTGGTCGGCGTTGAAGAGCTCCAATCGCAACGGAGCCTCTTCGCCGGCGTACTTGCGGAGCGGATCGGTGTATCCGAGGCGTGCAGCGACGCCGCGCGCTCTTTCGAGCAGCCTCGACCCGCTTGCGCTCAGGTCCGGGAATTTCATGGGCGGCAGAGCTTTTTCTCGCATTCTTTTGAGGACTTCCCCGCTCTAGGGGTTTTGGACCCGCTATGGCCCCATCAGTTCACCGGCGGGCCTCAGCCAATCGACGCGATCGCAGATCACCTTGGCGATGGCGACCAGCGGCGCGCCCAGCAGCAGGCCCCAGATCCCCCAGAGCCAGCCGAAGAACAGCAGCGCGATGAAGAGAACCGCGGCATTTACTCGCGCCAGCCGGCTCTGGAGCCACGTCGCGATCCCCAGCCCCACGACGAGGGATACCGCGTACGCGGCCGCCATGACGGCGAGCGCGCTCGAAACCGTTCCGAACTGGATGAATGCGGCGATGCCGCTCGCCACCGCGAGGATCAGCTCGCCGAGATAGGGAATGAAGTGCAGCACGCCCGCCGCCACGCCCCAGGTCGTCGGTTGCTCCATTCCGAGCGCGAGGAACGCGAGCGCCGTCAGGATGGCGATCAAGCCGTTGGTGACGAGCGTCACGATCAGGTAGCGCTGGATCTGCACGTCGATCTCGTCGAGGATCCGCAGCACGTCCTTCTTGCGCTCGCGCGAAGGACCCACGATCTTCGTGACCTTCGAACGGAAGTGCTCGCCGGAGGCCAGCAGGAAATACGTGAGCAACAGCACGACCGGCGCATTCTCCACGACCTCGAGCAGGAGCGCCGACTGCGCCAGCATGAAGTCGCGCAACCACGTGTCCGACGTGGTGGGCGGTGAGGCGCTGTTGGCGGGTGCCTTCGCCTGAGCGTGGTTCGCGGCCGCTTCGTTCGCCGCGCCCTGAAGCTCGGCCGCCGCGGCCTTGATGTTCTGGATCGCGGTGGGTCCGTTACCGAGCGTGTCGCGAACGTGCTCGCGGATCGTATGCGCGGCCTCGGGCAGCTTCTCGATCATCGAGGTCGCGACGTTCTGGAGCGAATACATCGCCCACGCCAGGCCCACGACAACGACGGCCATCACCAGGGTCGCGCCGATGACGCGCGGAATCCGGCGAGCATTCAGCCAATCGACGACCGGCCGCAACGCGTAGCTTGCAAGGATCCCGATCAGCAACGGCACAAGGAAACCGCGCCCGAGATAGAGCGCGGCCACCACGGCGATCCCCGCAAGGATGCCGATCCCGATTGCTTTCGGCTCGCGGCGCCGTCGCGAAGGCCCGGAGGTTTTGTCGTTGTTCTCCGGGTCCACGGGCTTCACCGCGGAACCGGTCAGTCGTGGTCCTTATGCTCCCGCGCTTCGTCCTTGATCGCCTTGCCGCCCTGCTCGACGTCCTTGCCGGCGCCTTCGATCGTGTTGCACCCGGAGAGCGCGACCATCGAGCTCGCCAGGAATGCGGCCGCCAGGAGCGGCGCGAGGAATTTCTTCAACATTGGTGTTCTCCTTGTCAGTGAAGGTGCATGGTGCCGTTGCCGAACAGGCCAACGAGTCCGATCACGATCAGGTACACGGCCACGATGTAGTTCAGCAGCCGCGGCATGACCAGGATCAGGATGCCGGCGATCAACGCGATGAGCGGAGTGAGGACGAGGATGCTCATGCCCTGGGCTCCCCATGCTCGTTGACCGTCACGGTGGGTCCCGGAGGAGCGGTCATCTGCATGCGATGCTCGAGCCCGCGGAACACGTACGTGACATCCCAGTACGCGGGAGTGTCGTTCTGCACCGTCGAGCAGTGCTGGACGTCCTGCGTATACGTGCCACCGTTGTCGCGGTTCACGTTGGAACCCACGGCCGCGCCGGCTACAGCGCCACCGGCGGTGGCGAGATCGTTGCCGCGCCCGTTGCCGATCTGGTGTCCGATGATGCCGCCGATCACGGCGCCGACGACCGCGCCGCCGACGTTCGGATGGCCGCGATCCTGAACCTGCTCGCGATCGACCCAGCAACGCTGCTCGGGCGGACCGACGACGGCATGGACGGAGGTCACGTTCGCTTCGTAAAGGCGCTCATTGTCGCGGCGGCGATAGTCGACGGGAGCGGGCGCGTAGCGCTCGTCCTCGACGCGGGCATTGCGGCCCACCTGGCGCACCGATGAGATGCGGTTGTTCATCCCCAGCGACGAGAGGTTCGGATAGTTGCCGGGACGAAGGACGGCGCAGCGTCCGCCGAAGTTCGCGTCCTCGCAGACTTCCCAGCGGTCGTGGGTCACGACGACCGAAGAGGCGCGGTCGTTGAAACCGAAGCGCTCGAAGTTGTTGATCGGCCGATCTGTCGTGAAGTTGCGGCCGTGGAAGTTGTCGTTCTCGTAGAACGTGATCTGGGCCGAAGCGCTCGCGGCGAAAACCAGGCCTGCCGCGGCGAAGGCACTCTTGAGGGCGATATTCACAATAGACTCCCACCATCCCGTGGTCGATATGGGCAAGTTACCGGGGTGGTGGCCACAAAGATGTAGGCTGAACCCGCAACCTTGGAGGTGCGGTTGTCCTACAGCGGGAAGAAACGGCGGAAGGAAATGGTAGGCGCGATTGGACTCGAACCAACGACCCCCACCATGTCAAGGTGGTGCTCTAACCAGCTGAGCTACGCGCCTAGGGATTCGAGCCCGTAATTTTACTCGAAACGGCGGACCAAAGACAGGCCTACGACGCCTGCAGCCACAGGCCCTTCAGGTATTCCCCCTCGGGGAAATGAATCGACACCGCGTGGTCCGCCGAAGGCCCCAGGTGCCCGCGGATCTGCAGGTCCACGCGCGCATCGGCGGCGGCGCCCGCGACGATCTTCTGGAAGAGGTCCGCGCTCACCGCGCCCGAGCATGAAAAGGTGAGGAGGTGCCCGCCGGGCGCGAGCAGCTTCATCGCCCAGAGGTTGATGTCCTTGTATGCGCGCGCCGCGTTGGCCACGTGCTTCTCCGTCGGCGCGAACTTCGGCGGATCGAGCACGATCAGGCCGAACTTGCGGTTCTGGTCGCGAAACTTGCGCAGTTGCGAGAACACGTCGGCCGCGAGCCACTCCGCGCGCGAACCGTCGAGCGAATTGATCTCGACATTGTGGCGCCCGAGGGCGAGTGCTTCGTCGGATGTATCGAGCGACGTCACGTGCTTCGCGCCGCCTTTCAGCGCGGAAAGTGTGAACCCGCCCGTGTAGCAGAAGGCATTGAGCACGTCGCGTCCCGATGCGAGCGATCCGGCGAGCGCGCGGTTGTCGCGCTGGTCGAGGTAGAAGCCGGTCTTCTGGCCGCCCACGACATCGACGTCGTAGGCGATTCCCGCCTCCCGGATTCGCGCCGGCCCCTTCACTTCGCCGAGCAGCGCTCCGGTTCGCGGCGGGAGACCTTCGAGCACGCGCACCTCGACGTCGCTTCGCTCGTAGACGGCCTTCGCGCCCGTGAGATCGGCGAGGAGCGGCGCCCAAAGCGTGCGCCATTTCTCCGCGCCGGCAGAAAGGATCTGCACCACGATCGTGTCGCCATAGCGGTCGGCGATCAATCCCGGCAATCCGTCGGATTCTCCATGCGCGAGGCGCATCGCGTCGTCCCCACCCGACGGCGCGCCGCGGCGGTCGATCGACGCCTTGAGCCGCGAGCGAAGGAACGCTTCGTCGATCGTGTCTTTCGCGTCGAATGACCACGCGCGCGCCCGGATCTGCGAGTCGGGACAGTACGCGGCCCAGGCGAGGAAGGCGCCGTCTTTCCCGATGACAGTCACCGTGTCGCCTTTCGCGGGATCGCCTTCGACGCTCTCGACGGCGCCGGAGAAGATCCACGGATGGCGATGGCGAAGCGATTTTTCCCGTCCGGGCTTGAGGACGAGGCGTGCGGGACGTGTGTTCACGGGGATAGGACTAAAGGTAGATCGCTATTCTAAAGGCTTGGCAGTTACAATCGGCCAAGCCCCACTCTCCTCGTTCGCCATGAGCCTTCCAGGGATTCTGCGTTCGACGTCGCGAGCCCTCCTCGCGATCGTGGTTTCCATGGCGATCCTTCCTGCGCGAGCCTCGCTCCTCTCGGGCGATGCGTTGGACACCATGGCCGACATCATCGCGATCATCGTCCTGATCGTCGTGCCGGTCGTGGTGATCGTCGTGTTCTGGATCGTCCACGTGCTCCCGGAGGTGATCGCCGAGAAGCGCCACCATCCGCAGACGGCGGCGATCCAGACGCTCTGCATCCTTTCCCTCTTCTTCGGCGGGTTGCTCTGGCCCCTCGCGTGGCTCTGGGCGTACACGAAACCGGTGATGCACCGCATGGCTTACGGGACGGACAAGGCCGAAACCTGGCACGAGGAGATGGGCGAGAAGGCGAGGTCCGGGACGCTCCTGCGCGAAGAGATCGCGCACCTGCGCTCCGAGCTGGACATGATGGCGGCCTCGGGCGCGCTGCCGCCGAACCTGAAGCAGCTGAAGGCGGACCTGGATTCCCTGAAGCCGGAGGCCGAAGCCGAGAAGGCCGCGGAGGGAAAGGCCTGAGATGGACATCCTCCTCCTAGGCATCTACTCGTTCTTCGTATGGTTCGTCTTCATCAAGATGAAGTGGCTGCCGTGGAACATCTACTCGCAGGTCACGGTTGTCATCATCCCGATCGTCGCGCTCACCGTGATGATCCTCACGCTGAACGTGGTGGCGCCCTCGTCCTCGGACCTTCGCGTCTACAAGTACACGATCCCCATCGTTTCCCAGGTGAAAGGCCGCGTGATCGAGGTCGCGGTCGAGGAAGGCAACCGCCCCGTGAAGAAGGGCGACGTGCTCTTCAGGATCGATCCCACGCCCTACCAGCTCCAGGTGAACACGCTCACGGCGCAGCTCGCGAGCGCGCAGGCGCAGCAACGCGAGCTTGAAGAACAGTTGAAGGGCGCCAACGCGAGCGTCGCATCGTCGAAGAGCGCGATCGCGCAAGCCACGGCACGGGTGAGCGAGGTGAACGCGAAGTACGAGCTCGGGAAGAAGCGCGTCGAGCAGTACCGGGAGCTTGTCTCCACCGGCGCGGGCTCGAAGTTCGAGCTCGAGCAGGCCGAGGCCAATTTCGCCGAGCTGGGCGGCCAGTTGGAAAACGTGCGCAGCGCCGAGGCGGTGGCCCGCTCCGGTGCCGACCAGGCGAGTGCGGCCCGCGAGCAAGTGCAGCAGAAGCTGGGCGCGAAGGTCGATGGCGAATATGCGAGCGTCGCCCAGATCCGCGCGCAGCTCGAAAGCGCCAAATGGGACCTCGACCAGACCACGACGCGGTCGCCCTGCGACTGCTACGTGATCAACCTCCAGCTTCGTCCCGGCGGCTTCGTTGCGGGAATTCCGCTCGCGCCGGTGATGACGCTCGTCGAGACGGGCGGAACTGTCATCGCGCTCTATCGACAGAACGAGCTGCACCAGGTCGAGCCGGGCAACGAGGCCGAGTTCGCGCTGGAGACGTATCCCGGCCGCATCGTGAAAGGCAAGGTCAATTCGGTCGTCTGGGCCTCGGGCACCGGGCAGATCCAGGCGAACGGCCAGCTTCCCACCGCCACGACGATCGGCCCGGCGCAACAGCGCTTCGCGGTGAAGTTCGACGTCGCCGATCGCGACAAGGAGCTCTTCCTCGCGAGCGGCGCCTCCGGCGATGCGGCCATATACACCGAGCACGCGGCGTTCCTGCACATCCTGCGCAAGGTGATCATCCGCGTGGGTTCGTACACGAACTACCTGGTCCTCAAGCTGCACTGACACGATGCGAGCCCCCAACCTCTGGGCCTTCGCCGTCGCCGCGTTTGCCTTGAGCGCTTGCGCGCTCCAGGATCCGCCGGCGCGCGAAGATTCGCTGAAGGAAGCGGTTCCGAACGCCGCGCCGCCGGCGAACTGGGCTTCGCCCGGCGCGCCCGGCGGAGTCGCCGACAACTGGCTCGCGACACTCAACGACCCGCGGCTCGACGCGCTCGTGAAAGAGGCGCTCGCGTACAACTCCGACCTTCGCATCGCGGCGGCACGCGTGGATGTCGCGGCGGCGCAATTGGCCGGCGTGAAGTCACCGATCTATCCGCAGGTGAGCCTGCTCGCGCGCGGCGGCGGAAAGATGAGCGGAGATTCCTCCGGCCTCGAGGGCGTCGGGCTCTTCGCCTCGTGGGAGCTGGATTTGTGGGGCCGCGTGCGTTCGGCGGCGAAGGCGAGCGAGATGCAGTTCGTGTCCACGCAACTCGACACCGAATATGCGCGCCAATCGATCGCCGCGCTCGTCGCCAAGAGCTGGTTCCTCGCCATCGAGGCGGGCCAGCAGAAGGCGCTCGCCCAATCCTCGCTCACGTCGGCTGAAAAGCTCGCATCGCTCTCGCGCGATCGCCTGCGCGTCGGCAACGGCGACGAATACGACGTGGCACTGATCGACGCGAGCGTTCAATCCCTTCGCGATACGGCGCGCAGTCTCGACTTCACCTATACCAGCGCGTTGCGTTCCCTCGAGGTGCTCGTCGGGCGCTACCCCGCGGCGTCCGTCACGATCGCCGACGCGCTGCCGGCGTATCCCGGCGACACGCCCGCCGGCGTGCCCTCGGAGTTGCTCGAGCGCCGTCCCGACGTGGTCGCCGCGGAGCGCCGCGTCGCGGCCGCGTTCTACCGCACGCAGGAGGCGAAAGCCGCGCGCCTGCCCACGATCAAGCTCACCGGCAACTACACCTCGGTGAACTCCGAGCTCTTCGTGCTCCAGGAACGCAACAATCCCATCGCGAGCGTTGGCGCCTCGCTCACGCAGCCGCTCTTCCTCGGCGGGCTGCTGCAATCGCAAGTCGATGCGAGGACCGCGGAGCAACGCGCCGCCGTGGCCGACTACGGCAAGGTCGGAATGCGCGCTTTCAATGAAGTGGAGGGAACGCTCGCCGCGGGCGCCTCCGCCGCCGACCGCGAGAAGATCCTCGCGCAGGGCGTCTCGGACAACGACCGGGCCCTCAAGCTCGCCAATGTCCGCTACCGGGTCGGCTCGCTCGACCTTCGCGGCGTGGAACAGCAGCAGATCACGCTATACGCGGCGCGCGCGTCGTTGCTGCGAGTCCAGTCCGACCGCCTCGTGCAGCTCGTGAACCTGCACCTCGCGCTGGGCGGAAGCTTCGAGCCCCGCCCGCAACCCTCCGCCTCGGCCTACTGAACGAGCGGAATCGCGCCCGCCTGGTCGTAGCGCTCCATGGCGGTGATCTTCGACTCGATCTGGTAGTAGCGCGCGGCCTTCTTGGCGCCCAGCGCCTTCGAGAACTTGGCCACGTAGGCGCGGCGCAGCTTCGCCTCGGATTCTTCCGCCGCGGTGAGCTGGTCCATGAGGCGCCGCGCGTTCGCGTTGGTCATGTCGCCCTCGGAAGTCGAGATGAAGTCGATGGCGGCGCGATTCCAGCGGCTCTCGATGGGCTGGAGCTCGCGCTGGAAGGATTGGTACACGGGCCAGAACTTCTTCGCCTCGGCGTCCGTGAGGTTCAGGTTGTGCTCGACCACCACCTTGCGGTCGCTGCGGATCTGGTCGCGGATGGCCTTCTGGGTGGCGGCGTCGGGCAGGCCCTGGGCCACGGCGGGCAGCACGGAGCCGATGGCAAGCGCGGCGAAGGATGCGGCGAGGATTTTCTTCATGTCGTTTCCGGGCTCCATTCGAAGGACCCGGGTATTCTAAGTCATGGGCGCCGCTGCCACGAATCCGAGGATCGTCACGAAGGTCGGCGACATCACGCGCGAGGACGTGGACGCGATCGTGAACGCGGCCAACTCGAGCCTGCTGGGCGGGGGTGGCGTCGACGGCGCCATTCACCGCGCGGGCGGCCCCGAGATCCTCGCGGCCTGCCGCCGCATCCGGGAAACCGAATATCCCGACGGGCTTCCGACAGGCGAAGCGGTGATCACGACCGGCGGGCGCCTTGCCGCGCGCTACGTGATCCATACAGTGGGCCCGATCTACGGACAATGCGGTGGCGCCGAGGCGCGGCTGCTCGCGAGTTGCTACGAGAACTCGATCGCGCTCGCGGCGCGCCATTGGCTCGCAACGCTGGCCTTCCCCGCGATCTCGACCGGCGTGTATGCCTATCCGAAGGAAGAAGCGCGCGAAATCGCGATCGCCGCCGTCACCCGCGCGCTGGAACGCTGGACCGCGATCCGCGAGGTGCGGCTGGTGTTCTTCTAGAGGCGCCGCGCCCCATCCACGCCGGGCACGTCCTTCAGTTGCCGCAGCACCCGGTGGATCCCGTCGGCGCTGCTCACCTGGAGCGTGAAGCGCATGAACGCATGTGATCCCTTCGACAGCGTGTTCACGGCGGTCACGTTGATGCGCTCCCTGGCTATAGCCTCGGTGATATCCCTCAGCAGGCCCTGGCGGTCGAGCGCCACCACCTCGACATCGGCGAAGAACGGCGCTTGACCTTCGGTCTTGCCCCAGTCGGCCGGCAACAGCCGGTCGCGCTGGGAAGCCTCGAGCGAAACGATGTTCACGCAGTCCTGGCGATGGACCATGACGCCCCGCGTGCGCGTGATGAATCCCACGATGGGATCCGGCGGCAGCGGCTTGCAGCACTTGGCCACCATCGTCGCGATGTTGTTCACGCCGAGCACGAGCACGCCCGACGAAGGCTTCGTCGTCGCAGGCGCCACGAGGTGCGGCGTGGCCGGCGCTTCCACCACGGGCGCTTCGCCGCGCACCGCGATCTCGACCTGGCGGTTGGTGACCTCGCCGCGCCCCAGCGCCGCGTAGAACTCGTCGAGCTTCGGGAAGCCCGCCGCGTGCGCGAGCTTCTCGTGGGACTCTCCCGTCGCACCGAGGCGCTGCAACTCCTTGTCGAGCGCGGCGCGCCCTTCGGCCAGGTCCTTGGCGAAATCCTCGTGGCGGAACCACTGGCGCACCTTCGCCTGCGCGCGCGAGCTCGCCAGGTAGCCCTGCTGCGGCAGGAGCCAGTCGCGCGAGGGTCCGCCCTGCTTCGCCGCCATGATCTCGACGCGCTGGGCATTCTGCAGGCGGTAGTTGAGCGGCACCATCTGGCCGTCGACTTTCGCGCCGCGGCAGCGATGGCCGAGGTCCGTGTGCACGTGATAGGCGAAGTCGAGCGGCGTCGAGCCCGCCGGAAGGTCGATCACGCGACCCTGGGGCGTGAGCACGTAGATCGTGTCGTCGAAGAGGGCCCGCCGCGACGGAGCGGCCGAGTCGCCGAGCACCTCGTTCTTCCACGCGAGCACCTGGCGCAGCCATGCGATCTTCGAGTCGAACGCCTTGTCCGTGCGGCCGCCCTCCTTGTACCGCCAGTGGGCCGCGACGCCGTGCTCCGAGTGCTGGTGCATGTCGTCGGTGCGGATCTGCACCTCGAGTGTCTTTCCTTCGGGGCCGACGACGGCCGTGTGCAGCGACTTGTAGTCGTTGGCCTTCGGCTGCGCGATGTAGTCGTCGAACTCGCCCTCGACCGGCGTCCAGAGGTCGTGCACCACGCCGAGCACCGTGTAGCACTCGCGCACGTTGCCCACGATCACGCGCACGGCGCGGATGTCGTAGAGGCGTTCGAACGCCACGTTCTTGCCGCGCATCTTCCGCCAGATGGAGTAGATGTGCTTGGGTCGGCCCTGGATCCGCGCGGGGATGCCCATGGCGTCCAGCTCCCCGTGAAGCTGGCCGATCACGCGGCCGATGTAGGCCTCGCGCTCGCTGCGCTTCTCGTCGAGCATCTGCGCGATCTTCTTGTAGAGCTCGGGCTCGGTGTAGCGGAAGGAGAAATCCTCGAGCTCCCACTTGAGGTCCGACACGCCGAGGCGGTTGGCGAGCGGCGCGAAGAGCTCCAGCGTCTGCAGGCCCGCGGCGCGGCGCACGGCATCGTCGCCCCGCGTGAGCGAGCGCAGGTAGACCACGCGCTCGGCGAGCTTGATCAGCACGACGCGCACGTCCTCGGCGATGGCGAGCAGCATCTTGCGAAGCTGCTCGAGATCCGTGACCGATGCGTTCAGCGCCTCGATGCGCCCGGCGCGCGCGACGCCCTTCAGGAGCGCGGTCAGCTCGGCGCCGAAGGCCGCCTGCACGGCGTCCAGGTCCAGCTCGCGCTCGGGGATCGACTGGCTGATGAGCGCGGCGGCGACCGTCTCCGGGTCCGCGCCCTGGTGCAGCAGCAGGCGCGCTACGGCGAGCGCGTGCTCGAAGGCCTCCTCGCGGGCGCCGACCCGGGTCGCGCTGCGGGCGAACTGGAGCGCCCGGGCGGGAAGCTCGGCGTGGGGCGCACCGAAAGTGGCGCGCAACTCGCCCTCGAATGGGGCGAAGTCTATGGCTGCGGAGGGGCTTAGCACGGTCGGACGGGGCTCTCATTCCAATTTTACTTGCCGAAAATTCGGCATGTCCATGAGCGAATTGTCCCGGGCGGCGGGAAGGCTTGCCGCGGGAAGATGTTCTCCATGCAACTCGCTCCCCTCCCCGTCCAGTCCAGCCGCCGCCCCGTGGCACGCGCCCAGGCCTTGGCCCAGGTGAAGTTCATGATGCTGCCGCTGCCCGTCGAGGTCGAGTGCGAGCCCGAGCCTGCCTCGGAAGAGTCCTTCTCCCGGTTCCTATTCCGCGTCATCGGTCGCCTGGTGGCGGCGCGGCCCTAGGCGATTCGACGCGGTCCTTACCGGCCTCCGGTTCGCACCGGAGGCCGGCTTTTCTTGACGGTTTGTTATCCTGTGGCACGGCGATTGCAGAATCCCTCCGATGCCGCCCTCGCAGGCTCTCTATAACGAGATGTTCGATGCGGACCGCCGGGTCCGCGCGCACTATGCCGCGTTCTCCGAGTGGCTTTCGGAAACGCCGGCGACGCGCATCATGCAGAACCGGCACGCGGCCGACCTCCTTTTCCACCGGGTCGGCATCACGTTCGCGGTCTATGGCGAGGCCTCGGGAACCGAGCGCCTGATCCCGTTCGACATCGTCCCGCACGTGATCCCCGGATCGCAATGGGAGCGCCTCGGGAAGGGCCTCCGGCAACGGGTGCTCGCGCTGAACCGGTTCCTCCACGACATCTACCATGGGCAGGAGATCCTCCGCGCGGGACGCATTCCCGCGGACATGGTGAACAACAACGCCCAGTTCCGCCGCGAGATGGTCGGCGTGGACGTGCCCGGGGGCGTCTATGCGCACGTGGCGGGCGTGGACATCGTGAAGCACAACGACGGCGAGTACTACGTCCTCGAGGACAACCTGCGCACGCCCTCGGGCGTGTCGTACATGCTCGAGAACCGCAAGATGATGATGCGGCTCTTCCCGGAGCTCTTCGCCAACCAGCGCATCCGCCCCGTCGACCACTACCCGGACCTCCTGCTGGAGACGCTGCGCGGCGTCGCGCAAGGCGACAACGAGGATCCGACCATCGTGCTTCTCACGCCGGGCCACCACAACAGCGCGTATTTCGAGCACGCGTTCCTCGCGCAGCAGATGGGCATCGAGCTCGTGGAAGGCCAGGACCTCTTCGTGCTCAACAACACGGTCTTCATGCGCACCACGCAGGGGCCGCAGAAGGTGGACGTGATCTACCGGCGCATCGACGACGACTTCCTCGATCCGCTCGCGTTCCGTCCCGATTCGATGCTCGGAGTGCCGGGCCTCCTCTCGGCCTACCGCGCGGGCCGGGTCACGCTCGCCAACGCGATCGGGACGGGCGTGGCCGACGACAAGTCGATGTATCCCTTCGTGCCGGAGATGGTGCGCTTCTACCTGGGAGAAGAACCGATCCTCAGGAATGTCCCGACATACCTTCTATCCAAGGCCGAAGACCTCGCCTACGTGCTCGATCATCTCGACGAGCTGGTCGTGAAGGAAGCACA
Source organism: Usitatibacter sp. (assembly GCA_035308545.1). Lineage (GTDB taxonomy): Bacteria > Pseudomonadota > Gammaproteobacteria > Burkholderiales > Usitatibacteraceae > Usitatibacter. The sequence goes on from DATGGI010000183.1 coordinate 18,373, forward strand.
GGGCTCGGGCGGCTACGGCATGCTCGTGGGGCCCACGGCGAGCCGCGACGAGCGCGAGCGCTATCGCGAGCGCATCCTCGATGCGCCCGGGCGCTTCATCGCGCAACCGACGCTCTCGCTTTCCTGCGTGCCCACCTACATCGGCGACGACCTCGGCGACCGGCACATCGATCTGCGCCCCTACGTGCTTTCGGGCGCGGAGGTGAACTTCGTTCCCGGCGGGCTCACGCGCGTGGCCCTGCGCGAAGGCTCCCTCGTGGTGAACTCGTCGCAGGGCGGTGGGGTGAAGGACACATGGGTGGTCGATTAGCGAAAGGCATGGAACCACAGATGAACACAGATAAACACAGATGGCCCCCAACCCTTGAGAGCGTCGTGCCCATGGCCACGATCCAGCCCGGCGTCGAAAACCATCTGTGTTCATCTGTGTTCATCTGTGGTTCCAGGGGTTTGGTCCTTGCTTTCTAGAGTCGCCTCCAATCTCTACTGGATGTCCCGCCTCGTGGAGCGGGCCGAGAACACCGCGCGCTTGCTCGATGTCACGTGGCGGATGTCGCTCCTCGTGAAGGAGCCGGCGCTGCAGGACCAGGAGTGGTTCGCGCCGCTCAACATCACGGGAACGCTCTTTCCGTTCTCGGGGCGCCACAACCAGGTCTGCGCGAGGGAAGTCCTGCACTTCATGGCGCTCGACCCCGAGAATCCGTCGTCGATCTACGCCTGCGCGCGCCAGGCCCGCGAGAACGCGCGCGCGGTCCGCGGCTCCATCACTTCCGAGATGTGGGAAGTCCTCAACTCCACCTGGCTCGAGATGCAGCAGATGGACGAGGAGAAGATGCACGCGCACGGCATCTCCGCCTTCTTCGACGGCGTGAAGGAGCGAAGCCACCTCTTCCGCGGCGTGACCTTCGGCACCATGCACCGCGACGACGCCTACGAGTTCGCGCGCCTCGGCACGCACATGGAACGCGCCGACTCCACGGCGCGAATCCTCGACGTGAAGTACCACATCCTCCTGCCCAGCGTGAAGGAAGTGGGCGGCGCCGTGGACTACTACCAGTGGTCGGCGGTGCTGCGATCGGTGTCCGCCTTCGAGGCCTATCGCAAGGTCTATCGCGACGTGATCACGCCGCTCAAGCTCGCCGAGCTCCTGGTCCTGCGCGACGACATCCCGCGGAGCCTGCACTTCTGCCTGCGCCACGTCTGCGAGACGCTCGGGCACGTGCAGAACGACCAGTCGGGGGAAACGCTGCGGCGCGCGGGCCAGATCCTCGCGCAGCTCCAGTACGGCCGCATCTCGGAGATCTTCGCCGAAGGCCTGCACGAGTACCTCACCGAATTCCTGCGCTCGATGCAGGAGCTGTCGGGGCTCATCCAGCGGTCGTTCTTCGCCGCGACCCTCGTCGAGTAGAATTGACCGCAACCCATGACCTATTGCGTAGCCCTCCGTCTCGACACGGGCATGATCTTCGCCTCCGACTCCCGCACCAATGCGGGCGTCGACCAGGTCGCGACCTTCTCGAAGATGCGGGTGTTCGAGAAGAGGGACGACCGCGTGATCGTGGTGCTTTCCTCGGGCAACCTCGCGATGTCCCAGGGCGTGGTGAACATCCTCGATCGCCAGGCCGCGCAGCAGGATGGCACCGAGACGCTCTGGAGCGTGGCCTCGATGTACGACGCCGCCACGCTGGTGGGAGACGCGCTGCGCGAGATGCAGCGGCGCGACGCGCCCTTCCTCACGCAATCGAACATCGACGCGGGGACGAACCTGCTGGTGGGCGGACAGATCGGCAAGGAAGCGCCGCGACTCTTCCACGTGTACGCGCAGGGCAACTTCATCGAGGCGACGGACGACACGCCCTACTTCCAGCTCGGCGAGTCCAAGTACGGAAAGCCCATCCTCGACCGCGTGGTCAACATGGCCACCCCGCGCAAGGAAGCGGCCAAGTGCGTGCTGATCTCGTTCGACTCCACGATGAAGTCGAACATCTCCGTGGGGTTGCCGATCGACCTCTTGTGGTATCCCAGGGACAGCCTGCGCATCGGCCAGCAGCATCGCATTCGCGAGAACGATCCCTACTTCACGATGCTGCGCTCCCGCTGGGGCGGAGGGCTGCGCCGCGTGTTCTCGGAGATGCCGGACCCGGATTGGCTGGAGTAGCGGGCGTGCTGCGCCGCGCGGCCAAGGTGCCGATCCTCACCTGGCATGCATCCGACGTCGCCGGGACGGACCACGGGACGAACGATCACGTCGCATTCCACGAAGACGTCGAGCTCCTCACGCGGCTGGGCCTTCGCATCGTGCCGCTGGCCGCGATCGCGCGGGCGCTCGCGCGCGGCGAGCTCGCCTCACTCGAAGGCTCGGTCGGGCTTTCCTTCGACGACGGGACCGACTTCGACTTCCACGACATGCCGCATCCGCTCTGGGGGCCGCAGCGAAGCCTGTCGAACATCCTCGCGGATTTCCGCGCGCGTCACGGCGAGGCGGTTCAACCTTCCCTGCATGCGACCGCGTTCGCCGTCGTTTCGCCGGATGCGCGGCGTGAGCTCGACATCGCGTGCCTCATCGGATGCCGCTGGTGGAACGACGACTGGTTCGTCGATGCGGAACGGCGCGGAACGCTCGCCATCGAGTGCCACAGCTGGGACCACAACCACGCGGGTTTGTCGCATTCGCTCGCCACCGCGCCGCGCGGCGGCTTCATGATCGAGAAGGAGA
>DATGGI010000184.1:0-2947 GCA_035308545.1 Usitatibacter sp.
TGCCGCCCGTCGCGGAAGAGGCGCGCCACGCGCGCGGGCAGCTTCCTCGATCCGGACACGTTCCAAAGGAGGAGCTGCGTATCGACGAGGAGCCGGCTCACTTTCGCCTGGGCCGGGTGTTCGAGTGCGCCCCACCGAACATCGCCTCGATCTCCCGTTCGAATATCGTATTGAAGTCGTCCGGCACCGCGATGCGGGCCTTGAGGCCGCCGATCCTGACGGGCTTGCGGGCATCTTCGATCGGCACCAGTCGCGCCACGGGCCTTCCTGCGTTGGCGATGACGATCTCTTCGCCCGCCTGCACGCGCTCGACCAGGCGGGAGAGATGGGTCTTGGCTTCGTGGATGTTGACGGGTTTCATGGACTTAGCTAAGTTTAGTCCATATCGGCCGCGCTGCGCAAGCTACCGGGCCGCGAAGTATCATCTCGCCTCGACCCCAGGAGATTGCGGCAATGACAGCAGCGCGTGGCTTCCAGTTCTTCATGCACCCCGGCCCCACCAACATCCCGCTGCGGGTGTTGAACGCGATGGCGCGGCCGGCGATCGACTTCACGGCGCCGGAATTCGTGGCGATCCGCGACCGGTCGCTCGAACGCATGAAGGGCATCCTCAAGACGAAGCAGGGTTTCGTCATCACCTACGCGTCGTCGGGCAACGGCGCCTGGGACGCGAGCGTCGCGAACCTCTTTTCTCCCGGCGACAAGGTGCTCGTGTGCCAGACGGGATTCTTCGCCGACCGCTGGGCGAATACGTCGCGAGCTTATGGATTGAACGTCGAGTCGGTGCCCGCGGCCGAGCGCTACCCCATCGATCCGGAAGCGGTGGCGAAGCATCTCGCGGCCGACACCAGGCGCGAGATCAAGGCGGTGATGCTGATCCAGAACGAGACCGCGACCGGCATTCGCCATCCGGTGGCCGAGGTGCGCGCCGCGATGAATCGCGTGGGCCATCCGGCGCTTTTCCTCGTGGACACGATCTCATCGCTCGCCTCGTACGATTTCCGCATGGACGAGTGGGGCGTGGACCTCGTGATCGGCGGCTCGCAGAAGGGCCTCATGCTGCCGCCGGGAATGGCTTTCACCGCGATCAACGACCGCGCGTGGGAAGCGGCGCAGAACGCGAAGAACCCGCGCCGCTACTGGGATTGGCGCCCGATGATCGAGAATCGCAAGCAGGTGCAGTTCTGCGGCACGCCACCCATCGCGCACTTCTACGGCCTCGAGACGTCGCTCGACATGCTCGAGGAAGAAGGTCTCGAGAACGTGTTCATCCGCCATCGCCGTCTCGCCAACGCCACGCGCGCCTGCGTGCGCCATTGGGGGCAGGGTGGTGGGCCGGAGATTTATTCGCTCAATCCCGACAACGCTTCGGATTCACTCACGGCCGTGCTCGTCCCCGCCGGCCACGATGCCGACGTCGTTCGCACGATCGCCTCCGATCGCTACGGCGTTGCGCTCGGCCGCGGGCTCGCGGCGCTGCAGGGCCGCGTGTTCCGCATCGGTCACATGGGCGATCTCAACGAGCCCATGGTGCTCGGCGCGCTCGGCGCGATCGAGCTCGCGCTCGCGGATGCGGGCGTTCCCCACGCGCGCGGTGGCGTCGATGCGGCGATGGATGTCCTGCGCGCACCGGTGACGCCACGCGTCGCGAAAGCGGTCGCGGCTTAGCTCTCTCCGCGCACGCCGAATTCGGGGCTCGCGAGCGGCCGCAGCTCGCACTCGACGTTCCACTCGTTGCCGTGGACCGCGAGGAACTTGCGCGTGATCTCGATCGCCGCGGCCATCGACGGCGCCTCGAGGATCGCGTAGCCGCCGATCACTTCCTTGGTCTCCGTGAACGGCCCGTCCGTCTGGGAGAATTTCCCCATGTTCGAGCGCATCCTGATGCCGTCCTTCGTGGGGGTGAGGCCGGCGGTGCTCACCAGGGCGCCGCTCTTGGTCATTTCGGCCATGACCTTGCCCATTTCGTCCATCAGGCGCTGGCTGGGTTGTTGGCCGGTTTCGGCGTGGCGGACCAAGGACAGGAACTTCATGCGAATCTCCTCGTTGGGGGTGGCTGATACTGACTAGTCGAACGGCGGACTGCAAATTCGACAGCCGGGTTCGATTCGTCCCGCGGCGAACCATGCCCCAGCCCGCGCGCGGTACCGTGGCGGCATGACTGAAGTCCATCGCCTCACCCGTCCCGACGGTTCCCGGCTCGCCCTTTTCAGGCAGGCGCCCTGGAGCCCGTCGCGGCAATCGGTGCTCGTGGTCCACGGCGCCACGTTTCCGACCTCGCTATCGGCCGCCTATCGCATCGACGGGCGATCCTGGTTCGACGAGCTCTGCGCGGCGGGGTTCGAAACGTGGGGTCTCGACTTCCAGGGATACGGCGCGTCCGATCGATTCCCCGAGGGAGACTACGCGACACCGCCGGGCGGCGCGCTCGATGCGGCCGCGCAAATCGCGTTGGCATTGGATTTCATTCGCCGCAGGTCGCCCGAAGCATCGCTCTCGCTCATCGCTCACTCCTGGGGCACGGCGCCTGCGGGCCTGTTGTTGTCGCGCAATCCCCGCGCTGTCGATCGCGCCGTGTTCTACGGGCCGATCGTCGCGAGCGAAACGATGGAGCCATTGCCCGAAAACGCGCCGCCGTTCATCGAAGTCTCGGGCGATGCGCAGTGGGCCGCCTTCAGCGCAGCCGTGCCCGAGGGACCCGAGCCTCCGATGGGGCGGGCGGAATTCGAAAGATGGCTCGAGAAATATGGCGGGCGCGTCCCCACGGGTGCGGCCTTCGATATCGAGCGTGCTCGTCGAGGCGTCCTGCCTTACGACCCGGGCACCATCGACACTCCGATGCTCGTGGTCCGCGGATCCTGGGACGTCGTCACGACCGAGGCCGATTCGATCCGCTTCTTCCACTCACTGCCGGCGTCGCCTCGCAAGCGGCTCACCTGGCTTCACG
>DATGGI010000185.1:0-20355 GCA_035308545.1 Usitatibacter sp.
CGGTGGTATCCGCGGATCGTGGCGACGTGACGCGCGTCCCAGGCGAACTTGGGATTCCACATGAGCGACCCGTACGCGAAGATCCAGAATGGCGTCCCGGGCTTCCAGGGCGCGAGGGCCTCGCGAAGCGCGCCGAGCAACTCCGTCGGCGTGAGCGGCACCGCGGCCGACGCCGCGGGCACGTAGTCTTCGAGCCTCGCTAGGGCGCGAGCCTTTCGATCTTCCATCCGTCTCCTGCCTTGCGATACGCGACGCGGTCGTGCAGGCGGCTTTGCCGCCCTTGCCAGAATTCGAAGTAGTCCGGGATCACGCGATAGCCGCCCCAGTGCGCCGGGCGCGGCGGCTGCTCGCCGTGTTCCTTCGCGAGCGCTTCCCAGCGATTCTCGAGCCACGCGCGGCTCTCGAGCACGTCGCTCTGGGGCGACGCGAGGGCGCCGATGCGAGATCCCAGCGGGCGGGAATCGTAGTACGCGGTGGATTCCGCATCGCTCGTCTTCTCGATTCGACCCTCGATGCGCAGCTGGCGTTCCAGCTCCTTCCACAGGAACGTGAGCGCGGCAAACGGATTCGCGGCGAGCTCGCGTCCCTTCCGGCTCTCGTAGTTGGTGAAGAACACGAAGCCCTTCGCGTCGGCGCCCTTGAGGAGCACGATGCGCGCCGAGGGACGGTTGGCCGTGCCGACCGTGGCGAGCGTCATTGCCGTGGGCTCGGGGCACCGCGCCGCGATCGCCTCGTTCATCCACAGCTCGAACTGGAGCACCGGGTCGCGATCGACGCGGGACTCGTCCAGCGCAGCCCGCGCGTACTCGCTGCGCATGTGCGCGAGGGCGGGCAGGTCGAGCGGACTTCCGGGGGGCATGGGGCATATTATGAGCCAGCCCGGCCCCCCGGGCCTTTTTCATCCGCGGCTCACAGCGATCGCAGGAAATTCAGGATGTCCTGCTTCTGCCGCTCGGACAGGTTGTTGAACGAGCCCACCACGCCGTTCGCCTCGCTCGCGTTGCCCTGGCGTTGCGTGCCGCTCGCGTGCTGGTTGATCGTGTCGAGCAGGTCCGACGAACGCCCGTCGTGCAGGAAGAACAGGCGCTGCCCGAGTCCCCACAGCGGGGCGGTGCGGAATTCGCTGCCGCTCGCGCCTCCCTGCGACACGCCATCGGCCAACCCCGGCCCCATGTCGTGCAGCACGAGGTCGGAGTAGAGATTGGCGTTCTGGTAGCGCAGCGCGACGGTGGCGGCGTTTCCCGTGCGCAGCGTCGGCGTGTGGCAGAGCGCGCAACCGGTGCTCGCGAAGAGCTGCTTGCCGTTGCTGACGGATGTGGAGCCGCCGGGCGTGTCGGGCGACGGAGTGGGCGGAGCGAGAAAGCGCTGGAACATCGCGAAGCGCGTGACCGCGGTGAGCGCCGCCGTGGTCGTTGTGGCCGTCGTGTCGGTGAAGTCGTTGGGAACCGGCGCGGTCTGGCACGCGGCGACTTCGCTGCGTTCCGACGGAAAGAGCTCGTTGGAGATTCCCATCTCCACGTTGTAGGCCTCGCCGGAGAAGATCGTGAGCGACTTGTTCTGGGCCTTCCAGCCGAATCGGGTGACAGTTCCGTCGTTGCCGCTGTTGTTGGTCGTGCCACTCACCGTGCGTCCGGGGACCTGGAAGTTCGGGTGGCCCGCGATGCCGAGCGGCTGCTTCGAGCTCGTGTTCGACGCCGCATTCGCGACGATCGTCGCGTCGGGAATCGACTCGATCAGACCCGCGCCGAATACCGGCGTGGGTATCCGGAAGGTCACGTTCCCGGCGCTCACGGCGGCGGCGAAATTCTCCTGCGCGAGCTGGCACGCGGGGCCGATGTCGCTGCGTCCCGCGATCGTGAAGAGCGCGTGCACGCCGCCGTCGGGCGAGCCGTCCGCATTCTTCACGAAGCGCGCCTCGCGAACGGGCCCGTTCGCCTTGATGAACGACGGCACGCCATTTTTAGCTCCGTTCTTCGTGGCGAAGGCCACCTGGGGATTCACCGGCGGGCTCGAGCCACCCGAGGCGGGTTGCGCGTGGCAACCGCTGCACGAATCGAGATTCATCGTCGGGCCGAGCCCATCACCCACGTCTTCGGCATCCTCGAAATCGGCCTTGCTTGCCGCGAAGTATTCGAGCTCCGTCGCGGTGAGGCCGGCGACGGGACCTCCCGAGGCCGCGGCTCCGGCGCGCGGGCCGGGGTCGCGCGCCTTTCCGTTGAACGTCACCTGCGGGGATTGCTGGGGCCATGCGAAGTTCACGTGCAGCAGCGCGGCGGCGACGCCCGCGACGACGGGCACCATGTAAGCGGATCTTTTCACCTGGTTTCTCCCTGAGAAGTCGTGCGCCAGGCAGTTTCGAGTTGTGCGCGACTACACGCACGGCGCATGCCACCTTCCGGGAGTCCTACAAGATCATCACGTTAGCGTCCGCACCGCGGAACTCACGCGAGCGCAAACGTCGCCGTCGAACAACGATCACGCGTTCGCCGCGCCGTAGTTCGACACTTCGACGAGATTGCCGTCGGGATCGCGGAAATAGACCGACATCATCGGGCCAAGCGCCCCTGTCTTCGGCACCGGACCGTCGACGATCACGACGCCGTTTTCCTTCAGGCGCGCGATCACGTCTTCGAGCGGCGTCTCGGTGATGAAGCAGAGGTCCAGCGAACCGGGCACGGGCTTCAGTGCCTTGGGCTCGAACTCGCGCCCGGCTTGGTGGAGGTTGATCTTCTGCCGCCCGAAGGCGAGGCCACGGCGGCCGCCGGCGAATGTGATCGGCTCCATGCCCATCACGCGGGAATAGAAATCGAGCGTGCGCTCGATGTCGAACGCGGTGAGCACGATATGGTCGATGCGGTCGATCTTCATGGGAATAGTGTAGTCCTGCGCCGACAGCGGCCCGGTCCCGGGGCCGATAGGCTCCCATGCGAGAACGAGCGAACGTGACTTTCATGCCCCTCGAGCTCTATCGCGGAAAGCGCAATTTCCGGAATACGCCCGAGCCCCGCGGACGAACGGGGAAGCGCGGTGGCCGCGCGTTGTCCTTCGTGATCCAGAAGCACGCCGCGAGCCACCTGCACTACGACTTCCGCCTGGAGCTGGACGGGATTCTCCTCAGCTGGGCCGTGCCCAAGGGGCCCAGCCTCGATCCCGCCGAGAGGCGACTCGCGATCCACGTGGAGGACCACCCGCTCGAATACGGATCGTTCGAGGGCGTGATCCCGCCGAAACAATACGGCTCCGGCACCGTCATGCTGTGGGACACCGGCACGTGGACACCCGATGGCGATCCCCGCGAGGGATATCGCAAGGGACGGCTCAAGTTCCACCTGGATGGCGAGAAGCTGAAGGGCGGCTGGATGCTCGTGAAGAGCCTCGCGGGAAAATACGGCGGCGAAAAATCGTGGCTGCTCTTCAAGCTCAAGGATGAATTCGCCCAACCCGCCGCCGAAGGCCGAGTCACCGACGACGAGCCGCTGTCGGTCGCCACGGGGCGCAGCCTCGAGGGCATCTCCGCGAATTCGGATCGCGTCTGGAGCTCGAGGAAATCCGTGAGGGAAAACGTCGCGGCGGGCGCGATCCAGCCGCCGCGCAAGGGCCGTGCGGCATCGGTGAGCGAAAGCGAGCTTGTCGCGGGCGTCGCGATCAGCAACCCCGGCAAGCTGCTCTATCCCGATGCGGGCATCACGAAGGTGCAGCTCGCGAGCTACTACGAAACCGTCGGCGACTGGATGGTCCCGCACCTGAAGGATCGCCCGCTCATGCTGGTGCGCTGCCCCGACGGCTGGAACAAGGAGTGCTTCCACCAGAAGAACGCGCCGGACCGGATCCATCGCGCGATCACGCCCGTCGTGGTTCAGACCTCGCAGGGCGAGGGCATCTACATGATGGCCAACAGCACCGAGGCCGTGGTCGCGCTGTTGCAAAGCGGCGCGCTCGAGCTCCATCCCTGGGGATCGAAGGCTGGCAAGCTCGACAAGCCCGACCGAATCATCTTCGATTTCGATCCCGACGAGGGCATCGGTTTCCGTGAAGTCGCGGACGCCGCGAAGCTGGTGCGGGACATGCTGGAGAAGCTCGGACTGCGCAGCTTCGTGAAGACCACGGGCGGGAAGGGCCTGCATGTCGTCGTGCCGATCCAGCCGACGCAGGATTGGGCCGCGATCAAGGCCTTCACGCGCGCCATCGCCGAGAGTCTCTCTTCGACGTTCCCGCAGCGTTTCACCGCGACGGCGTCGAAGGCGCAGCGCAAGGGACGACTCTTCGTCGACTACCTGCGTAACGCCGAGGGCGCGACGGCGATCGCGCCGTATTCGATCCGCGCGCGGGAAAACGCGCCGGTGGCCACGCCGATCGCATGGGAGGAGCTGGCGCGCGATGTGCGCTTCGACCACTTCAATCTGCGCAACGTGCCGGCGCGCCTCCAGAAGATGAAGAACGACCCGTGGGCGGAATTCTTCACCGTGAAGCAGCGCATCACCGCGGCGATGATGAAGGGGGCGGGCGCCTGACCGCGCGCGGCGGCGTGGGGTAACATTGCCGCATGCACGCCGACCCCGCCCTGATCCGCTCCATCAAGTCCCAGGTCACCGCCGAGGAATGGGCGGTGCGCACCGATCTCGCCGCGGCATACCGCGCGGTCGCGAGCTACGGCTGGGACGACCTCGTGTTCACGCATATCTCGGCGCGCGTCCCGGGAAGCGAGCACCACTTCCTCATCAATCCCTACGGGATGATGTTCGAGGAGATCACCGCCTCCAGCCTCGTGAAGATCGACCTCGCCGGCAACAAGGTGATGGAGTCGCCGTTCGACATCAATCCGGCGGGATTCACGATCCACAGCGCGGTCCACGAAGCGCGCGACGACGCGCACTGCGTGATGCACCTGCATACGACCGAAGGCGTCGCCGTGTCATGCCAGAAGGAAGGATTGCTGCCGATCTCGCAATTCTCGCTCTTTCCGCTGGCGAGCCTCGCGTACCACGACTACGAAGGTGTCGCGCTGAATCCCGAGGAGAAAATTCGCCTCGTTCGCGACCTCGGCGACAAGTACAGCATGATCCTGCGGAACCATGGCTTGCTCACCTGCGCGCCCACGGTTGCCGATGCATTCCTCTCCATGTACATCCTGCAGCGTGCGTGCGAGACGCAGGTGATGGCCCAATCGGGAGGGAAGGAATTGATCCCGGTCCCGCAGGCCATCGTGTCCGGGATCAAGGCGGCGTCGAAAGCCGTGTTGCGTCAGTCCGGCGGCATGATCGCCTGGCCGGGCGTCCTTCGCCGCCTCGATCGCGCGGATCCCTCCTGGCGAACCTAGTCGATCATCCTCAGCTCGCCTTTCCGAATCACGTAGCCGCCCGGGTCGAACGCCACGTCCAGCCACGCAGGCGTGCCGAAGTTGTCCTCGACGCGATAGTAGTAGTGCGTCTCGCCCGCGACGTTGCGGGTCGAATACGGGCTACCCATCACGGAACGGACGTCGTCCTCGGTTTGCCCCGCGGTGATGGCTTTCACCGGTCCATCGCGATAGAACGCGATTTTCGGCGCGGCGAACGACGCTGCCGAAAGCGACAGCGCGGCACCGGCCAGTATCAATGCAGGAATTCGTTTCATGGCGTTCTCCTTTCACATCACTCGAATAAGAGTGACTCCGCCATGCCGTCGATGTTCCCGCGATTTGCTGTAGGTGATCCGACTACACGAGGCCTTCACGGGCGAGAGCGAATACGTAGCCCGCGCCCGCGCTTGCTTTCGGCCACCTGAACTGAAGCTTCGGAAACGCGCGCTCGAGCGCGGCGCGATTGTGGCCGATCTCCACCACGAGCTGCCCGCCGGGATTCAGGTGTTCCTTCGCTTTCGCGAGGATGCGCCGCGTGTGCTCGAGGCCATCGACGCCGCTCGCGAGCGCCATCCCGGGTTCCTTGCGATATTCGTCGGGGAGCTTGCGCATCGACGACGCCTTCACATAGGGAGGATTCGAAACGATGAGGTCGTATTTTCGTCCCGGCAGGCCCGAAAAGAGATCCGACTTCACGAGGCGCACGCGGCGCGCGAGCTTGTAGTCCGCGACGTTCTTCCTTGCCACTGCGAGCGCGTCATCCGAGAGATCGGCCGCGTCGACCTTCGCCTGGGGCCATTCGAGCGCGGCGAGGATCGCGAGGCATCCCGAGCCGGTGCAAAGATCGAGGATTGTCACTCCCGCGGAGGCGGGAACCCAGCCAGAGTGCGGAAGCAGCTCCGCGATGAACGATCGCGGCACGATCACGCGCTCGTCTACGTAGAACTTGTGCTTTCCGAGCCATGCCTCGTGCGTGAGGTACGCGGCGGGTTTTCGCGAGCGCACGCGAAGGTCCAGCAGCGACTTCGCGGCGCGGTATTGCGCGTCGGTGAGCGGCTCGTCGAGGTGGGGATTCAACTGGTCGAGGGGATGGCCCAGCGAATGCAGGACGAGCCACGCGGCCTCGTCGAGCGCGTTGGCGGTTCCGTGACCATAGGACAATCCCGCGTTTTCGAAGCGCTCGATGCCGTAGTCGAGCAACGCGCGGACCGTGCGCGTCATTTCGCGAGCAGCAGGTCCTCGACCGCGACCCGGTAGACCTCCGCGAGGGGCTCGATCTCGGCGAGCGCCACGGCCTCATTCACCTTGTGGATGGAACGGTTCACCGGCCCGAACTCCGCGACCTCGGGGCAGATGTCGATGATGAAGCGCCCGTCGGAGGTGCCGCCGGTGCAGTTGATCTCGGGCTTCACGCCGGAGACTTTCTCGATCGCGCGCGCGAGCGTCGTGACCAGCTTGCCGCGTGGCGTGAGAAAGGGCTTCCCGCCCAGCGTCCACTCGATCGCGTGGTCCAGGCCGTGGCGATCGAGGATCTCTTTCACGCGCGCCTTGAGCGTCTCGGGCGTGCTCGCCGTCGAGAAGCGGAAGTTGAAGTCGACCTGCACCGCGCCGGGAATGATGTTCTGCGCGCCCGTTCCGGCGTGGATGTTCGAGATCTGCCAGGTCGTCGGCGGGAAGTATTCGTTGCCGCGATCCCACTCGGTCGACGCGAGCTCGGCGATGGCGGGCGCCACGAGGTGAACGGGATTCTTCGCGCGCTGCGGGTAGGCGACGTGTCCCTGGACGCCTTGCACGGTCAATCGCCCCGTGAGCGAGCCGCGACGCCCGTTCTTCACCGTGTCCCCGAAACGCTCCACCGAGGAAGGTTCGCCCACGATGCAATAGTCGATCGTCTCGCCCCGCGCCTTGAGCGCTTCGACCACGCGCACGGTGCCGTCGACCGACGGGCCCTCCTCATCCGAGGTGATGAGGAGCGCGAGCGAGCCCGGATGCGAGGGATGCGACGCGACGAAGCGCTCGGCGGCCGTGACGAACGCGGCGATGGAGGTCTTCATGTCCGCGGCGCCGCGGCCGTAGAGATTGCCGTCGCGCTCCGTGGGCTCGAAGGGATCCGAGTGCCACTTCTCGAGCGGACCCGGCGGCACGACGTCCGTGTGCCCGGCGAGCACGACGAGCGGCTTCGCGCTCCCGTGGCGGATCCACAGGTTCACGACGTCGTTGCAGCGGAATTCCTCGGCCTTGAATCCGAGGGGCACGAGGCGTTCGGCGATGAGTTTCTGGCAGCCGGCGTCTTCGGGCGTCACCGAGCGGCGCCGGATGAGGGCGCGAGCCAGCTCGAGCGTTTCGTTCTTCAACGGGTGGTGGCGGGGCCGCCGTGCGTGCGTCGCGCGACGACGGGACCTACGCGTTCCTCGATGTAGCGGCGCAGCGTGGGCTTCGCGCCCAGCAGGAAGAAGGCTTCGGCGCAGACGAAGACCGGCCCGATGGCAAGCCCCATCACGTCATCGAGGAACGCGGGCTTCATGCCCTCGAACTTGTGGCCCCAGAATTGAAGCACCCAACCGACGACGAAGATCGCGAGCGCGAGCCACAGCGTCGCGCCCGTGCCGAGGCGCGGCTCGATCTCGCTCGCGCCCGCGCACATGAAGAAGAGCGCGGCCGCCATCGTCGCGCCCAGCGCCCAATCGAGCCGCAGGTAATAGATGCTCGCGGCGATCGCGACCAGCGCCGCGACGCTCACCGTCCATCCATCGAGGGAGAACGAGGCCGTCTCGAGCGACAGGATCACCGAGAACACGATCATCGGGATGCCCACGAAATGCGTGGCGATGTTGCGGCGGTCCCGGTGGTAGGCCGCGTACTGCGTGAGGTGTTGTTCGATGGATTTCAAGTTACTGCAGGCGTTCTTCCGATTCCTCGTTGATCTTGAATTCGCCGAAGGACGGACCGCCGGCGCTGCCGGGCTTCGGCGGCTGCTTCGCGCGCTCGCCGGCGGCCGGCATGATGCCCGAGTTGCCGAGCAGCAGGCCCAGGTTCGTCGCGGAGTCCGCGTTCGCGAGGGCTTCGTCCGTGGAGATCTTTCCCTGGCGCACGAGCCGGAAGAGGTCCTGCTCGAACGTCTGCGAGCCGGGCGACATGGATTTCTCCATCGCTTCCTTGATCTCGCTGATCTCGCCCTTCTCGATGAGCTCCTGGATGTTGCGCGTGTTGAGGAGCACTTCCACCGCGGGCGTGCGCTTGCCGTCCACGGTCTTGATGAGGCGCTGCGACATCACGGCCTTGAGCGAGACCGAGAGGTCCTGCAGCAGCATCGGGCGCACCTCCAGCGGGAAGAAGCTGATCACCCGGTTCATGGCCTGGTAGGCGTTGTTGGCGTGCAGCGTGGCGAGGCAGAGGTGACCCGAGAGGGCGTAGGTGAGCGCCATGCGGCACGTCTCGAGATCGCGGATCTCGCCGATGAGGATGATGTCGGGTGCCTGGCGCATCGCGTTTCGCAGCGCGTCGTGGAACGTGTGCGTGTCGTTGCCGACCTCGCGCTGGTTCACGATGCACTTCTTCGGCGTGAAGACGTATTCGACCGGGTCTTCCATCGTGAGGATGTGCCCCGGCGCCTGGTTGTTGCGGAAGTCGATCATCGAGGCGAGCGAGGTCGACTTGCCCGAGCCCGTCGCGCCCACCACGAGGACGAGCCCGCGCTTCTCCATGATGAGCGAGGCGAGCACGTTGGGCAGGTTGAGGTCGGACATCTTCGGGATGTCGGCCGTGATGTAGCGGATCACGCAGCTCACGCAGCCCTTCTGCCAGAACATGTTCACGCGGAAGTTGCCGAGACCCTCCATGGGCTTGGAGAAATTGAGCTCCTGGTCCTTCTCGAAGATCTCGATCTGCTTTGGCGTGAGCATCTCGTAGCAGATCTTCTTCGTCTGCTCGCCGTCCATCGCGGTGGGGTTCACCGGCATGATGGTGCCCATGATCTTGATGCTGATGGGGGAGCCGGCGGAGATGAAGATGTCCGACGCCTTCTTCTCGCCCATCAGCTGCAGGAGTTTTTCGATGAACATAGCGCCTCGTTAGATTCGGCGGCGGCTCGCCAGGACGGCTAGTCGCCGCGCAGCAGTTCGTTGATTCCCGTCTTCGCGCGGGTCTTGGCGTCCACCTGCTTGATGATCACTGCGCAGTAGAGACTATACCGCCCGTCGGCACCGGGCAAGTTGCCGGAAACTACGACGCTTCCGGGTGGAATTTTCCCGAAAGTGACCTCTCCGGTGGCGCGGTTGTAGATCTTGGTGCTCTGGCCGATGTAGACGCCCATGGAGACGACCGAGCCTTCGCCGACGACAACGCCCTCGACGATCTCGCTCCTCGCGCCGATGAAGCAGTTGTCCTCGATGATCGTGGGATTGGCCTGGATCGGCTCGAGCACGCCGCCGATGCCGACGCCACCCGAGAGGTGCACGTTCTTGCCGATCTGCGCGCACGAGCCCACGGTCGCCCACGTATCCACCATGGTGCCTTCGTCCACGTACGCGCCCACGTTCACGTAGGACGGCATGAGCACCACGTTCTTCGCGATGAAGGAGCCGTGGCGCGCGGCGGCCGGAGGCACCACGCGATATCCGCCCGCGGCGAAATCCGCCTGCGTGTAGCGCGCGAACTTCGAATCGACCTTGTCGAAGTAGTGCGTGAAGCCGCCCTGCATGATCTCGTTGTCGCGAAGGCGGAACGAGAGGAGCACGGCCTTCTTGATCCACTGGTGCGTGATCCAGCCGTCACCCTTCTTCTCGGCCACGCGAAGGCGTCCCGCGTCGAGGCTTTCGAGGACCGCTTCCACCGCCGCCTTCACGGCCGTGGGAGCGGAGAGCGGAGAGATCTCGGTGCGCCGTTCCCACGCCGCGTCGATCTCGGCCTGCAGCGACGCGGGATTATCCATTGACGGCCTCGAGACGCTTCGCCAGGTGCTTGTGCAGCCGGTCGGCCGCCTCGATGCTCTCCTGCACCGTGGAAACGAGCGCCATGCGCACGAAGCCGCGGCCCGGGTTCACGCCGTTGGACTCGCGGCCGATGTAGCTTCCGGGAAGGACCGTGATGCCCGTCGCGGCGAAGAGGTCGCGCGCGAACGCCATGTCGTCGCCTCCGACGTTGGCCCAGAAGTAGAACGCGGCCTGCGGCATCGTGAGCGGAAGCACCGGATTCACGCGCTCGTAGAACGCCGCGAATTTCTCGCGGTACAGGCGCCGGTTCTCGATCACGTGCGCTTCGTCCTTCCACGCGGCGATCGAGGCCATCTGCACCGTGTTGCTCATCGCGGAGCCGTGATAGGTGCGATAGAGCAGGAAAGATTCCAGCACCTTTCGATCGCCCGCCACGAAACCGGAACGAAGGCCCGGGGCGCTCGAGCGCTTCGAAAGCGACGAGAGCGACACGAGCCGCGGAAATCCGTCGCGGCCGAGCGCCTGCGCCGCGGCGAGCGCTCCCAGCGGCGGCTTCGCTTCGTCGAAGTAGATCTCGCTGTAGCACTCGTCGGCGACGACGAGGAAGCCGTGCTTGTCCGAAAGGTCGAAGAGCAGCTTCCACTCGTCCTGGGTCATCACGCGGCCGTGCGGGTTGCTGGGCGAGCACGCGATCACGAGCCGCGTCTTGTTCCACACTTCGCCCGGGATCGAACCCCAGTCGGGCTTCAACCCGTTCGCGGGAAGCGAGTTCACGAAGTAGGGCCGCGCGCCGCCGAGCAGCGTCGCGCCCTCGTAGATCTGGTAGAACGGGTTCGGGCAGATCACGAGCGCGTCGCGCTCGTCGGGATCGAGCGCCGCCTGCACGAGCGAGAAGAGCGCTTCCTTGCTGCCGTTCACCGGCAGCACCTGCGTCGCGGGATCGAGGGAATCCAGTCCGAAGCGGCGCGCGATCCACGCGGCGATCGTGTCGCGAAGCTCGGGCTGGCCCGCGGTGGCGGGGTAGCGCGACAGTCCCGCGAGGTTCGCGGTGACGGCCTGCTTGATGAGCGCCGGGGTCGGATGCTGCGGCTCTCCGAGTCCCAGGCTGATGGGCGCCATGCCCGCGGGCGCAGTCACGCCGGCGAGCAATCCGCGCAGTCTTTCGAACGGGTAGGGCTGCAGCAGCCCGAGGCGGGGATTCATCCCCCAATTTTACTTGAGGATGCCCAGCCGGATGAGCGGAAGCTTCAGCCACCAGCGCCATCCCCGGCGGGCGTCGAGCTCGTGCTGTTTCTCGGAAAGCTGTTGCGCCCGCGCCGCGAGCTCGGAGTTGGCGGCGGCGAGCGCCGCTTCCTGCCCGACCAGGCGGCGTTGAACGTCGTTGCGCTCGGTGAGCATCTCGCGAAGATCGTGGCCCAGGCGCGTGACGTCGCTCTCGCGCAGCGCAAGTTGCGCCTGCAGCGACTCGCCGTGGCCGACCGACTCCTCGAGCATCCCCATCACCTTCTCGTAGTCGCGATGCACCCAGTCGCCGCGGTCGGCGAACACCGAAAGCGCCGGCGCGATCGCGTCGAGCGACTGCTTCTCGCGGCTGGCGGCGACGATGAAGTAGAGCGGGTCGGAGAGCGTGTCCTTCGCCTTGGACGGATCCGCTTCCTCCGCCTCCACGAGCTGGCCGGCGGCGCCCGCGGGCGACTCGGGCGAGATCACCGAGAAGAACGAAGGGCGTTGCGCGAACCAGGTCGCGTGCGGCCAGCGCGCCGAGACCAGCGCCGCGAGCTCCTCGCGATAGAGCTCCTTCACGTGGAATTCGTTCACGAAGGAGCGCTTGTCCGTGTATTCGAGCTTGTTGGGGCAGGAGAGGAGCAGCACGCCTCCGGGCTTGAGGACGCGCGCGAGCTCGTCCGCGAACCGGGCCTGCTCGGCGATGTGCTCGAGCGTTTCGAACGATACCGCGACGTCGATGCTCGCGGATTCGAGCGGAAGCTCCGTGCACGAAGCGCAGACGAACTCGACGTTCCCGAGCGGCGCATAGGCCGACTTCGCGTGATCGATGGCCTGGGGCGAGATGTCGATTCCCACGACGCTCGCCGCGCCGCGCGCGAGCAGCGCCGAGCCGTAACCCTCTCCGCAGGCCACGTCGAGCACGCGCTTGCCGGCGACCCACCGGGAAGCGAAGTGATAGCGATGCCAGTGCTCGATCCAGATCTCGCCCTTCGTGCCGGGCACGAAGCGCTCGCCGGTGAAGGGGAGCTCGCTCATCGAATGAGCCTCATGCGGCGCAGCACGCGGTGCGCGGGCTGGCGATAGGCTGCGAGGCGCGCGAGCAGGCGATTGGATCCCACGATGCGGCGCAGGTCATTGCGCGTCACGACCATCACCGCCTGGCCCCGCACGTAGGTGTCGGCCATCTCGGAGATCTGCCGCGGCGAAAGCGTCACGCGCAGCGCGCGCTGCCGCTCGAGTGCATCGATGTAGGCCCTGTCGAGCAGCGCCTGGCGCTCGGCCGCCACGCGGGAATTCGCCGGCACGCGGTATTTCGACGTGGTCTTCTCGACGAGCACGAAATCGTCCTCGAGCGTGTAGCGCGTCCACAGGTTCCAGTCCTCGAGCTGGTCCATGTCCTCGTCGAAGCCGCCGTACTTCTCGTGGAGGCGCCGGTGGAACAGGACCGCCTGTATCGGAAGGTAATTGTGGTGCCACAGCGTGAGGCGGTCAAAGCGCTGCCAGTGGCGCGTCACGTGGAAGATCTCCTCGTAGCGGGCGTGCTGCTTGTCGAGGAATTCGGTCTGGGTCTCCCATGCGAGCGCGTAGGCGCCTTCGACCTTCGCCTTCTGCACGGCATCCACGAGCACTTCCACGTGGTCCGCGAAGAAGAGGTCGTCGTCGTCGAGGAAGTTCAGCCACTCGCCGCGCGCTTCCGCGAGCGCGAGGTTGCCCGCCTTCGCGCGGCCGCCCTTCGCTCCCGTCGCGCGATAGCGAATCGCGAGCCTGCCGGCGAACTCCTCGACGATGGCACGCGAGGTCTCGGGACCGTCCTCGATCACGACCACTTCGAGGTTGGGATAGGTCTGGTTGGCGCAGCTCGCGAGCGCCTCGCGCAGCCACGCGCCCCGGTCGACCGTGCGAATGAGGATCGACACGAGGGGCCGCGGCACGGGCGCCTCGCGGGCCGAGCGGAATTCGACGAACGCGCCGTCGCGGCGCAGCTCGTAGCTCCAGCCGGGGAAGAGCGGCCGGAAATTCGCCGTGGGCAGCACCGAGGTCCAGAAGAAGTAGGGCCAGCGCCACAGGAACACGAAGCCGCATTTCACGAGGCCCCAGCGCCGTCCCGGAAACGATTGCGGCGCGAGGATCTCGCCGCAGAGCATGATGAGCCCCTTCGCCGTCTGCAGCAGGCCGCCATATCGCGCGCGCAGGCACAGATTCGTGAGCACGCCTCCCAGGACCTGCAGCGGTTTCACCTCGCCCGCCTCGCGATAGGTGCGGTGGACCACCGCGAGATGCGGCTGGTAGACGACGCGCCATCCCTTCGCGCGCAGGCGCCACGAGAAGTCCACGTCCTCGCCGTACATGAAGATCTTCGGCTCGAAGCCGCCCACGTCCTCGTAGGCCTTGCGGCGCACGAGGATCGCCGCGCCGCTCGCCCAGGGCACGTCGAGCGTCACGGGGTCGTAGGCTTTCGGATGCTCGTAGGGGATCTGGCGAAGCTCCCACGCGGCGATGTTTTCCGGCGCGGCGGCCGCGGTGTCGAGCAATCGCCCGAGCACGCCGGGCTCGAGCACGCAGTCCTGGTTCAGGAGCAGCACGAAGGGCGCGGACCCGCGCACCACGTTGGCGTTGTGGCCCTTGCCGAATCCGAGGTTGGCGCCGGAGTACTTCACGTCCACGCGTGCGAACGCGCCACCTGCCTGCAGCTCGTGCATCGAGACCAGGGTCACGGCGGCCTGCGCGTCGGGGCCGTTGTCCTGGATGAAGAGGTTCCGGACTGTATCGCCCGCGGGTTCCGAGAGAGACTGCAGGAGCTGCTTGAGGAGCGCGGGGTCGGGCTGGTACGTGACGATGCTGATGTCAACTGCGCGCATTGAGGATCTTCTTCAGCAGCATCCGGCGGATCACTTCCGGCAGCAGGTCGAACGCGTCCTTGTGGATCTGGAGCTGCACGATCTCCTGGCCCTGCGCGCGGCGCGTCTCGACCTCGCGGGCGAGCTCGGCCTGCACGATCTTGATGTCGGCCTCGAGCTTGTCGATCCACTGCGTAGCCTCGGCCTTGAACTTCGCCGCTTCGCCCCGCTCGTGCTCGAGCGCCGTGCGAAGCTGCACGAACTCGTCGGCGAGGCGCACCAGCTCCTGGCGGAAGAGCGCGCCGTCGAGGTTCTTCGCGAGCAACGACGAGAGCGCGGGCACGCCCGTGGCCGGAGCCGCGGGATCGATTCCGAATCGTTCGTAGAGCGCGTCGAGCGAGCGGGTCATCTCTTCGAGGGACGGCACGCGGCCGGGATCGGGCGTGGAGAGGCGTGATTCTACTCGCGCCAGTTCCCCGGCCCCCGCGGGAGAAAAGACGCGGCGCAGCTCCGCCGCGACCTCGGCCGCGCCGAATCCCGCCGGCAGGAACCATCCGCCGCCATGGCGCGCGACACGCTCGCCCAGCGCGCCTTCGCGCGGCACGAGTACAGGCAGTCCCGCGTTCCACGCTTCGGAGAGCGCGTAGCTGAAGCTCTCGGGAACCTGGTTCGGGAAGAGCGCGACCTCGGCGCCGTAGGCGCGAAGCAGATCGCCGACCTCGTCGTCGCCATAGGCTCCATGCACGTACACGTGATCGCCGCGCCATCCCGGAACGATCTGCATGTCGAGGTACCCGACGACCACCACCACGATATCGGTCCCTTCGAGCGCGGTGGACAGCTCGTCGAGGATGGCGCTTCCCTTGTGCGGGCCGATCGCGCCGATCACCGCGGCGACACGCCTTGTCACCCCGGCGCTTCCCGGTGTCACCCCGGCGGAGGCCGGGGCCCAATTCACTTTCGCACCAATCCCGCTGCGCGTCGTCCGGGACGACAGTCCGTTCGGAACGATCGTCACCTCCAATCCCGGGACGTTCT
Source organism: Usitatibacter sp. (assembly GCA_035308545.1). Lineage (GTDB taxonomy): Bacteria > Pseudomonadota > Gammaproteobacteria > Burkholderiales > Usitatibacteraceae > Usitatibacter. The sequence continues at coordinate 15,372 of DATGGI010000185.1, forward strand.
CGCGCGCGAGGTTCGCGATGTATTCCGAAGGCGCGATCACCGCGGCTGCGGCGCGAAGGAACGGCGCCGTGCGCGCAAGCCACGCGGGATCGGCATGCGCTCCCGCGCCGGGACCGAATCCATCGGCGCGCAGGAAGAGGATGTCGTGCAGCGTGACGATGATGCGCGCGCCGAGCGCGGTCGCCGTCCACTGCGCGCGCGCCCGCGAAGCTTCGCTCACCGAATGCGCGTGGACGAGACCCACGCGCTGCGACTCGAGCCACGCCGCGAGTGCCGCGGGCTCACGGTCGATCGCGGCCGAATCGAGCGCGATGGGCTCGTCGCTGCCCGCGATCTCGATCACGTCGGAGCCGCCGCCCGTGTGCCAGATCACGTGGCGCCCTGGCGACGTCCGCGCGATATCGCGGACGTGGCGGTCGACACCGCCGCCCAGCATCGAGGTGACGTGCAGGACGGCGGAAGGCCTCACTTCGCGTTCGGCCCGATGTACTTGTCGAGGAACTTCTCCATCGCCCCGTAGAACATCACCTGGTTGGCGAGGTCGCGGTAACCGTGCCCTTCGCCCTCGGCGATCATCCATTCCGGATGCTGGCCCACCTTTTCCATCGCCGCCTTCATCCGGAAGCCGTGGTCTGGCACGACGCGAACGTCCGCGGCGCCATAGGCCATGAAGACCGGCGCCGTGATGCGGTCGGCGTGGAGCACCGGCGAGGTGGCTTTAAGCTGCGTCGCATCCTTCGACGCGTCTCCGAACATGTCTTTCATCTCGTGCTCGAGGCTTGGCGAGTACGCGAAATCTGACCAGGTGGCCGTCATGAAAAGGTCGAGGTCGGTCACGCCCACGTAGTTGATGCCGCACTTGTAGAGGTCCGGGGTCTTCACCAGGCCCATCATCGTCGCGTAGCCGCCGTAGCTTCCGCCGTAGATGCAGACGCGTTTGGGATCGGCGTAGCCCTGGTCGATGGCCCATTTCACGCCGTCGGTGACGTCGTCCTGCATCGTGAGGCCCCACTGCTTGAAGGAAGACGCGAAGTGCTTCCATCCGTAGCGCGAAGTGCCGCGGTAGTTCGGCTGCAGCACAGCGTAGCCTCGCGAGGCGAGGAACTGCACTTCGCGGTTGAAGCCCCATTCGTCGCCGGGGACCCAGGGGCCGCCGTGGATGTTCACTACCAGCGGCAGGTTCTTGCCGGTCGAACCGTTGGGAATGGTGAGGTACGCGGGAATCTCCAGGCCGTCGCGCGCCTTGTACCGAACGGCGGTCATGTGCGACATCCTCTTCGGATCGATCCACGGCAGTCTGTCGGCGAGCCACTGGAGTTTTCCGACCGAGCGATCGAAGAGATAGAACGTTCCCGGGTTCACGTCCGAGCGCGACAGGATCAGGAATTTCTGCCGGTCGGCGGACCAGTTGAAGATGTTCACCGCGTCCGGCAGCGCCTTGTCCAGGGCCGTTTGCACCGCGGCGAGCTTCTCGTCGAACCACGCGACGCCGGCCTGGTCCGCGTCGTACGTCACGCCCACGATCGCGCCGGTGGTGGGATCGTCGACGAGGCCGCCCAGGTCCACCTGCGGGTGCGCCGCGATCACCTCGCCGAAGGCTTTCTTCTCCGGGTCGTAGCGCACGATCGCCGCCTTGTCCCGGCCCCGCTGGGACGAAACGAGCAGCGTCTTGTCGTCATCGGCCACCGCGACCGGGCGCCATTGGCCCTCGGAGAGCGCGGCGAACTCATCGAGCTTCACCCACGGCTTGTCCTCGCCGGCGCGATACCAGATGCGGACCTTGCTGTTCGACGAGACTGTAAACGCGCGCGCGATGCCTTTGTTGTCCGCGACCCAACCCTCGTAGTCGCCGGAGTCGGGCTTGGTCCCCGAGACGATCGTGCGCCGTGCCGAGCGCGTGTTGATGCGCACGAGATTGCCCGGGGTCGCCTTGTGGTATTCGTAGAGGGTCTCGGCGGCGATGATGTCATCGCTGTTGGGCAGCGTGCGAACCAGATCGGTGCCAGTGAAAGTCGTCTGCACGCCGTCGAAGGCGCGCTCGTCGCCGCCTTCGGCGACCCGCCGTTCGCCGGTGCCGTCCACGTCGACTGCATAAAGGCCTCCGCCACGAACGTCGTCGACGCGAACGCCGAGCTTGCCGGTCGCGACCAGCAGGCGCTTCGCGGTGAGCCACTCGAAGAACACGATGTCCTTGTTGTCGAGCGCTGTGAGAGGTGTCGCCTTCTTCTTCGCGAGGTCGAGCACGACCAGGTTCTGGCGGCCGTTCACCGGGGCAAGCGCCGCGAGGGTCACGCCATCGGGCGATATCGCCATGGACGAGTACTGCGCGAGCTTGAAGAACGACTCGATGGGGATCTTGTCGTCCGCCGCCCAGCAAGCCCCCGCGGCGGCGAGCGCCGCGGCCATCAGCCACTTTCTCATGTTGCCTCCCGTTATCGTGATTGCGCGCCGATGCTGCCGGCGAGGAATTCTTCCATGGCGTCGTAGAACTTCACATCGTTTTCCATCGTCCTGTAACCGTGCCCCTCGCCGGAAGCGTTCATCCAGAGGGGCTTCTGTCCCGCCGCCTCGAGCGCCGCTTTCATGCGTACCCCATGCTCGGGGATCACGCGGCGATCGGCGCTGCCGTAGGCGAGGAACACAGGCGCCCTGATGTGGCCCGCGAGCTCGACGGGCGAGGTGGCCTTCAATCGCGCCGCGTCTCGATCCGGATCGCCGATCATCGCGTACATCTCCGCGCGCATGAAGGGCGAATAGGCGAGATCCGAGGACGTTCCCTTCACGAAGAGGCCAAGATCCGTGACGCCCACGTAGTCGATGGCGCACTTGTACAACTCCGGCGTCGTCGCCACGCCCATCAGCGCCGCGTATCCACCGTAGCTCGCCCCATAGATACAGATGCGCGAAGCGTCGGCCACGCCCTGCGCGATGGCCCAGCGAACCCCGTCGGTGATGTCGTCCTGCATCGCAAGGCCCCACTGGCCGAAGCTCGAGGAGAAGTGCTTCCAGCCGTAGCGCGTGGTGCCGCGATAGTTGGGTAGCAGCACGGCGTAGCCACGCGAGGCGAGGAATTGGACTTCGGGATTGTAGTACCAGCGCGTACCCTCGACCCAGGGGCCGCCGTGGATCACGACCACCATCGGCAAATCCTTACCCTGCGAGCCGCCGGGAACCACGAGGTAGCCGGGAATCTCGAGCCCGTCGCGCGCCTCGTAGCGAATGGGCTGCATGCGCGACATCTTCGTCGGATCGATCCAGGGCGCGCTGTCGGCGAGCCACTCGAGCTTGCGGGCCGCCCGATCGAAGAGGTAGAACGATCCGGGCTGGACGTCCGAGAAAGCGGTCACGATGAAGCGCTTCAGGTCGCGCGAGCCCGCGAGGCTGTTCACGGTCTTCGGGAGCGCCTCGTCGATCTCGCGCTGGATCGAGGAGCGCTCTTCGTCGAACCAGATGAAGCCGGCGCGGTCCGCTTCGTAGCGGACGCCGATCGCCTCGCCGTCGCTCGCGAAGAGGACATCGGTCAAGTCGACGCGCGGATGCTCGGCCATCACTTCTCCCATGGCGCGCGACGCGGGATCGTAGCGGCGGATCGCGGCCTTGTCGCGGTCCACCCACGAGATGACGAGCAGCGTCTTGCCGTCGGGGGCCACCGCGGCCGGCGCCCACCGCCCGGCGGAAAGCATCGGATACTCGTCGAGCTTCTCCCAGGGGGCGCGCTCGCCGGCGCGATACCAGATGCGAACTTTCCCACCGGAAGACACCGAAAGAGTGCGCGCGACTCCGCGGCGATCGACGGTCCATGCCTCCACATCGCCCGTGTCGGGCTTGTCGGGTGCGATGTCGACGCGATCGCCGTCCCTGGAATCGACGCGCACCAGCGCGCCGGGCGAGGTGCCGTAGCGATACACGACGGTCTCCTGCGCGATGAAGTCGTTGCCGTCGCCGGGCAGCGCTCGCACGAAATGGATCGGCTTCGCGACATCGATGCGCCCTCGCCGCAGGAGCTGGACGCGCTCCGATCCCAGGAACCTTCCATTGTTTCCGTCGATGTCGATCGCGGAAAGATTGTTGGCGCGCGCGTCCTTCGCCAATGCTCCGGGGGTTCCAGTCTCGTACAACAGCCGGTGGTTGTTGATCCACCAGACGTTCACGGCGTCCCGGTTGTTCATCTCGGTGACAGGCTGCTTCTTGCGGCTCGCGACGTCGATCACGGCCACGTTCACGCGCCCGTTCGCGGTCTCCAGCACCGCGATGTGCGCTCCGTCGGGAGAGATCACCATGCCGCCGGTGCGGGCGCCGGCGAAGAGCGTGGCGACAGTGGGCTGCCCGGCGGCCAGGGCGGCCGCCGCGCAAAGCCCCGCCGCGGCGAGGGCGAGGCGCCTCAGCGCGCGCTGTCCTGCGGCTCCGCCGTTCCCAGCTCGATCTTTTCCTCGGGCTTCCATCCCTTCTTCCGGTGCTCGGCCACGACGGTCGTGAAGATCCCGCCGCGGACGTAGAACTTCGCCGTGAGGCGCATGAACCGCGGCGAGATGGCCTTCACGAAGCGATCGAGCATCTCGTTGGTGACCGCTTCGTGGAACTTTCCCTCGTCGCGGAAGGACCACACGTAGAGCTTGAGGCTCTTCAGCTCGATGCACTTCCGGTCCGGGATGTAGTCGAGGAAGAGGGTGGCAAAATCCGGCTGCCCGGTCTTGGGGCACAGGCACGTGAACTCCGGGATCTGCATGTGGATCGCGTAGTCGCGGGCCGGCGACGGGTTGGGGAAGGTCTCGAGCGCCTTGGAGGGTCGGGCCATGGGAGATTTCGCGGGGGCGTTCCGGTAAAATCGACATTCTACTGAAGCAAAAATAATAGAACGGCCTGCCCTTGAGACTCACCTCCGTCAAGCTCTCCGGTTTCAAATCCTTCGTCGATCCGACCGCCATCGCCGTCCCCGGCCAGCTCGTGGGGGTGGTCGGCCCCAATGGCTGCGGCAAGTCCAACG
>DATGGI010000186.1:0-6839 GCA_035308545.1 Usitatibacter sp.
CAATCGCACGCTGCTGATGGCGGCGCTTGCGCGTGGCGCGACCGAGCTCACCTCGCTCCTGGATTCCGACGACACGCGCGTGATGCGCGATGCATTGAAGGCGCTGGGCGTGCCGCTCGAGCAGCGCGGCAGCGTCGAGCATGTCGTCGTTCACGGCATCGGCCGCGCGAGCGGCTTTCCGAACAAGAAAGCCGACCTCTTCCTCGGCAATGCGGGAACGGCGTTCCGTCCGCTCACGGCGGCGCTCGCGCTGGCCGACGGCCACTATGTCCTCTCCGGCGTTCCGCGCATGCACGAGCGCCCCATCGGCGATCTCGTCGATGCCCTCGCGCAAGCCGGCGCGCAGATCGAGTATCGCGGCGCTCACGGCTTCCCGCCCCTGGCAGTCGGGCCTCGCAGGGCTTCGGATGCGACGACAGTGCGCGTGCGTGGCAACGTGTCGAGCCAGTTTCTTTCCGCAACGTTGATCGCGCTCGCGTGGACCGGCAGGCGATCGCGCATCGAGGTCGAGGGCGAGCTGATCTCCAAGCCATACGTGGAGCTCACCCTGGGCCTCATGAAGAAATTCGGCGTCGAGGTGAGACGCGAAGACTGGCGCGCGTTCGAGATCGCCGAGGGGGAGGGCTTCGTTTCGCCGGGAACGCTCGACGTGGAAGGCGACGCGTCGTCGGCGTCGTACTTCCTGGCCGCGGGCGCGCTCGGCGGCGGCCCCGTGCGCGTCGAGGGCGTCGGACTTTCGAGCCTCCAGGGCGACGTGGATTTCGCGCACGTGCTCGAGCAGATGGGCGCGTCCATCACGATGGGCGGCAACTGGATCGAGTCGCGGCGCGTGGTTGCGAAGCACCGGCAGAATCCAATGACGCTCAAACCCTTCGACCTCGATTTCAACCTGATTCCCGACGCCGCCATGACGGCGGCGGTGCTCGCGCTCTTCGCGACGGGCCCTTCGAGGCTTCGCAACATCGCGAGCTGGCGCGTGAAGGAAACCGATCGCATCGCGGCGATGGCCACCGAGCTTCGCAAGTTTGGCGCCGTCGTGGAGGAGGGTCCGGACTCCCTTTCGATCACGCCGCCCGCGTCGCGCGCCGACACCGGCGCCATGGTCGCCGTCGATACCTACGACGACCACCGCATGGCGATGTGCTTCTCGCTCGCATCGTTCGGCCCTCGCCGCGTGCGCATCAACGAGCCCGGCTGCGTCTCCAAGACATTTCCCGCGTACTTCGATGAGTTCCGCCGCCTCGTCTCCTGACCGCGCGATCCCGGTGATCGCCATCGACGGCCCCTCGGCTTCCGGCAAGGGGACTGTCGCCGCGCTCGTGGCGAGGGCGCTCGGATTCCACTACCTCGACAGCGGCGCGCTCTATCGGCTCGCCACGCTCGCGGCGCTTCGCTCATCCACGAACCTCGACGACGAAGCGGCCCTCGCCCGGGTGACCTCCGTGATGGAGGTGGCCTTCCGCGACGGCGTAGCGCTCCTCGATGGCAAGGACGTGACCGAGGCCCTGCGCACGGAAGAGGTAAGCGCCGCCGCTTCCAGGGTCGCCGCGCGCCCCGCGGTGAGGGCGGCGCTCCTGGATCGCCAGAGGGGATTTCGACGCGCTCCGGGACTCGTCGCAGACGGCCGCGACATGGGCTCCGTGGTGTTCCCGGATGCCCCCTTGAAGGTGTTCCTCACCGCCGGCGTGGAGGTCCGGGCCGAGCGGCGCCATAAGCAGTTGATGGGAAAGGGAATGTATGCGAAAATGGCGGACGTCGTGGAAGAATTGCGGCGACGTGACGAGAGGGATACCTCACGGCCCGTGGCGCCGCTAAAGCATTATCCAGACGCGATTTTTCTCGATACGACGGGGATTTCAGTCGACGAAGCCGTCGAAAAAATCCTCGGCTGGTGGCGGGAAAGAGCGTCCGGAATGCAGAATCGTCCGCGATAGGGCATAAAGCCCAAGGGTGTCAGGGGGTTAGGCTAGTTGGCCCGCCTGGCGATGATCAACGACGGCCGAAAGCCGTCCCACACTGAAAGTCAGGTTTTTCATGTTGTCCCAAACCTCAACCCCAACCCCCGTGAACGAGTCGAGCTTCGCCGCGCTCTTCGAAGAGAGCCTTGCGCGCCAGGAAATGCGCATCGGTGAAGTGATCACCGCCGAGGTCGTGTCCGTCGACCCGAACGTCGTGATCGTGAACGCGGGACTGAAGTCCGAAAGCACGATCGCAACGGAAGAATTCAAGAACGACCGCGGCGAAGTCGAAGTGAAGCCCGGCGATTTCGTCTCCGTGGCAATCGAAGCGCTCGAGGACGGATTCGGCGCGACCAAGCTCTCCCGCGACAAGGCGAAGAAGCTCGCCGCGTGGACGAGCCTCGATGACGCGCTCGCCAACGGCACCATCATCAAGGGCGTGGTCTCCGGCAAGGTGAAGGGCGGCCTCACCGTCATGGTGAACGGCATCCGCGCCTTCCTGCCCGGCTCGCTCGTGGACCTGCGTCCGGTCAAGGACACCTCGCACTTCGAGAACAAGGAACTCGAGTTCAAGGTGATCAAGCTCGACCGCAAGCGCAACAACGTGGTCGTGTCGCGCCGCGCCGTGATGGAAGAGACGGCCGGTGTCGAGCGCCAGCAGCTCCTCGAGACGCTGAAGGAAGGCGCCATCGTGAAGGGCGTGGTGAAGAACATCACCGACTACGGCGCGTTCGTGGATCTCGGCGGCATCGACGGCCTCCTGCACATCACCGACCTCGCGTGGCGCCGCGTGAAGCACCCGACGGAAGTCCTGTCGGTGGGCGACGAAGTCACCGCGAAGATCCTCAAGTTCGACGCCGAGAAGAACCGCGTGTCGCTGGGCCTGAAGCAGCTGGGCGAGGATCCGTGGATCGGCATCTCGCGCCGCTACCCGCAGGGCACCCGCCTCTTCGGCAAGGTGACGAACATCACCGACTATGGCGCGTTCGTCGAGATCGAGAGCGGCATCGAGGGCCTGGTGCACGTCTCCGAGATGGACTGGACCAACAAGAACGTGCATCCCGCGAAGGTGGTGTCGCTCGGCGACGAGGTCGAGGTGATGATCCTCGAGATCGACGAGGACCGCCGCCGCATCTCGCTCGGCATGAAGCAGTGCATGCCGAACCCGTGGGAAGAGTTCGCGATGAACCACAAGAAGGGCGACAAGGTCCGCGGCACGATCAAGTCGATCACCGACTTCGGCGTGTTCATCGGGCTGCCGGGCAACATCGACGGCCTCGTGCACCTCTCGGACCTCTCCTGGCAGGCGCCGGGCGAGGAAGCGGTCAAGAACCTCAAGAAGGGCGACGAGGTCGAGACCGTGGTGCTGTCAATCGACGTCGAGCGCGAGCGCATCTCGCTCGGCATCAAGCAGCTCGAGGGCGATCCGTTCGGCAATTTCGTCTCGACCCACGACAAGGGGAACGTGGTGAAGGGCGTCGTGAAGTCGATCGAGGCCAAGGGCGCCGTGATCGAGCTCGAGAAGGACGTGGAGGGTTACCTCCGCGCCTCCGAGATCGCGCGCGACCGCGTCGAGGACGTCCGCGCCCACCTGAAGGAAGGCGACACGATCGAAGCGGTCATCGTCAACATCGACCGCAAGAGCCGCTCGATCAACCTGTCCATCAAGCAGAAGGACGCGGCCGAAGAGTCCGCCGCCCTGCAGAAGCACGCCGCGGAGAGCAGCGCGAGCGCCGGCACCACGAACCTCGGCGCGTTGCTGAAAGCCAAGCTCTCGGGCTCGAAGGACAAGGAATAAACCCATAGAAACTCCAGGGGGAGAACGCGCCATGACGAAGTCACAGCTCATCGAGCTGTTGAGCGCGAGGCATAGCCAGCTGGCACCGAAGGACGCGGAGCTGGCGGTCAAGACGATGCTGGACGCGATGGCGCACACTCTCGCGTCCGGCAATCGCATCGAGATCCGGGGCTTTGGCAGCTTCGGGTTGAACTACCGTCCGCCGCGAACGGGGCGCAACCCCAAGACCGGCGAGAAGGTGCAGGTTCCGCGCAAGTACGTGCCCCATTTCAAGGCGGGCAAGGAGCTGCGCGAGCGAGTCGATTACCACGAAGGCTGATGCGACTCATGCGACAAGCGACGGCGGATCCCAAACAGGTCCGCCGTTTTTTTTTCGACACGACCGACCCTGTAGAATAACGCCACATTCCACGGCATCCGACCGCATGCAAACCCTCGTCTGGATCGTCCGCCTCTTCATCGTGCTGGTGCTCGTGTGGTTCGCGGTGAAGAATGCCCAGGACGTGACCCTCACGGGACTGCCGGGCCAGACATGGCAGGCGCCGCTCGTGTTCGTGCTGCTCACCGTGTTCGTGGCGGGCGTGGTGATCGGTCTGCTCGCGTGGGTGCCGACGGTGGTGCGGCAGCGGCGCGAGCTCGGGCGGCTTAGAAAGGCCACCGCCACGCAACCGGCGGTGGCGCCCCTCGCACCCGAAGGCGAGCCTCCGCATGGAATTTGAGTTCTGGTGGCTGCTCGCCCTGCCGGTCTTCTTCGGCATGGGCTGGATCGCGGCGCGCGTCGACCTGAAGTCGCTGCTCTCGGAATCGCGGGCGCTGCCGTCGTCCTATTTCCGCGGATTGAATTTCCTGCTGAACGAGCAGCCCGACAAGGCGATCGAATCGTTCCTGCAGGTGGCGAAGGAGAATCCGCAAACCGTGGAGCTGCAGTTCGCGCTCGGGAGCCTCTTTCGCCGGCGCGGCGAGGTGGATCGCGCGACCCGCATGCACCAGGACCTCATGAATCGCGAGGACCTCCCCGTCGAGGAGCGCCGCCAGGCGGCCTTCGAACTGTCGCAGGACTACTTCAAGGCGGGCCTTCTCGACCACGCGGAGGAAGTGCTGGCGAAGATGGGCGAGTCCGACCCGTCTCCCGAAGTGCACCGTCATCTCCTCGACATCTACATCCAGGAGAAGGACTGGGGGAAGGCGATCGACGCCGCGAAGAAGCTCGAGGTGAGCGCGAAGCGCAACTACCAGAAGGAGATCGCCAACTACTACTGCGAGCTTGCGATCACGGCGCACATCCACGGCCGCCACGACGAGGCCGATTCGATGCTCACCAAGGCGCTCGAGTCGAATCGCAAGTGCGTGCGCGCGAACCTCCTGCGCGGCGAATGGCTCGCGCGCGACGGCAAGCACGAGGCCGCGCTCGAGGCCTGGAAGGCGATCGAGTCGCAGGACCCCGCGTACTTCGGCCTGGCCGCCGAAGGCATGGTGGAAAGCTACAAGGCGCTCGGGCGCCCGGCCGAGGGCCTCACGCTGCTGCGCGGCCTCCAGCATCGCTATCCCGGGCTCGACTTCCTGAACGTCGTCTACCAGATCACCGCGGAGATCGAGGGCGACGATGCGGCTTACCGCCTCGTGCGCGACGAGGTGAGGCGCAATCCCACGCTCGTGGGACTCGACCGGCTGATCGATGCGGAGCTCGCGCGCGCGCCCGCCGAGCGGCGCCAGGACCTGCAGCTCATGAAGAACCTGGTGCACTCGCACGCGCAGGCGCTCGCCGTGTACCTGTGCGAGAACTGCGGGTTCAAGGCGCGGCAATTCTTCTGGCAATGCCCCGCATGCGGCGGGTGGGAGACGTTCCTCCCGCGCCGCACGGCCGAGCTCGAAAGTCCGGGGCGACACCTTTCGAGGATTCAAATTGGACAATAAGCGAATCATCGTTCCCCTCGACGTGCCGGATGCCGAAGCGGCGCTCGCGCTCGCGTCGCGCCTGGATCCCAAGCTTTGCCGGCTGAAGGTCGGCAAGGAACTCTTCGTCGCCGCGGGGCCCGCCGTGGTCACGCGCGTCCAGGAGCGCGGATTCGAAGTATTCCTCGACCTCAAGTTCCACGACATTCCCAACACCGTGGCCGGTGCCTGCCGCGCGGCGGCGAAGCTGGGCGTGTGGATGATGAACGTGCACGCGAGCGGCGGCGAAGCGATGCTGCGCGCGGCCCGCGATGCCGTGGGCACCGTCGCCCGGCCGCCGCTGCTGATCGGCGTCACGGTCCTCACGAGCCTTTCGGACGCGGATCTCGCCCGGGTGGGATACGCGGGCTCGGTCATGGACAACGTGGAGCGCCTGGCGAGGCTCACTCGCGCGTGCGGCCTCGATGGCGTGGTGTGCTCGGCGCAGGAAGCGAAGCTGGTGCGCGCGGCCACGGGGAGCGACTTCGTGCTCGTGACGCCGGGCATCCGCCTCGCGTCCGACGGCGCCAACGACCAGGCGCGCGTCGTGACGCCCGTCGACGCGGTGCGCAACGGCGCCGACTATCTCGTGATCGGCCGCTCCATCACGGGCGCAGCCGATCCCGCCGCGAAGCTCGCGGAGATCCGCGATTCCCTGGAAGGAGCGACCGCTTGAAGGCAAGCATCATCGGAACCGGATACGTGGGCCTCGTCACGGGCGCCTGCCTCGCCGACGTCGGCAACGACGTGAAGTGCTTCGACGTGGACCGTCGCAAGATCGACATGCTTCGCCGCGGGGAGATTCCGATCTTCGAGCCGGGCCTGAAGGAGGTCGTGCACAACAACGTGGCCGCGGGACGCCTCTCGTTCACGACGGACGCGGAGGAAAGCGCGCGCTACGCGAAAGTGCAGATGATCGCGGTGGGCACGCCGCCCGGGGAAGATGGCTCGGCGGACCTGCAGTACGTGATCGCCGCGGCGCGGAACATCGCGACCCACATGGACGGTCCGCGCGTCATCGTCGACAAGTCCACGGTGCCCGTCGGCACCGCCGACAAGGTTCGCGAGGCGGTCGCCGCCACGCTCAAGTCGCGCGGCTCGGCGCATTCGTTCGCGATGGTGTCGAATCCCGAATTCCTGAAGGAGGGCGC
>DATGGI010000187.1:0-42502 GCA_035308545.1 Usitatibacter sp.
AAGGACCGCATGATCCCGCTGCGCACGCTCGCGCGGCAGCAGTACTCGAACGACCTCTACGACATCGTCGATTCGTGCCTCGCGATCGACCGCCTGCAGCGTCCGCAGACCGCGTTCGACCTGCAGAAGCGCCTCATGGAAGAACCGCCCCCCGAGGAAGGCAAGCGCAGCCTCCTCGACACGATCAACACGCCGCTGTCGAAACTCTTCTCGCGTTCGTCGTCGTCCTGATCATGCGCTTCACCATCTTCCAGGACAGCAGGCTCGGCGACCGCGACGGAAACGAGGACCGCGTCGGCTACACCTACAGCCGCGACGTGCTCCTCATGGTGGTGGCCGACGGCATGGGCGGCCACCTGGGCGGGGAAGTCGCCGCGGAGATCGCGGTCGGCGAGATCACGCGCCGCTTCCAGCAGGAGGCGCGCAACAAGCTGAAGAAGCCCTTCGACTTCCTCGTGTCCGCGATCCAGTCGGCGCATCGCGCCATCGTCTCGCACGCCGTCGAGCAGAACCTGCTCGAGTGCCCGCGCACGACGATCGTGGCCTGCATCGTCCAGAACGGATCGGCCTACTGGGCCCACGCGGGCGACTCGCGGCTGTACGTGCTGCGGCGCGGCGAGATGATCATGCAAACACAGGACCACTCTCGCGTGCAGATGATGATCGATGCGGGGGAGATCACGCCCGAGGCCGCGGCGCGGCATCCGGAGCGCAACAAGATCTTCAGCTGCCTCGGCGGCGTCGTGCCCCCGCAGATCGCGTCGGGCCGCGAGTTTCCCCTCGAGACCGGCGACACGATCCTCCTCTCCACGGACGGCTTCTGGGGCCAGATCCCCGGAAACATGATCGGCAACATGCTGAAGAAGCAGCCGGCGGTGGAGATCCTGCCGGGCCTCCTCGAGGAAGCGCACCGCCGGGCGCGCGGCGAGTCCGACAACCTCTCGGTGGTGGCCATGACGTGGGAGAGCCAGGACGATCCCAACGTCGCCGATACGCAACAGATGGACACCGGCTTCACGAGCTCTTCCAACACCACGCAGCAGATGGGCGTGGACGAGGTGGCCGACGATGTGACCGACGAGGACATCGAGAAGGCCATCAACGAGATCCAGAACGCCATTCGCAGGGTTCCCCGCTAGATGCCCAGATCATTCGACCGCGCGCCCGGGGACCTTCGCCCGGTCCGCTTCCAGCGGCGCTTCACGCGTCACGCCGAAGGCTCCGTGCTCGTGGAGATCGGCCATACCCAGGTCCTTTGCACCGCGAGCGTCGAGGAAAAGGTGCCGTCCTTCCTGAAAGGCAAGGGGCAGGGCTGGGTCACCGCCGAATACGGGATGCTCCCGCGCGCGACGCATACGCGCGGTTCGCGCGAGGCCTCCTCGGGCAAGCAATCGGGCCGCACGCACGAGATCCAGCGCCTCATCGGGCGCAGCCTTCGCGCCATCACGGATCTCACCGCGCTGGGCGAGCGGCAAGTGAGCATCGACTGCGACGTGCTCCAGGCCGACGGCGGAACGCGTTGCGCGTCGATCACGGGAGCGATGGTGGCCCTCGCGGACGCATGCGCGTGGCTTCGCGACAAGCAGGCCCTCAGCGTCGATCCGCTCCGCGACTTCGTCGCGGCCGTATCCGTCGGCATCGTGGATGGCCAGCCCGTGCTCGACCTCGACTACGCCGAGGACTCCGGCTGCGATACCGACATGAACGTCGTGATGACGGGCTCGGGCCAATTCGTCGAAGTCCAGGGCACCGCGGAGGGAACGCCTTTCACGCGCGAGGAGATGTCGAAGCTCCTCGACCTCGCATCCTCGGGAATCACGAAACTCATCGGGATGCAGCGCGCGGCGCTCAAGTAGGCCGTGGACCGCGTCGTCATCGCCTCCAACAATCCCGGGAAGTTGCGTGAGCTGTCGGCGCTCCTGAAACCGCTGGGAATCGACGCGGTGCCGCAGGGGGATTTCGCCGTGACCGAAGCCGAGGAACCGCACTCGACCTTCCTCGAGAACGCGCTCGCGAAAGCGCGCCACGCGGCCAACGTCACGGGGCTGCCGGCGCTCGCCGACGATTCGGGGCTTTGCGTGGCCTCGCTCTTCGGCGAGCCGGGCGTCCACTCGGCGTACTACGCGGGACGCGAGGGCAGCCGCGAGGAGCGCGACGCGCGCAACAACGCGAAGCTCGTCGAGCAATTGCGCGCCACGCGGGATCGATCCGCCTACTACTACTGCGTCCTCATCCTCGTTCGCCACGTGGACGATCCGACGCCGCTCGTGGCCGATGGCACCTGGCACGGCGACGTCGTGCTCGCGCCCCAGGGCGTCAACGGCTTCGGTTACGACCCGTACTTTCGCGTTCGCGGCGCTCACCTCACGGCGGCGCAGCTCGATTCCGCCGAGAAGAATCGCGTGAGCCACCGCGGCCAGGCGCTCCTTCGGCTGGGCGACCAGCTCCGAAGCGCTGGCTTGCTTTCGCCCTAGGTATCGCGCTCCCGGGCCGCCGCCGGAGCGGCGCCACGGACCATCGCGCGGCACGACTCGTTCGAAATTCCTTGCGACCACATTCCGAGGCGGGCTTCGGATCCCAGCTCGCGCAGGAGCCGCGACGTCGTCTCGACGTCACGTTCGCGGCAAGCGAATGTCGCATAGACGTTTCGATTGTGATCATCGGGATGCCGCTGGAGCATGTCGTCGAACGCCACTTTCATGTCGGGCCACGAGACACTCGATCTGTCGAAAAGCTGCCCGCATCCCGGCGTCGCCGCGAGGTCGAGGTACAGCCACGCATAGAGTGCCCGGCCCTCGTTCGCGCGCGTTGCGGCAGCCGATGAGCGAATGAAGCGGTCGACGATCTCGAAGTTGCCGCCCCACACGGGCAGGAAGAACGTCATGCGGGCCGCGTAGAGCGGCTCGAATGCCGGGAACCTCGCGACGGCCTCGCCGAGCAGCGCATCGAGATCGGGAGCGGGCCGCAGCTGCGCGCCCGCGACGAGGATCGCCGCCATGTGCCAGAGCGGCGAATCACGGCCCCTCGTCTCCGCAGCCCGGAGCGAGTCCGCCGAGCGATCGATCAACGCGTTGAAGGCTTTTCGCTGCGACGACGAAGCATTCTCGTAGCAATACCCTCCCTTCGCGGCCCATGCGCGCGACTGCCACGCGAATGCTTCCGCAATCGGGCGCAAGGACGAGTCCGGATCGCGCGCTTTCCAATCGCGAAAGATCTCCTCGACCTGGCCCTCGGGATATGACGGGAAGATCGCGTCGAACGCAGCCGGGAATGCCTTCAGCATCCAGGTTCCGTCCCGCGTTCGCACGCCGGCCGATCCATATTCCGCGTACATCGCATCCAGCCGCGCGAAATCCCTCTTCGAGAGCGCGCCGAGGATCTCGGAGATGGCCGTGCCGTAACTGCGATAGTCGTAACCATGCGTCAAGCCCCCGGTGTCTTCGGCCCATGCGCTTGCCGCGAGAAGAAGCGCCGCGATTGCGCCCCACAGCCGCCGGCGAATCACTTGCCCTCTTCCACCATCGCCCTGCACGACTCGGTCGTGAACGTGTCGCGCCCCATGCCCAGGTTCGCATAGGTCCCCAGTTCGCCAAGGAGGCGACGCGTGGTCTCGCGGTCACGGGCCATGCATGCGTAGGTCGCGTACGTATTGGGATTCGCGAGCCCTCGAGCCGACGCATCCTCGAAGGCATGTCGCATCAGCGGCCACGACGCGCGGGTGTCCCGGAAGAAATCTCCCTGCACCATCCGGCCGGCGCTCGCATACAGGTCCGCGTACATCCAGGTTCCATCATCGGCCTGCGTGTCCATGACCGCGCGGCGTATGAAGGCATCCGCTCGGTCGTAGCTCCCGCCCCACTGCGGAAGCAGGTAGATCAATCGGGCGTTGTACTGGAGCGTGAAGTGGGGGAATCGCTTCACGCCTTCCTCGAAAAGAGCGTCGAGGCTGCGCGAACCCTCGCCGCGCGAACCGGCGACCGCAATCGCTACCGCGTACCACAACGGCGACTGCCGTGCGGCATCGCCGCCCTCCTGCAGCGCCTGGCTCGCGCGCTCCAGGTCCTGTCCAAAGAGGCGCATGGCCTCCGGCGACACCTCCGACGCAAATCCCCCGCCACGCTCGTCCCACGCAGCGGAAAACCACATCTGCGCTTGCGCGGCCGGCCACAGCTTCGACGTGGGCGCGCCTGCGTGCCACGCCTTCAGGAAAGCCTGCTGGCGCTCGAGATGATCCTTCCCGAAGGTCGACAACGCTTCCTGGAACGCGTTGATCATGCGGCTGCCATTTCCGCCCGCCTGCGTCATCTTCAGGAATTCGTCGTGCATGCGATCGAGCTTGGCGAAATCCCCCTGCTGCACCGCCGCGATGATCACCTGGACTGCGGAGCTGTATATGTTGCGCGTGTAGACGAAGGTCCGGCTCTCGGCTTCCCACTTGCCTGGCGCGATGGGCGACTGCGGGTTCCACCACTGCGCCCCGGCCGGCAATGCCGCGATGCACGACGCCACGAAACTCATCGTGGCCATCGCTCTCGACGTGAGTCGCATGTTCGATCTCCTCACTTGGGTTGCGCGACTGATGTGGCGCTGAGACGCCCCGCCACCGTGGCTCCGTACGGGGTCGAGATGCGGACTTCGTAGTGGCTCGCCGCGCCGGGCGCCGGCACGACCACGTTGCAGGGGTTGGGCGGCCGGCCCTCGAAGCCATGGGTCCTGCAGCCCACGAACGCGACGCGCTTGCCGTCCGGGGCGAAGATGCCGACCAATGAATTGGATTCGACGTCAGGCGAATGCACGAGCTTGTCGACAGCGATCGTGAAGGCCTTGCCGGCCGGCACGTCGACCGAGAAGCGCGTGATGTCTCCGGGCTGCGCGGCGGCGAAGTCGATCCCGTCACCGTCGAGGACGAGCGCCTTCTGCACGATCGCCTCGAGCGAAACGCTGTATGACGCGATGGCGCTGAACGGGGACTCGAGTTGAAGCGATTGTCGCCCGTCCTGCGCGATCGTGATCTCGGCCCTGCAGCGTCCGTCAGGCGCGGAAGCCAGGCAGCGAATCGGGGCCGTCGAGACGAGCTCGTCACCCGGGCCGCGCACGCTGGCGAGCAGGGCGCTGGCGCTCGCAGGCGACATCTTCAGTCCCGCGATCACGAGGGTGAGCCGTTGGCCTCGCTTCGCCTCGAACGACAGGCGCGCCGATTGCCCCGTATCCTTGGGGGAAATGGCGACGGGCGGAGCGCCGACCGAAATCACGGCTTCGATGGGTCGGGGTCCGTCGGCAGCCATCGCGGCGAGGCTCGCCGCGAACGCAAGCGCGGCGACGAGTTCGTGACCTCGAGTTGTCATATCGGATCGCTCTCGAAGGGATCGGCGTTGGGACTCGTATTTTGTCGGATAATTCCTGATTCGCGCCACCCGATCGTCCCATGAAGCTCACCGAGCTTCCGCCACTCTCGCTCTACGTCCACATCCCGTGGTGCATCCGGAAGTGCCCGTATTGCGATTTCAATTCGCACGAGAAGCGTGGCGAGATCCCGGAGCGCGAGTATGTCGACGCGCTCATCGCGGATCTCGAGGCGAGCCTTCCGGACGTGTGGGGCCGCAGCCTGCACACGATCTTCATTGGCGGCGGCACGCCGAGCCTCTTCTCGCCCGCGTCGATCGAGCGGCTCATCGTCGCGGTGCGCACGCGAATGAAGGTCGATCCCGGGACCGAGATCACGATGGAGGCCAATCCCGGCACGTTCGAGATCGAGCGCTTCCGCGGATTTCGCGAGGCGGGCGTGAACCGGCTGTCCATCGGGGTGCAGAGCTTCGACGACGCGAGGCTCGCCGCGATCGGGCGCGTGCATGGCAGCGACGAGGCGCGCCGCGCGCTTGCCGCCGCGCTCGAGATCTATCCCACGGTGAACGCCGACCTCATGTACGCGCTCCCCGGCCAGCGGCTCGACGAAGCCGTTCTCGACGTCGCGACTGCGGTGGCGGCGGGCGTCCCGCACATCTCGGCGTACCACCTCACGCTCGAGCCCAACACGCACTTCGCGCGATTCCCGCCGCAATTGCCCGGCGAGGACGAATCGGCCGACATGCAGGAAGCGATCGAGGGCACGCTCGCGGCCGCGGGCTTCGAGCACTACGAGACTTCCGCGTTCGCCCGACCGGGGCATCGCGCGAAGCACAACGTGAACTACTGGACGTTCGGCGACTACCTGGGCATCGGCGCCGGCGCCCACGGCAAGATCTCGTTTCGGGACCGCATCGTGCGCACGGAGCGCGAACGCAAGCCGCAGACGTTTCTGTCCGCCGCGCTCGCCGGAAGCGCGCAGCAGGCGCGGCGCGAGGTCCCCGAAGGCGAGCTGCCGTTCGAATTCATGCTGAACGCGCTTCGCCTCGTCGAGGGATTTCCGGTCACGCTCTTCGCCGAGCGCACGGGGCTTCCCATCACCGCGATTGAACCGCAGCTCGCGAAGGCCGAGTCGCTGGGACTGCTCCAGCGCGACCACGCGCGCATCGGGCCGAGCCGCAAGGGAGAGCGGTTCCTGAACGACCTGCTCGAGATGTTCCTCGCCTCGCCCGGAGCGCCGAGGCGCGCCGCGATCCCGATCAGTATTTCTTCGCCGGGTACGTCCCGTCCTTCATGAACGGCGGCTCGCGGCCGCAGAGCGACTCGAGCATCACGAGCTCCGCATCGGTGTGGTTGCGGAAAGGCCCCGGTTTCGCGGTCATGATGGTTCCGTCCATCCGGATCGAGAGCGGCTCCTCGTGGTGCGTGGTGTGCACGAGCTTGTCCGCCATCTGCGGCCCGGCGATCACGGCATCTCCGTAGCAGAGGCAGAAGTACACCTCCTCGGGCAGCACTTCCAGGTAGGCGCCCGTGCCGCGAATGCCGATCGTGGCGCTCGCGGCCTTGATCGCGAGGGGCTTCTTCGAGAAGACCGAGAGCACGCTGCCGGTCGCGACCAGCATGTCGTGCAGGATGCCCTGCTCTCCCTTGAACTCGATGACGGTGCCGGAGCGCAGCAGGAACGCGTCCTTGCCCACCACGACGACGGCCTCGCTCTTCGCGCCCGTGGCGACGCGGTCGCCCACCTGCACGGGCGTGCCTACGCGCGCGTCACGGCCATTCACCTGGATCGTTCCCTCGAGCTTGTGCACTCCCGGGGGAATGTCTCCCTTCGCGAGCGCGCGCGAAACGATTCCGCTCGCGCCCATCGCCCCGCCCCCCACGATCCATCGCAACAGCTCTCGCTTGTTCATCTCACCCGCCGTTCGAAGACCAGGTCCCACACGCCGTGTCCCAACGCGATTCCCCGCCGCTCGAATTTCGTCTCGGGGCGCCACGCGGGACGCGGCGCGAAGCCCCGCGCCGTGTTGGAAAGATCCTTCGATGCTTCGAGAACCTGGAGCACATGCTCCGCATACTCCTGCCAATCGGTCGCCACGTGCAAGATGCCGCGCGGCGCGAGCCGCGAAGCCGCGAGCTCGACGAATCCTTCCTGCAGCAAGCGGCGCTTGTGATGGCGCTTCTTCGGCCACGGATCCGGGAAGAACACGTGGATTGCCGCGAGCGACGCGGGCGGCACCATGTGGCGCAGCACCTCGACGGCGTCGTGCTGCACGATGCGCACGTTCGCGATTCCTCCCTCATCCATGCGCTTGAGCAGGCTCCCCACGCCGGGCCCGTGCACCTCGATCGCGAGGTAATCGTTGCCGGGGTTGGCCGCGGCGATGCGCGCGGTGGTTTCGCCCATGCCGAATCCCACCTCGGCAATGACCGGCGCTGCCCGGCCGAAAATTCCCGGGAAATCGAGCGGCGCCTCCTGGTAGGCGACCCCGAATCGGGGCATGAGTCCGGAGACCGCCCGCTGCTGGGCCGGCGAAAATCGCCCCTGGCGCAACACATAGCTTCGAATCGGTCGATAAGTCACGGATTATTGGGCTGAAAAAACGGGTTCATGGTCCTTCGGCTTTTTCGCAACAGCGCCGGTTTGACACCTTCGGGGGCCGGGCCTAAATTCCCTGAAAGGACTCCGAAAAACAATGGCGCAACCGCTCCGGCTCGCCGCTCTCGCCGTTTTCGCCGCGCTTCCCGCGTGGGCGGCTGCCGACGACTATGTGGGCGGCCTGAAAGTCCCGCGCGCGGCGCAGCAATACGGCAGCGCATTCTCGCTCGCCTCCGAGCCCGTCAATACGTTCTCGCCCTGGCAAACGGATTCCGCCCTGCGCGCGGACAACGGCATGAAGCTGCGCCTGGGCTACCGGTACTCGCGCTACCTCTCCGTGGAAAGCGAGTTCATCGACTATGGCCACGGGCCCGCGGATATCTTCGCAAGTCCCGGCAACCTCGTCTCCGCGTTCCGCAACACGGCCTATGGCGTGAGCACCGTCGCGACCTATCCTGTCTGGAACAGCTTCTCGTTCTACGGGCGCCTGGGCGCCTACAACGGCGTCGTGCGCAACGAATTCAGCTCCTACTCGACGTCGCTCCTCTCCGGCAACGGCGCGGGCACGCGCTGGCGCTATGGCCTGGGCATGCGCTACGACTTCTCGCAACGCTTCGGCGTCCACGCCGACGTCGAGCGCTACACGCCGCTCGGCACGCCGATGGGCGAGCCCGAGGGCGACCAGTTCTCCATCGGAGTGAACTGGCGCTTCTAGGCGCTTTTCTGGATGAGTCCCGCTTCGGGTGAGCTCGCGCTCGCCTCGTAGGGCTTTTTCGCCATCCGCCCGGCGAGGAACGCCTCGCGCCCCGCCTCGACCGCGAGCTTCATCGCATGCGCCATGCGCACGGGATCCTTCGCCTTGGCGATCGCCGTGTTCATGAGCACGCCGTCGCATCCGAGCTCCATCGCGATCGCCGCGTCCGAGGCCGTGCCGATGCCTGCGTCCACGAGCACGGGCACCTTCACGCGATCGATGATGATCTGGAGGTTCCACGGATTGATGATGCCCATCCCGGAGCCGATGAGCGAGGCGAGCGGCATCACCGCGACGCAACCCAGGTCCTGGAGCTGCGCGGCGAGGATCGGATCGTCGCTGCAGTAGGCCATCACCTCGAAGCCCTCGGCCACCAGCGTCTTCGCCGCGGCCAGCGTCTCCGGCATGTTCGGGTAGAGGCTCTGCGCGTCACCGAGCACCTCGAGCTTCACCAGCGAGTGCCCGTCGAGGAGCTCGCGCGCGAGCCGCAGCGTGCGCACCGCGTCCTGCGCGTTGTAGCAACCCGCGGTGTTCGGAAGGATGGTGTACTTCGACAGCGGCAACACGTCGAGCAGGCTCGGCTCGTTGGCGTTCTGGCCGATGTTGGTGCGGCGAATCGCCACCGTCACGATCTGCGCGCCGGAAGCCTCGATGGCCCGGCGCGTCTCCTCGAAGTCGCGATACTTCCCGGTCCCGACCAGCAGCCGAGAATCGTAGGCCTTGCCCGCGACGACCAGCTTGTCCTGCGCCATCGTCAACCTCCTCCCACCGCGATGACCACCTCGATGCGATCGCCGTCCGCCAGGTGCGTCGCGGCGAAGCTGCTGCGCGGCACGATCTCGCCATTGCGCTCGACGGCGAGGCGCCGTCCCGCGAGCGCGAGCTCGGCCAGGAGCTGGTCGAAGGTGAGCGGCGCGGGGAATTCGCGCGGAGACCCGTTCAATGTGACGCGAAGCGGCATGGAGCAATTATAGGCGCGCCTACATCTGCCTGAACTTCTGCGCATAGGCCCGGCTCACGGGCAATTCGGTCTTGCCGTCCTTCAGCTTCACGAAAACGCGGCCGCCGAGGTCGCGGCGCGTGGCGGACACCTCGTTCATGTTCACGACGGTGCCGCGGTGGATCTGCCAGAAGACCTCGGCGTCGAGCTGGCCGACGAGGTCGGCGAGCGCCATGCGGATCAACGACTCGCCCTCGCGAGTCATCACGCAGGTGTACTTGTCCGAAGCCTGGAAGTAGAGGACGTCGTCCACCGCGATCTGCTGCACGAGCTCGCCCTTCAGCGCGCGGATCCACCGCAGCTTGGCCCCGCCGCCCGGAATGGCGCGCGTGAGCTTCGCGAGCACCTCGTCCAGCGCGGGCGGTTTCTCGGCGGCCGCGATCTTGCGGCGAAGGCGTTCCACCGACCGGGCAAGGCGCTCGTCGGTGACCGGCTTGAGGATGTAGTCCACGATCTCGCGATCGAAGGCCTCGACCGCGTACTGGTCGAACGCCGTCACGAACACGATGTGGGTCTTCGTGTCGATGCGCCTGGCGAGCTCGATGCCGGTGAGCCCGGGCATGCGGATGTCGAGGAACGCGACATCGGGCTCGTCGTCGTTGATCGCGCGCAGGGCATCGACGCCGTTGAACGCGAGCGGCAGGATCTCGAGGTCGGGCCACGCCTGCCCGAGGCGCGAGCGAAGGTGCTCGGCGAGGTTCGCTTCGTCGTCGGCGATGAGGGCGCGCGGGCTCATGCGGGAATCGTGAGCGTCACGACCGCGCCGCCGGCCGCGGCCTCGCTCACCGCGAGCGAAGCGCGCTCGCCATAGACCAGGCGAAGCCGGTCGCGCACGTTGGTGAGGCCCACGCCGCCGCGCGTCGTCGCCGCGAAGCCCACGCCCGTGTCGGCGATCTCGACCGCCACGCCCGCGCCGTTGCGATGGGCGCGCACGCTCACCGTGCCGCCCTCGACCTTCGGCTCGAGGCCGTGCTTGATCGAATTCTCGACCACCGGTTGCAGGAGCATCGGCGGGAGCGCCACCGAGTGAAGGTCCGGCGGAAAGTCCACCTCGTAGCGAAGGCGCGCGCCCATCCGGATCTGCAGCACGTCGAGATAGGAAGCGATGAGCTCCGCTTCATCGGCGAGCGTCGTCGATTCGCTCCGCGTGGCGTTCAGCGACGCACGCAGGAACCGGATGAAGCTGTCCAGCATGCGCTTCGCCTTGGCGGGATCGGGATCGATCAGGCTCGCCACGTTCGCGAGCGTGTTGAAGAGGAAATGCGGCTCGATCTGCGCCTGGAGCGCGCGCAGGTTCGCGAGCGTCGCCTCGCGCTGGATGCGCTCGGTGCGCAGCCTTTCGCTCTGCAGTGCCGCCTCGGAGTTCGCGTGCCGCTCGCGCCAGAAGAAGATGAGCGAGAGCACGAGCGAGATCACCAGGCTCGTGAATCCGAACGCCGCGAGCCACTGCGGACTCTTGAGCCAATGCATGAGCAGCCGCGAGTCGATCGTCGTTGCCATCCACGCGTACCCGAGGAGGACCCCGGCCGTGCTCACGCCCGCGTAGTAGGACGTCTTCACGAAATGCCCTGACGCCCGCACCCGGGATTCGAGGCCGCTGCGGTCGCCCAGCATGAACAGGACGTGGATCGTGAAGCCGATCGCATTGGCGAAGAGGAACGTCCAGGCGAAGTCGTCGCGGTCGGGAAAACGCGGCGAGAAGACCGCCCCCACGAGGAAGATCACGAAGCCGAGGCCCGAGCTCCAGATGAACGTGTAGGCGAAGTTGCGCGCCGCGCTCGGCGGGATGCGCTTGAAGACCGGGAAGACCTCCAGCGGATGGAACGGGTGGTGGTCCGTTTCGCAAGAGGCGGGGATCGGGGGGACGGCTTCGCTCATGGCGGCATCCTACGCCCCGCGGGCATCGGGCTCCGGGGCGTGCGACGAGTTGCAGCCGGAAGGCGCGAACGGAGCTGGGCGGGAGCGAATGGCGGTAGAATTCCCGCGGGAATGCGGGTGTAGCTCAATGGTAGAGCAGAAGCTTCCCAAGCTTACGACGAGGGTTCGATTCCCTTCACCCGCTCCAGCTCGCCGCGAACCCGGGCGAGGACCGAGGGCCAGTCGCGCGGCTCGGGCTGGCGCCAGATGCGCGCCGACGGATACCACGGCGAATCCTCCCGTCCCAGCATCCACCGCCAATCGGGATAGTGCGGCACCAGAACCCAGAGGGGACGGCCGAGCGCTCCGGTGACGTGGGCCACGCTCGTGTCCACGGTGACCACGAGATCGAGCGCGGTCACGAGCGCCGCCGTGTCCGCGAAGTCCCTGAGCTCCTCGCCGAAGCGCGCGAGACCTTTCCACGAATCGTATGCGGGGCGATCCTTCTCGCGCACTTCCGGCTGCAGGCTCACGAATTGCACGCCGTCCCGCGCGATGGCGCGGAACGTCTCGAGCGCGATCGAGCGGTTGCGATCGTTCGGGTGGGAGGCGTTGCCGGACCACACGATGCCCACCCTGGGCGATGGGCCCAGGGCCCCGAGACGCTCGCGCCATGCCGCGACGCGCGCCGGATCGGCCGCCAGGTACGGGACTTTCGCGGGCAGCGTCTCGAGCGTCGTACCGAATGCGGCGGGCAGGCTCATGATCGGGCATTGGTAGTCCGTGCGTGGCGGATCCTCCGATTCGGAGACCCAGCGGCAATTCGCCGGCAATCCCTGGAGCAGCGGCGTGAGCGCGCGAGGCAGGCGAAGCACCACCTCCCGCGCGCGCGCGGCTACGAAGGGCACGTAGCGAAGCAGCTGGATGGAATCGCCGAGGCCCTGTTCGGCGAAGAGCAGGATCGACCGGCCCTCGAGACTCTCGCGGCCCGTCCAGCGCGGGCGCCCGAAATCCGGCGCGGGCTTCCTCCATCCGAACGCGTCGCAGAGGAAGCGGTGCTCGTACGCGGCGAATCCTTCGGCGAGCTCGCCGCGCAGCAGGTGGCCGATGGCGAGGTTCCAGCCGATGTCGGCGTCGCCGGGCCAGCGCGCGCTCACGCGTTGCAGGATCTGCATCGCTTCGTCGATGCGCAGCATCTCGAGCAGCACCGCGGCCAGGTTGTACGCTTCGTCGCGGCGATCCGGCGCAAGGGCGAGCGCGCGCCGCGCCGTCGCGGCGGCCTCGTCGAAGCGCGCGAGGCGATGAAGCGCGACGGCGACGCTGGAAAGGCGCGAGGCCGACTCCCCCTCGATGGCGATCGCGCGTTGGAATGCGTCGAGCGCTTCCGCGGGGCGCGACAGTCGCAGCAACATCGTGCCGCGTCCCTCGAGCGCGGTGACGAACTTCGGATCCTGGGCGAGGAGGACATCGATCGTCTGGAGGGCCTCGGCGGGCCGGTCGAGTTTATCGAGGGCCTGTGCGGCGACGAGCTCCATCTGCGGATTCGGTCTCGCGGCGCGCGCGCGATTCGCCCATGCGAGCGCCTCGTCGAAACGCTTCAGGTCGAGCGATGCTTGCGCCGCCGACTCCATCGGCTCGGCGAATCCGGGACGCGCCGAAACCGCGGCCTCGAAATCGCCCAGCGCGGGCAACGCGTCGCCGAGCTCGTGCAGGGCGCGGCCCCGGAGGTAGTGCGCGTCGGGAAGGAAATCCTCGCCGGGGCGGCTCAACGCGATGGCGCGCCCGAGGCTCTCGTTCGCGGCGGCCCATTGGCCCATCTCGATGCGCGCGAAGCCCATGTTGAGCCAGGCGACGGGATCCTTCGGGTCGGCCTTCGCGGCCTGGCGATAGAGCTCGCAGGCTTCTTCCAACCTGCCTTCGCCGAGCGCGGCGTTGCCGCGGGCACGCAGCTCCGCGGCCGTCATCGCGCTAGAGGCGAGTGGTGAGCCACCGCGTGAGCTCGTTCGCGTAGTCGTGCGGGCAGCCGGCGTCCTTGAGGCCCCACAGGAACGAGTTGGCGAGCTTCGATTTCTTGTAGAAGTTGAGTGTCTCGACCTTGCGGAAGGCGTCGAGCTTGCGGCCCGCCTTCACCAGGACCTTCGCGGCCTTGTCGGTGAATTTCTTGTCGCGCTTCTCCATCGAATGCGAGAGCTCCTTCATGACGAAGGTGGCGAGCTCCGCGCCGAACGCCTCGGAGGCCTTTGCGTCGAGCAGTTTGAGGACCATGGGCACATTATCCACGATCGACGCTACCATCGCCTCCATGCCCCACCCCCGCAAGCGCAGTCCCGCGCCCTTCGGCGAACGCGTCGTCGAATGGCAGCGGCGGCACGGCCGCCACGGCCTGCCGTGGCAAGGCACGCGGGACGCTTACCGCATCTGGCTCTCGGAGATCATGCTGCAGCAGACGCAGGTCGCCACCGTCATTCCCTACTACGAGCGATTCGTCGCGCGGTTTCCCGCGGTGCGTTCGCTCGCCGCCGCCAACGAGGACGACGTGCTCGCGCTCTGGAGCGGGCTGGGCTACTACGCGAGGGCGCGCAACCTGCACCGTGCCGCGCGCCAGGTCGTGGAGACCCTTGGCGGCGTCTTTCCGGTTCGCTTCGCCGCGCTCGTCGAGTTGCCGGGCGTGGGCCGTTCGACCGCCGCGGCGATCGCGGCATTCGCGAGCGGCGAGCGCGGCGCCATCCTCGACGGCAACGTGCGGCGCGTGCTGGCGCGCCATGCGGGCATCGAGGGCGATCCCTCGCAAGCCGCGACACTCGCCCGCTACTGGCGCGAAGCCGAAATGCGATTGCCCGAAGGGGGCATCGAGGCCTACACGCAGGGCATGATGGATCTCGGAGCCGACGTATGCCTTCCGAGAAACCCGCGCTGCACGCTCTGCCCCGTGTCGCAGGATTGCATCGCACGCATCGACGGGCGCATCGGCGAGCTTCCCGGAAAACGCACGCGCACGGCGGCCCGGCGAAAGCGGATCGCGATGCTCGTCGTGATCTCGAAGGGCGAAGTGCTCCTTGAGAAGCGTCCGCCCTCGGGGATCTGGGGCGGACTCTGGTCGCTGCCGGAAGCGGACGCCGACGAGGCTCCGAAGAAAGTGCTGGCGCGCGACTGGGGCATCGATGCGGCGGACGTGGAAAGGCTCGAGCCCTTCGAGCACGCGTTCACGCACTTCACGCTCGAGGTCGAGCCCTGGCGGGCGACGCCCCGCAAGTCGACGCGCCTCGCCGAAGGAAAGCCCGCGATGTGGCTGCCGCTTTCGGATGTCGCCGGCGCCGCGCTGCCCGCGCCGGTGAAGAGATTACTTAGGGGTCAGACCCCGAGCCTCGAACGAGACCGCCGCCGGCGCTCGGGGTCTGACCCCTAAGTAATCAGTCCCTGCTGCTTCATGAACTTGTGCAGGATCGCGATGCGCAACGTCGCGTCCGTGAGCTCGAGCAGCTTCTGCTTCACGTCGATGCGCAGCGGCAGGATCTCGGCGAGGCGGAAGCTCACCCACGCGGCGTCCTCGAAATCGAGCGGCTGAGCGAAGCGCTCGGTGCCGATGCCGGCGATCACCTTGCGCAGGAACTCCGCGCTTTCGGCGAGGCCCGGCGCGTCGGTCACGCGCGCCTCCGCGGCGCTCTCCTCGACCTCGCCGACGATGAGGCCCGATTTGGTGACCTCGCGCGACACGATGCGAAAGCGCGAGATCCCCTCGGCCTTTACCTTGAGGATGCCCAGCTCCTCCATGTCGCACTCCGCGATGCGCGCGACGCACCCAACGTCCTCGGGGACCGCGGGGGCGCCGACTTCCTGTCCCTCGCGGATGAGGCATACGCCGAAGGGGCTCGATTCCTTCAGGCACGCCTTCGCCATGTCCATGTAGCGGGTCTCGAAGATGCGAAGCGGAAGCAGCCCGCCCGGATAGAGCACAGCGCCCAGCGGAAAGATCGGAATCGTGCGGCGCTTGCGGCCGCCCGCAAGCAGGTTGAAGAGCGACATCCGGCTATGGCTTCAGGTCGCGGTGGCGCACGACCACCTGGTGCTCGGAAGCGAACCGCTCGCCCAGCTGGTCGGCGATGTACACGGAGCGGTGGCGCCCGCCGGTGCAGCCGATCGCGACCGTGATGGAGGCGCGCTGGTCGAGCAGGAACCGCGGGATCCAATGCTGCAGGAACCGCTGGATATCCTCGACCAGCAGCTCGACCTGCGTCTCGCGCACGAGGAAGGCGATCACCTCCGGGTCGCGGCCCGTCTGCACGCGAAGCTGGGAGTCGTAATGCGGATTGGGAAGGATGCAGCGCGCGTCGAACACGTAGTCCGCGTCGAGGGGAACGCCGCCCTTGAAGCCGAACGACTCGAACGTGAGCACGAGGCGCGACGGATGCGTGACGACCACGTCCTGCACCCACCCGCGAAGCTGCGTCGGGGTGAGCGCGCTGGTGTCGATGCGCTGCCCGATCTCGGCGAGCCACGCGAGCACCCCGCGTTCCTCGGCGATCGCTTCCTGCAGCGTCTGGCCCTGCTTGCCCAGCGGATGCGGGCGGCGCGTCTCGGAAAACCTGCGCGCGAGGCTTTCGTCGTTCGCGTCGAGGAAGATCACGCGCACGTCGTTGCCGCGCTTCCTCTCCTTCTCGACGATCCCCGGCAGGTTGCCGAGGCTCTCGCGGCTGCGCGCGTCGGCGCTGATCGCGAGCTTGGGTTCGTCGCGCGCGGCCGCGTAATCGACCAGGCGCTCGATGAGATCCGCGGGCAGGTTGTCGACGCAGAAATAGCCCGCATCCTCGAGCGCGCGAAGCGCCACGCTCTTGCCCGAGCCCGACACGCCCGACAGGAGCACGATCTGCATCAGCCGGCCTCTTCGTCGGAGCGCGACGCCTGGTGGCGCATCGCCTCTTCCTGGCGCTCGATGAACTCGCGCGTCGAATTGATGCCGCGCGTGAGCAGGATGTGGTTGCGCACCGCGGCTTCGACGAGCACCGCGAGGTTGCGCCCCGGCGCCACCGCGAGCGTGACGGTCGGGATCTCGACGCCGAGGATGTCCTGCGTGCCCGAGCGCGTGGCGAGCCGGTCGGGGCGGTCCACGCGGTATTCGTGCATCTCCAGGTGCACGATGAGGCGTAGCGCCTTCCTCGGGCGCACGGCGGTTTCGCCGAAGATCGAGCGGATGTTGAGCACGCCCAGGCCGCGGACCTCGAGGAAATCCCTCAGCATCGGAGGGCATCGCCCCTGGACTGTCTCCGGGCCGATCTGCTGGAGCTCCACCACGTCGTCGGCGACGAGCCCATGGCCGCGCGAGATCAGCTCCAGCGCGAGCTCGCTCTTGCCGATCGAAGAGTCTCCCGTGATGAGCACGCCGATCTCGAGCACGTCGAGCATCACGCCGTGCAGCGTTGTGACCTCGCCCAGCTCCTGCTGCATGTAGGGCCGCAGCACGTTGATCACGAACTGGCTGGGCTCGGTGGAGGTGATGAGCGCGGTGCCGGTGCGGCCCGCGCATTCGACCAGCGACGCGGGGACCTTGAGGCCGCTGCAGATGATCACGCACACCGTCTCGTCCTTGCAGATTCGCATCACCGTATCGGCGCGCACCGCGGCGTCGAGCGTCTCGATGTAGTCCACCTCGCGGCGGCCCAGGACCTGGCAGAGCAGCGGGTGGATGAGGTTCAGGTGCCCGATCAGGCCCACGCCGGGCTTGCGCAGCATCTCACCGGTGAACTCGCGCCCCGCGCCGATGGGCCCGGCGGCCCAGTTCAGGCCGAGTCGATCGCGGCGCTCGTCAAAGAGATGCTGAACGCTGAGCCGGGGCATAGGGCGACCATTCCGTGATCAGACGGTGGGCCGCCTGGATGTCCTGCGTGGTGGCGAGCGCGTGGCGCAGGCCTTCGTCGCTGAACATCTGCGCGAGCTCCGAGAGCAGCCCGAGGTGAGCCTCGGTCGCGTGCTCGGGAACGAGCATCGCGAACACGAGGTTCACGGGCGCCCCGTCGGGCGATTCGAAAGCCACGGGAGTCGCCGTGCGCACGAACGCGCACACCGGCTCCTTCAGCGTCTTGATGCGCCCGTGGGGAATCGCGACGCCATAGCCGAGCCCCGTGGAGCCGAGCTTCTCGCGATCGAAGAGGCTGTCGAAGACCCTGAGGCGTGGAATCTGGCGCGAGTTCTCGAAGAGCAGGCCAATCTGCTCGAACAGGCGCTTCTTGCTGCTCACGTCCATGTCGAGCACGACATGGTTGACGGGCAGCAAGCTCGAGACGAGGTTCATGGAGCGCGCAATTCTATGCCTAAAACGCGTCCCTATGCGGGGCGGATGCGCTTGATTCCTTCGGCGTGGCGCGGCTGGAAGCGTTCCTTGTGCTTGAGGACCTGCCGGTCGAGCTTGTCGATGAGCCCGTCGATCGCCGCGTACATGTCCCCATGGTTCGCCTTCACGTGGATGTCCTTGCCCGACAGGTGCACGTTGGCCTCGATCTTCTGGTCGAGCTTCTCGACCGTCATGATCACGTTCACGTCGATCACGTGGTCGAAGTGCCGGTTGATCCGCGCGAGCTTGTGCACGACGTATTCACGGATCGATGTGGTGATCTCGACGTGGTGGCCGGTCAGGTGCAGGTTCATCAGGACCTCCTGTTTGGATCTAGATCGACTTGCGGAGATTGGCGGGCTGGATGTGCATGGCCTCGCGATACTTGGCCACGGTCCGGCGCGCCACCTGGATGCCTTGCTGGGCAAGGATGTCCGAGATTCGGTGGTCGGATAGGGGTTTGCGGGCGTCCTCCGCGGCGACGAGTTGCTTGATCAAAGCACGGATGGCCGTCGCCGAACAGGCTCCGCCCGTGTCAGTTGAAACGTGGCTGCCGAAGAAATACTTCAGCTCGAAGATCCCGCGCGGCGTGAGCATGTACTTCTGCGTGGTCACGCGCGAGATCGTCGATTCGTGCAGGCCCACGGCTTCGGCGATCTCGCGAAGCACGAGGGGTCTCATTGCGACCTCGCCATGCTCGAAGAAGTTCTTCTGCCGGTCGACGATGGATTGGGTCACGCGCAGGATCGTGTCGAACCGCTGCTGCACGTTCTTGATCAGCCAGCGCGCCTCCTGCAGCTGCCCCGCAAGGTGCTTGCCGCCGTTCTCGCGCGAGGCCTGGAGGATGTCGGCGTACATCTTGTTCACGCGCAGGCGCGGCATCGCGTCGCGGTTCAGCGCCGCGTACCAGCGTCCCGCGGCCTTGCGCACCACGACGTCGGGGATGACGTAGCGCGTGTCGCCCTGGCCGAACGCGCGCCCCGGTTTGGGATCGAGCGACAGGATGAGCGCCCTCACGTCGCGAAGCTCGTCCTCGGAGACCGCGAGCAGGCGCTTCAACCGGTTGAAGTCGCGCGCGGCGAGGACGTCCAGGTGGCGCGTGACGAGCGTGAGCGCCGTTTCGCGGTGGGGCGTCGATTCGGGCATCGCGCGCAGCTGGAGCTCCAGGCACTCGGCCACGTGGCGGGCGCCCACGCCCGCCGGCTCCAGGTTGTGCACGTGGCGCAGCGCGATGTTGAGGTCCTCGATCTCCAGCTCCGGCGCCGCCGCGAGCACGGATTCGAGAAGCTCCGCCAGGTCCTGCTTGAGGTAGCCGTCCTCGTCGAGGTGGCCGACGATGAGCGCGGCCACGCGCTTGTCGCGCGGCGTGAGGTTCGTGAGCGCCACCTGGGCGAGAAGGTGCTCGTGCAGCGTGGGCTCGGCCGCGGCGAACTGCGTGAAGTCGTCGCCATCGTCGTCGTCGCGGCGCGACGAACCCGTGGGCGCATGGTCGTCGCCGAAGCCGTGCTCGTCCGCGAACGCCGCGGGTTCTTCGCGGTTATCCTCGCGACGCGCCAGCTCGCGCGCCTCGCCCTCGCGGATCGTCTCCGATTCGCCCATGTCGGCGGGTGGCTGCGTGGCGTGCGCCTCGTCGGCGGGGACGTCCGCCCTCTCCAGCAGCGGGTTCTCGGCGAGGTATTTCTCCAGCTCCTGGTTGAGCTCGACCGTCGACAGCTGCAGCAGCCGGATCGACTGCTGGAGTTGCGGGGTGAGTGTGAGATGCTGAGATAGCTTGAGCTGGAGGCTGTGCTTCATGTCGAGGGATCCGGGGACGTCTCGACTGCTGCGCTACAGGCGGAAGTTCTCCCCGAGATACACCTTTCTGACGGCTTCATTATAGATGATCTCCTGGGGCTTCCCGAATGCGAGCACCGCGCCCTGGTTGATGATGTAGGCGTGGTCGCAGATGCCCAGGGTCTCGCGCACGTTGTGGTCCGTGATGAGCACGCCGATGCCGCGCTCCTTCAGGAAGCGGATGATCTGCTGGATGTCGAGCACGGCGATCGGGTCCACGCCGGCGAAGGGCTCGTCGAGGAGGATGAATCGCGGGCTCGTCGCGAGCGCGCGCGCGATTTCCACGCGGCGGCGCTCGCCTCCCGAGAGCGAGATCGCGGGGCTCGCGCGCAGGTGCCCGATGTGGAGGTCGTCGAGCAGCGCCTCGAGGCGCGCTTCGACTTCCTCGGCCTCCACGCCCTGCAGCTCCAGCACGGCCTGGATGTTCTGCGCCACTGTGAGCTTGCGGAAGATCGACGCTTCCTGCGGCAGGTACGAAAGCCCCAGGCGCGAGCGCCGGAAGATCGGCAGGTGCGTGAGCTCTTCTCCGTCGAGCGTGACGCGCCCCGCATCGATCGGGACGAGGCCGAGGATCATGTAGAAGCACGTGGTCTTGCCCGCGCCGTTGGGGCCGAGCAGCCCCACGACCTCGCCGCTTTCCACCGTGATCGACACGTCCTGCACCACGGTGCGCTTGCGGTAGCGCTTCATGAGTCCCTCGGCCCGCAGCACCGAGGCGTTCGGTTCGGGTTTCACGAGCGTGAGGTGCTGCGAAGCGGGCGTGGTCTTGGCGGACATCGCTATCGCGGCGACATTTCCGGATCGGGTTTGAGTGTCACGCCGGGCGCGGGCGGGGGCGCCTTGCCCTCCTTGGCACCCTTGGGCGCATCCTTCCCGTCCTTCGCGTCCTTCTTTTCCGGGACGATCGTCACCTTCACGCGCGCATCGCCCGCGGGCAGCTTCGTGCCCGGCGGCGCGCCCTGCACTTCGGCGAGCTCCTTGTTCGTGTCGTACTGGATGTACTCACCGTTGATCACGTTGGCGCCGGTGATCACCCGCGCTTTCTCGTAGAGCTTCAGGATGTCGTTCAGGTCATCGAATTCGGCCCGCAGCGCATAGCCCTCGACGTATTCATCGACGTTGTCCCGCTTCTGGCGGAACGTGACCGGGTTCCCGTACGCCACGTAGAACTTGTGGCCCGCGGGATCCTGGTGCACCGTGACCTTGTCGGCCGTGAGCCGCATCGTGCCCTGCACGATCACGACGTTGCCCACGAACGTGCTCGTGTGGGCGACGTCGTCGGCGTGGAGGTGGTCCATGACCGCGTTCATGTCCTTCTCGCGATCGGCGCGCTCGGCGCGCGCGGCGCAGGCGAGGGCAAGAAACGCGAGGACGAGGAGGAGTTGGCGCATCAGCGTTGCGGCTTCATCGTGGAGCGCACGTTGTCGGCCTCGAGCGTGCGCGTCTGGTTGTTCAGTTCGAATCCGATCGACGTCGAGTGCGACGAGAGCGTATCGAGCGTGGCCGGGCTGGAGGTTCGCGCGATGCCGTCGTCGGGAAGCACAAGCATCTTGTCGGTCGTGAGGCGCGCGGCCTCGGTCTTCGCCTTCGGGTCCGCATCGCGCACCAGCACGACGTTGCCTTCCGCCAGCACTCGCTGGCCCCGCTGCTCGAGACGCCCCGTGTCGGCGGTCACCGTCACCTTGGGCTGCCCGGGCTCGAATGCTTCGAGCGTGACGGTCTCCAGGTGCGCGGTGTCGTCGTCGGGGTAATGTACCATCTTCTTCGCCGCGAGCGTGTAGAGCACGCGCCCATCTTCGCCGAGTTTCCTCGCGTTGAAATTGTCGACGATGAGGTCGGGATCGTGGCGCATGGATCCGTCGGCGCGCGCGGGCGGCTCCTGCACCAGGCGATTGAGCCACATCGTGAGGACCACGAGCAGCGCGAGCGCCGCGAGCGGAAGCCAGCCGGTCGGACGGATCATTCCCGCGGCCTCAGCGCGCCGCCTTCGCTTGCAGCACGAGGTCGCAGAACTCCCGGACGGCACCGCGCCCGCCGGAGGCGCGCGTCACGTAGTGCGCCTCCGATTTCACCGAGTCGTGCGCATTGGCCACCGCGACGGCGAAACCGCAGCGGCGCATCACCGGGAGGTCTGGAACGTCGTCGCCCACGAAAGCGCATGCGGCAGCTTGCAGGCCGAGGCTTGCGAGCAGCTTGTCGAAATCCGCCGATTTGTCCGCCGAGCCTTGCACGACGTGGCCGATCTCGAGCTCCTTCGCGCGGCGCGTGACGGCCTCCGACGTGCGGCCCGAAATGATCGCCGTGACGACGCCCGAGGAGCCGAGCATCTTCAGACCGTGCCCGTCGAGGATGTTGAACGCCTTGAAGGCCTCGCCCTGCGCTCCGATGTAGACCGTGCCGTCGGTCATCACGCCGTCCACGTCGAAGATGGCGAGGCGGACGGCGCGAGCGCGTTCCGTGACCGGATCCAACTCAGACGACCCCGGCCGCGAGCAGGTCGTTGAACGTGACGACGCCGAGCAACTTGTTGTCGGGTGTGGTGACCACGAGACGGCCGCCGATCTTCCCGGTCTGCATCATCGCGGCGGCCTCGGCGGCGAGCTTCTCCGCGGCGATCGTCTTCGGCTGCTTCGTCATCACGTCGCCCACGCGCACCTGCCTGATC
Source organism: Usitatibacter sp. (assembly GCA_035308545.1). GTDB lineage: Bacteria > Pseudomonadota > Gammaproteobacteria > Burkholderiales > Usitatibacteraceae > Usitatibacter. The sequence goes on from DATGGI010000187.1 coordinate 22,377, forward strand.
ATGTCGTGCTTCTCGAGCGTGCGGCGCAGGTCGCCGTCGGTGTAGATCCCGAGCAGCTTGTCTTTCGCGTCGACGATGCAGGTCATGCCGATGCCCATCCGCGACATCATCAGGATCACTTCGGGCAGGAGCGCGTCGGGAGAATTCTTCGGGAGCTGCTCGCCCTTGCGCATGATGTCGGCCACGTGCACGAGGAGCTTGCGGCCGAGGGAGCCGCCCGGATGGTGCATCGCGAAGTCGTCGCTGCCGAAGCCGCGCGCTTCGAGGAGCGCGAGCGCCAGCGCGTCGCCGAGCGCGAGCGTGGCCGTCGTGCTCGCGGTGGGAGCCAGATTCAGCGGGCACGCCTCCTTGTCCACGGCCGCGTCGAGATGCACGTCGGCTTCCGTGGCGAGGGTGGACTGCGCGCGCCCGGTGATCGCGATCACCTTCGCGCCGCGGCGCTTGATGAGCGGGAGCACCTTCGCGATCTCGTCGGACTCGCCCGAATAGGAGATCGCGAGCACCACGTCGGCGGCGGTGATCATGCCGAGGTCGCCATGGCTCGCCTCGCCCGGATGCATGAAGAACGACGGCGTGCCGGTGGAAGCGAGCGTGGATGCGATCTTGCGGCCGATGTGCCCCGACTTGCCCATGCCCGTCACGACCACGCGGCCCTTCGTCTCGAGCATGAGGCGGTGGGCCCTGAGGAACGGCTCGCCGAGGCGCGCCTTCAGGGCGCGCACCGCGTCGGCTTCGATGTCGAGCACGTCGCGCGCGAGCGCGAGGTAGCGCTCCGAATCTGCGACCGAGTGGGGTTGTAGTAGATTGGACACGCTGAAATTATAGGCCCATTGACCCGGGGACGCCGCTTCGCGCCATGATGCACGACGCCCTTCCAGTCGCCCTGATCCTGCTCGCTTCCGCGGTGCTGGTCGTGGTGCTCTTCCGCAGCCTCGCGATGCCCGCGATCCTGGGCTACCTCATCGTCGGCGCCGTGATCGGACCGCACGCGATGGGCCTGGTTCCCGAAACCGAGAGCCAGCGCTATCTCGCGGAGTTCGGCGTGGTTTTCCTGATGTTCTCCGTGGGGCTGGAATTCAGCCTGCCGCAGCTGATGGGCATGCGGCGATTGGTGCTCGGCTTCGGCGGCGCGCAGGTGGCCGTTGTGATCGCGATCGGCGTCGTGGCCTCCGTCGCCATCGGGCTTTCGTGGCGCCAGGGGCTCATCGCGGGCGGCGTGATCGCGATGTCGTCCACGGCGATCATCTCCAAGGAGCTCGCCGAGCGCATGCAGCTCCACTCCGAGTACGGACGGGGCGTGATGGGCGTGCTGCTCTTCCAGGACCTCGCGGTGATCCCGTTGCTCGTGCTGATTCCCGCGCTGGCCCTTTCGGAAGGACAGATGGCGAACGCCATCGCGATCGCGCTGGTGAAGGCCGCCGTGATCCTCGGCATCGTGCTCTTCCTCGGGCAGCGGCTCATGCGCCCGCTCTTCCACGTGGTGGCGCGTCAGAAATCGTCGGAGCTCTTCGTGCTCTTCGTGCTGCTCGTGGCGCTCGGCCTCGCGTGGGTCACGCAGCAGGCGGGGCTGTCGCTCGCGCTCGGCGCGTTCCTCGCGGGCATGCTCATCTCCGAGACCGAGTATCGCTACCAGGTCGAGGACTACATCAAGCCGTTCCGCGACGTCCTGCTGGGCCTTTTCTTCGTGACGATCGGCATGCTGCTCGGACTGCGCGCGCTCGCGAGCCACTACCTCGCGATCGCGATCGTGTTCGTGCTGCTGCTCTTCGTGAAGTTCGTGGTGATCTTCGTGCTGGCGAGGCTCTTCGGGAGCGCGCGGCCCACGGCGCTGCGCCAGGCGCTCGCGCTTTCGCCCGCCGGAGAGTTCGGCTTCGTGCTCCTCGCGCTCGCGCAGCACTACAACGCCATGGACGAGGGCGTCCTGCAGGTGCTGCTCGCCGCGGCATTGCTCTCGATGCTCGCCGCGCCGCTGATCCTTTCGCGCATGGAGCGCATCGTGCTCTACCTCGACGCGAGCGAATGGACCCAGCGGGCACTGGCGTTGCACTCGCTCTCGGTGAGGACCATGTCGCAGCAGGGGCACGTCATCGTCTGCGGCTATGGGCGCAGCGGCCAGGCCCTCGCGCATTTCCTCGAGCGCGAGAAGATTCCCGTGATGGCGCTCGACTCCGACCCGGAGCGCGTGCGCGAAGCCGCGGCCGCCGGCGACTCCGTGGTGTACGGCGACGCGTCGCGCCGCGAGGTGCTGGTCGCGGCCGCGGTGGCGCGCGCGAGCGCGGTCGTCGTGAGCTTCGCCGACACACCCAAGGCGTTGTCCATCCTCGCGCACATGCACGAGCTGAGGCCCGGGATTCCCGTGATCGTGCGCACGTTCGACGACACCGACGTGGGACGCCTCAAGGAGGCGGGCGCCGCGGAGATCGTGGCCGAGGTCGTCGAAGGTTCCCTCATGCTCGCCACGCAGACCATGATGCAGCTGGGATTGCCGCTGAATCGCGTGCTCGCGCGGCTGCGGGGCGTGCGCGAGGAGCGCTACACGTTCACCGGCGGATTCTTTCCCGGCGTCACGGACGAGGAATCTTCCGACCAGGACCAGCCGCGGCTACGCACAGTCGTGATCGGCCCCGAGGCCGCCGCCACGAACGTGATGCTCGAGCGCTTGAACCTGGAGCGCCTCGGCGTGAAGGTGACCGCGGTGCGCAGGAAGGGCGTGCGTGAAGCGAATCCCTCTCCGGAAATGCGGCTGCAGGCTGGCGACGCGGTGGTGCTCCTCGGTCCCCAGGAGGCTCTCGCCCGCGCCGAGATCCGCCTTCTGCAGGGTTGAAAACGAAACGGCCCGCGCGAGGCGGGCCGTTCTTCGAATCGTTACGAGACGATCAGAACGTCACGCACACCGTGTAGGGGCTTGCGTCATCGACTTGCCCGGCGACCGTGTTGTCGAGAGCGGTGCCGCCGGCCGTCGTCTGCGTATCCGCGACGATCTGCAGCGAGCCCGTGTTGGTCTTGCCGTCGTCCATCTGGATGTCGAGCTGCTTGGCGAACTTGCCGAGGATGCCCTTCGAGCAGACCTGGTACGTGCCGGTCATGCCGGCGATCCAGGGTTGTCCCGCGCTCATGCTGCTCACGCCGATCTGGCCGCCTACCGCATTGGTCGGATTGTAGGCAGCGTCACCCGTGTTGGTGGGGCCCGCAGCAAGGTTCGCAAGGCGGACATGCTGCCAGAACTGGGAGGCCTCCGAAGTGAGCGTGGTTCCCGCGTCGAACACGGCGCCGTCGATGACACCATTGCCGTTGCCCGCGGTAATGGTCACGCCTGCCGGTGCCGTCAGGTGCGTGGTGGCTTGCTTGTCGTCGCCAGGCAGCGCCTTGTACTTGTCCTGGTATGCGTAGATGTACGTCGGAATCACGCGGAAGTCGTTCGCGAGATTCTTCACCTTCGCGCTGTTGATCAGTTCCTGGCCCTTCAGGATGCCGCCGAGCAGCAGGCCGATGATCACGAGCACGATCGCGATTTCGACCAGCGTGAAGCCCGATTGTTGACGTTTCATGTGCGCTCTCCGAGTCATGGTCTAGTAATGGACGAAGATAGTGCAAGCCCCGTGCCACCGTCCATAAAGTATTGTTTTTCAGTATTATTCGGGTTTTGGTGGACATATCCGGCCGGGGGCACCCCCGCCAACCTGTCCGGGCTTCCGACACCCGCTGTCGGCTTTCCGACGAGGAAACCGATTTGGCCCTGACGTCCGTCCCGGCGAACCGCCTCGCATCCCGCATCGCGGCGAACCGGCGCTGGGTGATCCTCGCGATGCTGCTGTCGCTGCACGCGGCGCTCTTTTCGGAGCCGGGCAGCGAGTTCGAACGCGCGTGGCTGCTGGTCCACTTCGGCCTCTTCCTCCTGTGGCAGCCCTTCATCGCCGCCGAGCGCGAGCTGGAAATCTTTTCGGCCGCGATGCTGGTCGGCATCACCGCGGTCACACTGTATTTCCTCGCGGGATGGATGATCGTCGCGTGGCTGCTGATCCTGATCGGCATCCTGGGCGGCCGCGTGTTCACGGTTCGCGGAGCCTCGAAGCAGAGCCGCTTCTACCTCATCGCCTTCGCATACGTGCTCGCGGTCATGCTGCTTCGCGCCGTCCCCGCGCTCATGCTGCCGGGCCAGGACATTCCCGATCCGCTCGCGAGCTTCAGCGCCGTCGGGTTGCCCGCCGCGCTGCTCCTGCTCGTCTTCCTTCCGTTCGCGCCGCAGGAGGGCGACTCCACGCAGCTCTTCGATTTCTTCTACGCGGTGCTGGTCTTCCAGCTGGGCGTCGTGATGGTCCTCGGTTCCCTCGCGCTCATGCGCTACACGCACGACGCGTACTTCTCCGCCGTCGCGCTCACGGCGATCGGCTTCGGCTGCGCGCTCTTCGTGCTCGCGGTGCTGTGGAATCCGTTGCGCGGATTCGGCGGGCTGCGAACCTACTTCTCGCGATACCTGCTGTCGGTCGGCATGCCCTTCGAGCTGTGGATGCGGCGCATCGCGGAGCTCGCCGAGAGCGAGCCGGACCGGGCCCGCTTCCTCGAGCAATCGCTGCACGAGGTGGCTTCGTTCGCGTGGATCCGCGGCGCGGAGTGGCGCTCTCCCGATGGCGATGGAATCCTGGGCGAGAAAGGCGGGTACTCGACGCAGTTCTCCCACCACGACCTGGAAATCGTCTTCTACACGGACATGAGCCTCTCACCCGCGCTCTTCCTGCACATGCGGTTGCTCGCGCAGGTCGTGGGCGAGTTCTACGAGGGCAAGCGCCGCGAGTCGGCGCTTCGCCGCAACGCCTACCTCCAGGCCGTCCACGAGACCGGCGCGCGCCTCACGCACGACGTGAAGAACCTGCTGCAGTCGCTCTACGCGCTCACGTCGATGGCGCAGAAGCTTCCCGCCGAAGGCACGGGCGGGCTGCTGCAACGCCAGCTTCCCCAGCTCACGCAGCGCCTTCGCTCCACGCTCGACATGTTGCGCACGCCCGAGGTCCCGACGCGCGAGCTCACGGTGCCCTCGAGCGTCTGGTGGCGCGACCTCGAGCGGCGGCTCGCCGATGCGCACGTGAAGCTCGAGGCGAAGCTCGCGGCCGATCCGGAGGTTCCCGCCGCGCTCTTCGACAGCTTCATCGACAACGCCATCGACAACGCGAGCGACAAGGCCGTGCGCGAGCCGGGCATCGAGATCGCGGTGCGGTTCGCGTGCGACGGCGAAACGGTCGAGCTCGCGGTGGCCGATACGGGATCCCCCATCGACGACTCGGCGGCATCGCGTCTCTTCCGCGAGCCCATCGAGCGCGGATCGGGCCTGGGCATCGGCCTCTACCAGGCGGCGCGCCAGGCGCAGCAGGCCGGCTATCGCCTCGAGCTCGCGCGGAACGTGTCCGGCGACGTGCGCTTCACGCTCGCGAGAAGCCTCGCGAAATCATCCGCGGGCGAGGACTGACATCGCTTCGGCGAGCCCCTCGCGCCAGGTGCCGAAGCGGATGCCGAACGTTCGCTCGAGTTTTCCGTTGGAGAGCACCGAGTAGGCGGGGCGTTTCGCAGGCGTCGGGTATTCGGCCGTTGAAATCGGGTTCACCGGCGGCGGCACGAATGCGCCGTTCGACTGGCGCGCGCGCTCCTCGAAGATGGCGGATGCGAAGCCGTGCCAGGTGGTCTCGCCCGATGCCGTGGCGTGATAGAGGCCGGTGGACGATTTCAAGCGCTCGACGGATACGGAATCGATCGACGCGCCACCGAGAAGCTCCGAGACGGCGCGCGCGAGCTGCGCGCTCGATGTTGGCGCTCCGCGCTGGTCGCCCACGACGCGAAGCGGGCCGCCCTTCTCCGCGAGGCGAAGCATCGTCAGCATGAAGTTCTTTCCCGTGGGGCCATACACCCATGCCGTGCGCAGGATCAGGTGGGCGCATCCGGATTCGACGATCGCGCGTTCGCCCTCCAGCTTGGTGCGCCCGTAGACGCCCAGGGGCGCGGTCGCATCATCCTCGACATAGGGCGTGCGCTTCGCGCCGTCGAAGACGTAGTCCGTGGAGAAGTGCACGAGCAGCGCACCGAGCGCTTTTGCCTCGGAGGCGAGGATTCCCGGCGCCACGCCATTCACCGCGCGAGCCAGGTCCGGCTCGGATTCGGCGCGATCCACCGCGGTGTACGCCGCGCAATTCACGATCACCGCGGGCCGCGCTTCCCGCACGCGCGCGGAGATCTGCGAGGCGTCCGAGAGATCGAGCGAGGCGCGGTCGTGCGCGACGACCTCCGCGCGGCCCGCGAGCGCGCGCACCGTCTCGGCGCCGACCTGCCCACCGGCGCCGGTCACGAGCACGCGGATCATGGGAACGTTTCCGCCTGGGCGAGCGGCGCGCCCGCGGCGTCCTTCGGCTTGAGCACCGGCTCGCCTTCGAACGGCCACTCCACGCCGACCTTCGGGTCGTTCCAGAGGAGCGTGCGCTCGTGCTCGGGCGCGTAGTAGTCGGTCGTCTTGTAGAGGAACTCGACGCGATCGGAGAGCACGACGAAGCCGTGCGCGAAGCCTTCGGGCACCCACAGCATGCGGCGGTTTTCCGCGGACAGGCGTTCCCCGACCCAGCGTCCGAACGTGGGCGACGAGCGCCGCAGGTCGACGACCACGTCGAAGACTTCGCCGGAAACCACGCGCACCAACTTTCCCTGCGGCTGCCTCACCTGGTAGTGAAGGCCGCGCAGCACGTTCTTCTCCGAGATCGAGTGGTTGTCCTGGACGAACCGCACCTCGCGGCCCACGAGCGCGTCGAACGCGCGCTGGTTCCAGCTTTCGAAGAAAGCGCCGCGCTTGTCGCCGTACACGCTCGGCTCGACGACGAACACGCCGGAGATCGCCGTGAGGATCTGCTTCAAAACACGCGGTCCTTCAGCACGGCGAGCAGGTATTGGCCGTACGAGTTCTTCTTCATCGGCTCGGCCAGCTTCTCGAGCTGCGCCGCGTCGATGTATCCCATGCGAAACGCGATCTCCTCGGGGCAGGCGATCTTCAGGCCCTGGCGCCGCTCGATTGTCTCGATGAAGTGCGCGGCCTCGAGAAGCGTCTCATGCGTCCCCGTATCGAGCCACGCTGTGCCGCGTCCCATCACCTCGACCGAAAGCGCTCCCATCTCGAGATAGCGGCGGTTCACGTCCGTGATCTCGAGCTCGCCGCGCGCCGAAGGCTTGAGGCTCGCCGCGATGTCGCAAACGCGCTCGTCGTAGAAGTAGAGCCCGGTCACCGCGTAGCGCGACTTGGGTTTCGCCGGCTTCTCCTCGATCGAGACCGCGCGGCCGTCACGGTCGAACTCCACCACGCCATAGCGCTCGGGGTCGGTCACGGGGTAGGCGAACACGGTCGCGCCCGTGCCGCCATCCGCGGCATCGCGAAGCGATTCGGCGAGGTCGTGCCCGTGATAGATGTTGTCGCCCAGGATCAGCGCGCTGGGGCCCGCGCCCACGAAATCGCGGCCGATGATGAAGGCCTGGGCGAGTCCCTCGGGCCTGGGCTGCACCGCGTAGGAGATCTCGAGGCCCCACTCGCGACCGTCGCCGAGGAGCTCCTCGAACCGCGGCGTGTCCTGCGGCGTCGAAATCACCAGGATCTCGCGGATGCCCGCCAGCATGAGCGTGGCGAGGGGATAGAACACCATCGGCTTGTCGTATACCGGCAGCAATTGCTTCGACACCACGCGCGTCGCGGGATAGAGGCGCGTGCCCGATCCGCCCGCGAGGATGATTCCCTTTCGCTTCATTGCGTGCTCCTCGCCGCGTAGTTGAGCTCCAGCCACCGGCGGTATTCGCCGCTCCTCACCTGCCCGACCCACTGCGCGTGGTCCAGGTACCAGCGCACCGTCTTCTTCAGGCCCGTCTCGAACGTCTCGCGGGGCGACCAGCCCAGCTCGCCGCGGATCTTGCGCGCGTCGATCGCGTAGCGTCGATCGTGGCCCGGGCGATCGGGCACGAACGCGATGAGCGCGCGATAGCCGCCTTCGCGCGGCCGCATCTCCTGGAGCGCATCGCAGATCGCGTACACGACGTCGACGTTGGGCTTCTCCGCGTTGCCGCCCACGTTGTAGGTTTCGCCGGGCCGCCCCCGCGCGAGCGCGACGCGAATCGCCTCGCAATGGTCCGAGACGTACAGCCAATCGCGCACCTGGAGTCCGTCGCCGTAGACCGGAAGGGGTTTCCCCTCGAGAGCATTCGCGATCATCAGCGGGATCAGTTTCTCCGGAAACTGGAACGGTCCGTAGTTGTTGGAGCAGTTCGTGGTGACAACGGGCAACCCATAGGTGTGATGGTAGGCGCGCACCAGGTGGTCGGAGCCGGCCTTCGAAGCCGAGTAGGGGCTGTTGGGCGCGTATGGCGTGGTTTCCGAGAACCCGGGATCGCCGGGGCCGAGCGTGCCGTACACCTCGTCGGTGGACACGTGAAGGAAACGGAACGTGTCGCGCGCCGCGCCCTCGAGCGCGGACCAGTATCCACGCACGGCGTCGAGAAGCTGGAAGGTGCCCACGATGTTGGTCTGGACGAAAGCGGCCGGCCCGTGGATCGAGCGGTCGACATGGCTTTCCGCGGCGAAGTGCACCACGGCGCGCGGCTCGTGCTGCGCGAGGAGCCTCTCCACCAGCACGCGATCGGCGATGTCGCCCTGCACGAGCTCATGGCGCGCGTCGCCCATGAGCGCGGCCAGGTTCGCCGCGTTGCCCGCGTAGGTGAGCTTGTCGAGGTTCACGACGGGCTCGCCCGACGCCGCGATCCAGTCCAGCACGAAGTTGGAGCCGATGAAGCCCGCGCCGCCGGTGACGAGGATCATCGCTTCGTCTCCTGCGACTTCTCGAGCTCGATCAGCTTCAGGTACTTGAGGAACGCGTTGTTGCAGCCGATGGCGATGTGCGCGAATCCGGGACCGCCGTCGAGCAGGCCCAGGCGCAGGAAATAGAACTTCACGAATCGCGCGAGCGGGCTCGCGAGCAGGCGCCAGTAGCCCGCGCGAACCCCCTGGCCGAAGAGCGCCTCGGCGTGAAGCGTGGTGTAGCGGTTCTGCTTGGCGATGTAGGTCGCGACGTCGTCGGCCGATTCGTGCAGCAGGTCTCCCGACAGGCGTCCCACCTCCGCCGTGGTGAGGACCGCTTCGTGCACCTCGTCGTTGGACCAGCTCGCGTGGGCGCGATGGAAGAGGCGCAGCGACCAGTCGGGATAGCCCTCGCCATGCGCGAGCCAGCGGCCGAGGAAACGGTTGCGCCGCGCCATCCGGTAGGCGTGGTAGCGCCGCGCCGCCATCGCTTCGCGGATCGAAGCCGCCAGCGCCTCGCTCACGCGTTCGTCGGCATCGAGGCAAAGCACCCAGTCGTTCGCCGCGAGGCTCACGGCGAGCTGCTTCTGGCGGCCGAAGCCCAGCCACTCGCGGTTCTCGACGCGCGCGCCATGGCGCTTCGCGAGCTCGACCGTATCGTCGGTGCTTCCAGAATCCAGCACCAGGATCTCGCCGGCGAACCCCGCGCTCGCAAGGCAGGGCCCGAGCTGGGCGCCCGCATTGCGCGTGATGATGGCCACGGTGAGGGGCAGTCGTTCGGCAGGCGGGTTCGCCACGGGCGTTCTGGGCTCGCGAAGGGAGCGACATTCTACCCGCTGGGAGCGCGGTATTAGAATGCGCCATGCCCGCGCCGCGCATCCTGTTCGTGAAGCTTTCGTCGCTCGGCGACGTGGTCCATCACCTCCCCGCGGTCACCGACCTCGCCGAGCACGAACCCGGCGCACGCCTCGGATGGGCCGTCGAGGAAGCCTTTGCCGGACTCGTCAAGCTGCACCCCGCGATTTCGGAAGCCATCCCCGTGAGCCTTCGCAGCATCCGGCGCAATCCGCTTTCGACGGCGCCCTGGAAGCGTCTCGCGGCCGCGCGACGTTCAATGGGCCGCGGGCACTGGGACTACGTCGTGGATACGCAGGGACTCCTGAAGAGCGCGATCGTCACGCGCTTCGCGTCCACCGCGGCGTTCGGGCTCGACTCGGCGAGCGCGCGTGAGGCAATCGCATCGCGATTCTATGACGTGAAGCTCTTCGTCCCGCGCGGCCTGCACGCGGTCGAACGCAATCGTCGCCTCGTGGGCCAGGTGTTCGGCTACACGCCGCGCGGCAAGGCGCGATACGGGCTCGCGCGCCCCGGGGCTCCTCCCGCGTGGGCGCCGGGTGAACGCTATGTCGTGATGCTCCACGCCGCGAGCCGCGCGCCGAAGCGCTGGCCCGAGGAGCGCTGGGTCGATCTCGGTCGCATGCTGTCGGAACAGGGAAGCGCGATCGTATTTCCCGGCGGCAGCGACGAGGAACGCGCGAGCGCGGCGCGTCTCGCTTCCGCGGTTCCGAACGCGATCGCGGCACCCGCCATGGGGCTCGAAGAGGCCGCGGCCCTTCTCGGCCACGCGAGCTCGGTGATCGGCGTCGATACGGGCCTCACGCACCTCGCCGTCGCGCTGGGCACTCCGACCGTGGGCATCTACTGCGCGACAAATCCGGAGCTCACGGGGCTGCACGGCGGCGAGCACGCGGTGAACGTCGGGGCGGCGGGCGCATCCCCGACCGTGGATGCCGTTGCCGCGGCACTCGCATCGAGCGGCGCCGAGGGATGACGCGCCTCGTCTACGCGTTGGCCTGGTATGTCGCGTTGCCCTTCGTCCTCGTGCGGCTCGCATGGCGCAACCGCAGGCAGCGGGGCTACCTCGACCACCTGGGCGAGCGCTTCGGAAACTACCGGCCGCGGCGCGAAGGTCCCTACATCTGGATCCATGCGGTGTCGCTCGGGGAGACGCGCGCGGCCGCGCCGCTCGTGGATGCGCTGCGCGAGCGCTATCCGTCGCACAACATCCTCATCACGCACATGACGCCCACGGGACGCGCCGCGAGCCGCGACACCTTCGGCGACAGCGTCGAGCGCGCATGGCTGCCCTACGACATGGGCTTCGCGGTGCGCCGCTTCCTCGCGCACTACCGGCCCGAATTCGGCGTGCTCCTGGAAACGGAGATCTGGCCGCGATTGCTGCAGGAGGGCGCTAAGCAAGGCATTCCGATCGTGCTCGCGAACGGGCGCATGTCGCGGCGCTCGGCGCAGCGCTACGCCCGCGTCCCGTCCCTCACGCGGTGGGCAATGTCGAACCTGCGCGGGATCGCCGCGCAGACGGAAGACGACGCGCGGCGATTCGCGCGGTTGGGGGGCACGTCGCCCGCGGTCCTCGGCAACGTGAAGTTCGATCTCTCGGTGCCCGGCGAGATGCTCGAGCGCGGCCGCGAGTTCCGCGCGCGCATCGGCGAGCGCATGGTGTGGCTCGCGGGCAGCACGCGCGAAGGCGAGGAATCGGCGCTGCTCGATGCCTTCTTCGGCTGCGCCGCGGGTCCCGAGGTGCTGTTCGCGATCGTGCCGCGCCATCCGCAGCGCTTCGACGAGGTCGCGGCCCTGGCGCAATCGAAAGGGTTCGATGTCGCGCGCAGGAGCCAGGACGCGGCGATCGATGCCGGGACCCGCGTTCTCGTGGGCGACTCGATCGGCGAGATGCTCGCTTACTACGCCGCGGCCGACATCGTGATCATGGGAGGAAGCCTGCTCGACTTCGGCGGACAGAATCTCATCGAGGCCTGCGCGGTGGGACGCCCGGTGATCGTGGGCCAGCACACGTACAACTTCGGCGAGGCCTCCAAGGGCGCGATCGCGGCGGGCGCGGCGCTGCGCGTGCGCGATTCCTACGAGGCGATGCAGGCGGCGATGCTGCTCTCGTCGGATCCGGAGCGGCGCGAGGCGATGGGACACAAGGCCCTCGATTTCGTCGCCGCGCACCGCGGCGCGGTCGCGAGAATCATCGAGTGGATCGACGTGGTGGCCAAGCGAAATTAGGCCCCGGCCTTCGCCGGGGTGACATCAGCTGTTGCCGAGCGTGCGGTTCACGTCCTCGACGTCCTTCTCGGTGAGCGTTCCCGCCGCAGCCTTGAGGCGCAGTGTCGAGAGAAGGTAGTTGTAGCGCGCTTGCTGCAGGTCGCGCCGCGTCTGGAAGACGCTCTGCTGCGCGTTCAGCACGTCCACGCTGGTGCGAACCCCCACGTCGCGGCCGAGGATCGTCGAGTCGAGCTGGCTCTGCGTCGAGTTGAGCGCCTGCTCGAGCGCGCGCACCTGGGCGATGCCCGAGGTCACGTTGAGGTAGTTGGTGCGGACCGCGAGCGCCACCGTGCGCTGCGCGTTCTCGAGGTCCTGCTCGGCCTTGTCCTTGTTCGCCACGGCCTGGCGCACCTGCGAGTTCGTGAGTCCGCCCTGGAAGATCGGGACGTTCAGCAGCAGCCCGACCGCGCCCGCGTTCGTGAAGGGACCGGTGAGCCCCGGCACGATGTTCGTCGGATTGTCGGTGCGCGTATAGCTCGCGGACAGGTCGAGCGTCGGCGCATAGCCCGCGCGCTGGCGGTTCACCTCCTGCTTCGCGATGTCGACACCCGCGCGCGCGTTCACGATCGCCACGCTCGAATCGGAGGCCGTGGTGACCCACGCCTCGATGTCGTTGGGCTGGGGCGTGGCGAGCTTGAGAGGCTCGCGAACCGGGGTGAGGCCGTCGGGAAGCTTGCCGACGAGCTGCTGCAGCGCGCGCCGCTTCACCTCGAGGTTGTTCTTGTCCGAGATTTCCTGGGCTTCGGCCTGGTCGAAGCGCGCCTGCGCCTCCAGCGTGTCCACGATGGTGGCGGTGCCGACTTCGAAGTTGCGCTTGGCCTGCGCGAGCTGCTCCGAGATCGCGACCTTCTGCGCGCCCGAGAGCGCCACGTTGTCCTGCGCGAGGAGGACGTCGAAGTAGGCTTGCGACACGCGGATGATGAGGTCCTGCACGGCGCCGGCGAGCGTGGTCTCCGCCTGGAACACCACCTTCTCCGCCTGGCCGATGCTGATCCAGTTCTGCATCCGGAAGATCGGTTGCGAGAGCGTGACCGCGTAGCCCTTGCTCGTGTAGTCGAACTTGCCCGCGATGTCCTCGTCGACCTTGTTGCGGAAGTAGTTCGCGTTGGCGCCGACGTTCGGCAGGTAGCCCGCGCGCGCCTGGGGCAGCGCCTCGACTGAAGCCGAGTACTGCGCGCGCGCCGATTGGTAGACGGGATCGCTCACCAGCGCGTCGCGGTAGACGTTGAGCAGGTCGGAAGCGCTGGCGGCTCCCATTGCGGCGCCAAGGGCGATCGCAAGGGCGGTGCGGCGAAATATCATCGGAGGGCCTTGTTGTCCTGGGTGTTGCGATGCAGGGCTATGACGGCGTGGCGCGGGCTTTCGGATTCGCCTAGAAACGGAAACGCGGGGGCTCGGCGGCGTTCACCAGCGGCTTCACCATCGTCTCGAACATCTCGATGCGCTGGAAAGCGCCTGGCGTGGGCTGGCGCACGACGACGGCCTTCATGACCGGGCGGTCACCGACGACGGCGAAGAGCCTTCCCGTGGGGGTCAGCCGATCGAGGAATGCCTGGGGCAGCACGGGCGTCGACCCCGTGAGCACGATCACGTCGAAGGCGGATTCCGCGAGCGGAGCTCGCGCGCTGTCTCCCACGAGGAGCGTCACGTTCGCGACGCCCGCCGCGCGGAGGTTGGCTTCGCCTCGCGCCTTGAGGTCCTCGTGGATCTCGGCGCTCGTCACGTGCTTCGCGCCCGCGGCAAGCAGCGCCGTGAGGTAACCCGAACCCGTGCCCACTTCGTAGACCGTCTCGTGGGGCTTCACCGCGAGCTCCTGGATGATGCGCGCCTCGACCTTGGGCTGCATCATCGCCTCGCCCCGCCCGATGGGGATCTCGAGATCCGCGAAGGCGAGCGCGCGCTGCTCCGCAGGGACGAACTGCTCGCGCTTCACGCGCGCGAGGAGCTCGAGCACGCCGGCATCCAGCACCTCCCAGGTGCGGATCTGCTGCTCGATCATGTTGAAGCGGGCCTGCTCGATGTTCATGGCCGGTGGGTCATTTGCCGGGGCGCGGAGGAAGGCGAATTGTATCAAACGCGCACTCGGCATTAGGCGCCCGGAACCATTCGGGCGCACGCGGAATCCCATCAGGTATTCTTCGGGAAAGCCGCACGGAGAAGATCAAGAAGTCGACGGAGAGTCCATGCCCCGCGCCGCGTTCCTCCTGATGATCGTCACCGGAGTCCTCGCCGGCTGCTCCCACGAGAACACTTCTTCGTTCCAGGGCTACGTGGAGGGCGAATACGTGTACGTCGCTTCGTCCGTCGGCGGCCGCCTCGATCGCCTCGCGGTCGAGCGCGGGCAGACCATCGCCGACAAGGCGGCGCTCTTCGAGCTCGAGTCGGACCAGGAGGCCGCCGCGAAACGGCAGGCCGACGAGCAACTGAAGGCCGCGGAGTCGCAGCTCGCGGACCTGAAGACCGGCAAGCGCAAGCCCGAGGTCGACGTGGTGCAGGCGCAGCTCGCGCAGGCCGTCGCCGCCGCCGAGCAGGCCCTCCTCCAGCTCAAGCGTGACGAGGCGCAGTTCCAGGCGGGCGGCATCTCGCGCGGCCAGCTGGAGGATTCGAAGAGCAACCAGGAGGTCAAGGCCGCGCGCGTGCGCGAACTCACCGAGCAGCTCGAGGTGGCGAAGCTTCCGGCTCGCGACGACCAGATTCGCGCGCAGGGGGCGCAGGTCGAGGCGGCGCGCGCGGCCGTGAGCCAGTCGTCGTGGAAGCTCGACCAGAAGCGCGTCGCGGCCACGCAGGGCGGGTTCGTCGCCGACACGATGTATCGCGTGGGCGAGTGGGTTCCGGCCGGCAGTCCCGTCGTTCGCATGTTGCCGCCGAAGAACGTGAAGGTGCGCTTCTTCGTGCCCGAGCCCGTCGCCGGCGGCCTGAAGGCCGGGCGCGCGGTGAACATCCATTGCGATGGATGCAGCGCGGACGTTTCCGCGTCGATAACCTACGTCGCGAACGATCCCGAGTACACGTCGCCCATCATCTACAGCAACGAGACCCGCGCCAAGCTCGTCTTCCTGGTCGAGGCGCGGCCCAGCGTCGAGAACGCGCCGAAGCTTCGCCCGGGCCAGCCCGTCAGCGTCACGCTCCAGTGAACGCGAAGGCCGGATCCGCCGATGCGATCGACGTCCACGGGCTGAACAAGCACTTCGGCGACAAGCACGTCGTGAACGACCTGTCGCTCACCGTGAAGCGTGGCGAGATCTTCGGCTTCCTCGGACCCAATGGCAGCGGAAAGACGACGTCCATCCGCCTCATGTGCGGACTGCTCACGCCGGATTCGGGCACCGGCACGTGCCTGGGCTACGACATCCGCACGCAGAGCGGCGAGATCAAGCGGCACGTGGGGTACATGACCCAGAGATTCTCCTTCTGGGACGACCTGTCGATCCGCGAGAACCTGGATTTCATCGCGCGCGTCTACGAAATGCAGTCGCGCAAGGAGAAGGTCGATGGCGCGATCGAGGGCCTCGGCCTCACGGCGCGCGCGAACCAGCTCGCGGGGTCCCTTTCGGGCGGATGGAAGCAGCGTCTCGCGCTCGCCGCGTGCCTGCTCCACGAGCCCGAGCTGCTCCTGCTCGACGAACCGACCGCCGGCGTCGACCCCAGCGCGCGGCGCGATTTCTGGGAGGAGCTGCACCAGCTCGCCGCCCGCGGCATCTCCGTCCTCGTGAGCACGCACTACATGGACGAGGCCGAGCGCTGCCACAAGCTTGCCTACATCGCCTACGGAAAGCTCATGGCGCAGGGCACGGCCGAGGAGATCATCGAAGGCCAGCACCTGACGACGTGGAACGTGCAGGGCGGAGACCTGCTGGACATCGCCAGGCGCCTGCACGGCGCGCCCGGCGTGGACCAGACCGCGGCCTTCGGATCGAGCCTGCACGTGACGGGCCGCGACGCGGCTGCGCTCGAGGCCAGCATCCGCAAGGCGACCGATGGAACGCAGAGCAAGGCCGAGGTCGCCGAAACGAGCCTCGAGGACGTATTCATCAACCTCATGCAGCGCTCCACCGACAACTTCGAGCGGCCGTCATGAAGGTCTTCTCGTTCGCCCGCTGGTGGGCCATCGTGACGAAGGAATTCCTCCAGCTCAAGCGCGACCGCATCACGTTCGCGATGATCATCGGCGTGCCGATCGTGCAGCTGCTGCTCTTCGGATACGCGATCAACAGCGATCCGAAGCACCTGCCCACGGCGGTGATCGCCGCCGACCAGAGCGAGTTCACGAGGAGCTTCATCGCGGCGATGAAGAACACGGAGTACTTCACGTTCAAGGACGACCTGCGCGACGAGGAAAGCGCGCGGGCGGCGCTCGCGCGGGGCGAGATCCAGTTCGTCGTGAACTTCCCCGTGGACTTCACGCGGCGCCTCGTCCGCGGCGAGCGTCCCGCGATCCTCATCGAGGCGGACGCCACGGATCCGGCCGGCGCGGGGCCCGCGATCGCTTCGCTGCAGGGCCTCGCGGCTTCGGTCGCCGCGAAGGACCTCCGGGGCCCGCTCGCGCCGCTCGCGAAGACGGCGATCCCGTACGAGATTCGCGTCCACCGCCTCTACAACCCCGAGGGCATCACGCAGCTGAACATCGTGCCGGGGCTCATGGGCATCATCCTCACGATGACGATGGTGATGATGACCGGCCTCGCGATGACCCGGGAGCGGGAGCGCGGGACGATGGAAAACCTCCTCGCGACGCCGGTGCAGCCCCTCGAGGTGATGAGCGGCAAGATCGTCCCGTACATCTTCATCGGGCTCATCCAGTCGACGATCATCCTGCTCGCAGCGGTCTACCTCTTCGAAGTTCCCTTCCTCGGCAGCGTCGCGATCCTCTACACGGTGGCGCTGCTCTTCATCGCGGCGAACCTCACCGTGGGCATCACGGTCTCGTCGCTCGCGCAGAACCAGCTGCAGGCGATGCAGCTCACGTTCTTCTACTTCATGCCGAACATCCTGCTCTCGGGGTTCATGTTCCCGTTCCGGGGCATGCCGCACTGGGCGCAGGCGATCGGAAGCTGCTTCCCCGCGACGTACTTCATGCGCCTCGTGCGCGGCATCCTGCTCAAGGGCAACGGCTGGGCCGACCTCTGGACCGACGTCTGGCCGATGATCGTGATCACGGTGGTGTTCATGACGGTCGCAGTGAAGTTCTACAAGAGGACGCTCGACTGACATGAGACGCGCCCTCGCCTTCTCGACGTTCGCGATGCTCGCCGCCTGCAGCCATGTGGCGTTGCGCCCACCCGAGGTGCCGGCCCCCGACCGTTATACAACGGCACCGGTCACGCAGACCGCGGGCACCAGCGTGCCGGGCGGGCAAGCCCAGGTGTTCACGAGCGGCGCCGACATCCCCGCGCAGTGGTGGGTGCTCTTCCGGTCGCCGAAGCTCGACGCACTCGTTCGCGAAGCGCTCGACGCGAGCCCCACGCTCGCGCAGGCGGAAGCGAAGTTGCGCCAGGCGCAGGAGGACCTGAACGCCCGCAGCGACGCGACGACGCTTCCGAAGGTGGACGCGAAGCTCTCGGCCAATCGCGTCGACATTCCCGCGGGCGCGCTCGGCGGGCCGGGCCTGCCCATCAAGGCGCCGCTCAACCTCTACCTCGCGACCGTCAGCGTCTCCTACACGCTCGACGTCTTCGGCGCCACGCGCAACGAGCTCGCCTCGTTGCGATCGGCGGTCGACTACCAGCACTACGAAGTGGAGGCGGCCCGCCTCATGCTCGCGGGCAACGTCGTGACCACGGCGATTCGCGAGGCATCGCTTCGCGCGCAGCTCGCCGATACCGGGGAGATGATCGCGCTCCAGTCGCGGCAGCTCGCGATCGCGGAACGGATGGAAAGCGCGGGCGGTGTCGCACATGCCGACGTGGTGAGCCAGCAGGCCGAGCTCGCAAAATCGCGCGCGTCGCTTCCGGACCTCCGGAAGGCGTTGCTGCAGGCCCATCACCGCCTTGCGGTCTATACGGGCCGTCCGCCGGGCGCATTGGACCTGCCCGAATTCACGCTCGAGGAATTGCAACTGCCCGCGGAGCTTCCCCTGAGCCTGCCTTCCGAGCTGGCGCGCCAGCGGCCCGACATTCGCGCCGCCGAAGCGCTCCTGCAGGAAGCAGCGGCCCGAGTGGGCGTGGCCACCGCGAACCTCTATCCCCAGTTCACGCTCTCGGCGAACGCAGGCTCGCTCGCGTCGATCGCGTCGGATCTCTTCAAGAGCGGCAGCGGCTTCTACCTGCTCGGCGCCTCGATCGCGCAGCCCCTCTTCCATGGCGGCGAATTGCAGGCGAAGCGCCGCTCGGCGGTCGCGGCGTACGACCAGGCCGCCGCGGCCTACAGGGAGACCGTCCTTTCCGGATGGCAGAACGTGGCGGACACCCTTCGCGCCCTGGAATCCGACGCGGACAAGGTGAAGGAACGCGCGGAGGCCGCGACGCGTTCGCAAGACTTCGAACGCATCGCCTCGGCGCGATACGACGCCGGCGGCGTGAGCCTCGTCATGGTGATCGATGCCCAGCGCAAGCTGCGCAGCGCCCGCCTCGATCAGACGCAGGCCGTCGCCGATCGTTACGCCGATTCCGCGGCCCTGCTGCAAGCCCTCGGCGGCGGATGGTGGAAGGACGAATCCGCATCGCGATGATCTATACTGGCTGCATCGCGCAGGGGTCCGAAGCCGTCGCGCTTCGGTGAGAAAAACCCTTGGAACCTGATCCGGGTCATACCGGCGGAGGGAGTCGCCATGAACGCCCATCCCAAATTCATCGCTCACGCCGCGCACGTCGACGAAGCCGCGGTGCAACCGCTGCCTCGCTCGCGCAAGGTCTACGTCGAAGGGTCGCGCGCCGGCATTCGCGTGCCGATGCGCGAGATCTCGCAGACGGACACGCCGGCCGCATTCGGCGCCGAGAAGAATCCGCCCGTCTGGGTCTATGACACGAGCGGCCCGTATACGGATCCGTCGGCGAAGATCGACATTCGATCGGGCCTCGCGGCGCTGCGCGCGAGCTGGATCGAGGAGCGCGGCGACACGGTGCTGCTCGCCGGCCCCTCCTCGCGCTACGGCCAGGAGCGCCTCGCCGACGCGAAGCTCGCGGAATTGCGCTTCGAGCTGAAGCGCGCCCCGCGCCGCGCGAAGCCCGGCGCCAACGTGACGCAGATGCACTACGCGCGACGCGGAATTGTCACGCCCGAGATGGAATTCGTCGCGATCCGCGAGAACCTTCGCCGGCGCGAGCATCTCGAGCAGCTGCGGGCGGCCGGCCCCACCGGAAGGAAGATGGCCGAGCTACTCGGCCGGCAGCATCGCGGCGAGAGCTTCGGCGCATCGATTCCCGCGGAAGTCACGCCGGAATTCGTGCGCGACGAAGTGGCGCGCGGCCGCGCGATCATTCCCGCGAACGTGAACCATCCGGAGAGCGAGCCCATGATCATCGGCCGCAACTTCCTGGTGAAGATCAACGCGAACATCGGCAACTCCGCGGTCTCCTCGTCCATCGCCGAGGAAGTGGACAAGATGACCTGGGCGATCCGCTGGGGCGGCGACACGGTCATGGACCTTTCCACCGGCAGGCACATCCACGAGACTCGCGAGTGGATCGTGCGCAATTCGCCCGTCCCCATCGGCACCGTGCCGATCTACCAGGCGCTAGAGAAGGTGGACGGCAAGGCCGAAGAGCTCACGTGGGAGATCTACCGCGACACGCTGGTCGAGCAGGCGGAGCAGGGCGTGGATTACTTCACCATCCACGCGGGCGTGCGCCTGCCGTACATCCCGCTCACGGCCGATCGCATGACGGGCATCGTCTCGCGCGGGGGTTCCATCATGGCCAAATGGTGCCTGTCGCACCACGAGGAATCGTTCCTCTACACGCGCTTCGAGGAAATCTGCGAGATCATGGCGGCCTACGACGTGTCGTTCTCGCTGGGCGACGGCCTTCGTCCCGGCTCCATCTACGACGCCAACGACGAAGCGCAGATCGCGGAGCTGAAGACGCTCGGCGAGCTCACCTCGGTCGCGTGGAAGCACGACGTGCAGGTGATGATCGAAGGTCCGGGCCACGTGCCGATGCAGCTCATCAAGGAGAACATGGAGCTCGAGCTCGAGCATTGCCACGAGGCGCCGTTCTACACGCTGGGACCGCTCACCACCGACATCGCGCCGGGCTAC
>DATGGI010000188.1:0-20627 GCA_035308545.1 Usitatibacter sp.
TGGAGCGGCGTTACCAGATGAACCAAGCCGCGCGCCTCCTCGAAGCCGGCGTCACTCTCGCGGATCCCGCGCGCATCGACGTTCGCGGGAACCTCGAATGCGGGCGCGACGTCTCCATCGACGTGAACTGCATCTTCGAAGGCCGCGTGGTGCTCGCCGACGGCGTGCGCATCGGGGCGAATTGCATCCTTCGCGACGTGATGCTCGGCAAGGCGACCGAGGTGAAGCCGTTCACGATGATCGAGGAGGCGACGATCGGTGCGAATGCGCGCATCGGCCCCTACGCCCGCATCCGTCCCGACACGAAGCTCGCCGACGACGTGCACGTCGGAAACTTCGTCGAGGTGAAGGCGAGCACGTTCGGCCGCGGCAGCAAGGCGAACCACCTCGCCTACGTGGGCGATTCGACCGTGGGCGCCGCCGTGAATATCGGCGCGGGGACGATCACCTGCAACTACGATGGCGCGAACAAGCACCGCACGGTGATCGAGGACGACGTGCACATCGGCTCCGACGTGCAGCTCGTGGCTCCGGTCACCGTCGGCAAGGGCGCGACGATCGGCGCCGGCGCGACGATCACGAAAGATGTTCCCGCGGGCGGCCTTACGCTTACCGAGAAGAAGACGGTTTCGAATCCGGGCTGGAAGCGACCGCAAAAGCCGAAGGGCTAGGATTCAGGAGCGTGCTGGATGCCGCGGCGATCATGATCGCGATCGCCAGGGAGAGGAAGAGGCGGGAAATCGCCGGCCGTGGATCGGTTTCCATCCACGCGCGCTCGTGGGCGGTGGGCCTTGCGTCGTGGTTCCTGAGGTCGTCCATGCTCGTCTTCTCCATCGATGCTGCGACGGAATAAGACTACCCGCGGGACGGCTTTCGCTTCGACTGAAAATTGAATCGGCGGACTGCCGAAAATTCCCGAATCCGGCTGTTCACCACCTCGCAGGTGGTTTCTTGTTGATGGTGATGTGGCGCGATTCGACGCTGATGTATCCGCCCGCCGTGAGGTCCCTGAAGATCCGGCTCACCATGTCGCGCGAAGCGCCGACCCGCTCGGCGATCTCCTGCTGCGTGAGCTTCTCGGGAATCTCGAGCTTGCCGTTGCGCTCGACCGCCATGTTGAGCAGCAACCGCGCCACGCGCCCGTAGACGTCGAGGAGCGCGAGGTCCTTGACCGAATTCGTGGCGAGGCGCGCGCGGTCGATGATCTTCGAGATCATGTCGAGCGCGAAATCGGGGTTGCGGCGGATCGCTTCCTTGATCGGATCGCGCGATACGACGGCGAATGTCGTGGCTTCCGTCGTCATCACCGAGGCCGAGCGCGGATTTCCGTCGAGCGCCATCTCGCCCACGTACTCGCCCGGGCCCTGGGTGTCGAGGATCATCTCGTGGCCCTCGGTGTCCGAGAGGAAGATCTTCACGCGGCCCGACAGGACCACGAACACCGAGTCGCTCGAATCGCCCTCGGTGATGAAGACCGTGTTCTTCGGATAGCTGCGCAGCCTCCCGAGGGAAGCAAGTTCCCTCACGAAGGGGTCGGCGATGGCCGACAGCTGGGCGGCGGTGGGTGACTCCCCTGTCATGTTTATTCTCTGGGGGCGCGAGTCCATGAGTCTAGCACCGCCGACCCTGCGCGTTAAGATACGGCCATGGTCGAGCCGGTCGAAGGCGGTCGCGCCACCCTGCATGTGATCGCGATTACAGCGATCGCGCTCGCCGGGTTCCTTGTTTCACTCACGCCGGCGGCGGTGTGGACGGACAACCGGTTGCTCGACGTCGAGTGGCGCATCCTTCGCGAGGCCGGTCCGCGCTTCGCCCCCGACGACGTGATCATCGTCGGCATCGATTCCGCGAGCGCGAATGCGATCCCCGCCCCCCCGGAGCTGTGGCACGAGCCCCTGGGCCGCGCGCTCGCGCGCATCGCGGCGGCAAAGCCCCGCGCCATCGGCCTGGACTATCCGCTGCCGGAGCGTTCGTACGATTCCATCCACCCGGGCCTCGATCGAGTCCTCTTCGTCGGCATGGCCGCCGCGGTCGAGAACGGGCCGTTCGTCGTCGCGCTCAACATCGACTCCCGCACGCGCACCGCGCGCAACATCCATACGCCCTTCCTCGCGTTGCTCGGCGATTCGCGCCTCGGCATCGGGCTTACCGCGCGCGACAGCGACGGCGTGACCCGCCGCTTCTCGCTGTTGATCCCGACGGAAGACGGCGGCTTTCCGACGCTCGCCGGCCGCTTGTGCCGCGCGTTGACGAATCACTGCAGCGATGGACTCATCGACTATTCGCTGGGAATGCCGTTCCGGTACGTCTCGCTGTACGACGTGCTCACGCTGTCGGATCCGGCGCTCATGTCGCAGCTCTTCCGCAACCGCATCGTGCTGATCGGCGAGACGCAACCGTACATGGATCGCATCGCCGTGCCGTTGAACATGGCCGCATGGGAGGGTCCGGGCCGCGATTCCCCGGGCGTCGTGGTGCACGCGCAGACGTTGCGCACGGCGATCGGCGGCAATGCCCCTCAGGAGGCGATTCGTCCCGTCACGGTGATCCTCGTGCTGGTGGCGGCGTTGCCGTTCCTGGTTCGCCGGTGGCCCTGGGCGCTTGCGGCCAGCGCATTGGGCATCGTCGCGGCCTGCGCCGGGGCGCTCGTGAGCCTCCACTTGGGCCTCTTCGTACCCATCTCCGCCGTCCTGCTCACGCTCGTCCTGGCAGGCCTGGGCAGGATGTTTCTCGCCCTGCGAACCACGCCCGCCGTCCCGTCGAATATTCAGCACTCGGGCTGAGCAGAATACCGCTGCATCCGGCCCCGCCCCGGGCCCAGAATGTCCTCAAGGTCGTGGGTTCCCTCCTCTCCCGCGGCCCGCGAGGCGACGTGAGGCCAAGAGCATGCCGCCTTCTTGATCTCTCCCCGGTCCCCAGGCTGGGGAGAGCTTGTTTTTTTGAGACAATGGACGCTTCCTACCCTGCCTCGCGTCCATGTGCGGAATCGTCGGAGCCATCGCCAGCCGTGACGTCGTCCCCATCCTCACGGAGGGGCTGAAGCGCCTCGAGTATCGCGGCTACGACTCCGCGGGCATCGCGGTGCTGAACGGATCGATCCGGCGCGTGCGCCGCGTGGGGCGCGTCGCCGAGATGGAAAACGCCGTTCGCGCCGAGAGCCTCAAGGGGATCGTGGGCATCGCGCACACGCGCTGGGCGACGCATGGCGGCGTGACGGAGCCCAACGCGCACCCGCACGTTTCGATGAGCCGCATCGCCGTGGTCCACAACGGGATCATCGAGAACCACGAGGAGCAGCGTGCCCGCCTGCAGGCGTTGGGCTACGCGTTCGAATCGCAGACGGATACCGAAGTCGTCGCGCACCTCATCCATCACTACTTCTCGGCGAGCCGCGATCTCTTTCTCGCGACGCGCCAGGCCGTCGCCGACCTTCACGGCGCCTATGCGCTCGGCGTTGTCGCGCTCGACGACCCCGATACGATGACCGGGGCGCGCATGGGATGCCCGCTCGTCGTGGGCCTGGGCGAGGGCGAGAATTTCCTCGCCTCCGACGTCTCCGCGCTCATCTCCGAGACGCGCCGCGTGATCTACCTCGACGACGGCGACGTGGTGGCGTTGAAGCTCGGTGGCGTGGAGATCGTCGACCGGGACGGGCGCAAGGTCGACCGCGCGGTGCACATCTCGGAGCTCTCCGCCGATGCCGTGGATCTCGGGCCCTATCGCCACTACATGCAGAAGGAGATCCACGAGCAGCCGCGCGCCGTTTCCGACACGCTCGAGGGCGTGATCGACGGCGGCGTGGACGTCGACGGATTGTTCGGCGAGGGCGCGGCCTCCGCGTTCAGAGAGATGGACAGCGTGCTCGTGCTGGCCTCGGGCACGAGCTACTACGCGGGCCTGGTCGCGCGATACTGGATCGAGGGCATCGCGCAGGTGCCCGTGAACGTGGAGCTCGGGCACGAATACCGCTACCGCGATTCGATTCCCAACCCGAAGCAGCTCGTCGTCACGATCTCCCAATCGGGCGAGACGCTGGACACCATGGAAGCGTTGAAACGAGCCAAGGAGCTCGGGCACCCGGCCACGCTTTCGATATGCAACGTGCGGGAGAGCGCGATCCCTCGCGCATCGCGCTTCGTGTTCTACACCCGCGCGGGCCAGGAGATCGGCGTCGCGTCGACCAAGGCCTTCACGACGCAGCTGGTGTCCCTCTATGTCCTGGCGCTTGCGATCGCCGTCGCGCGGGGCCGGCTCACGACCGGCGCCGAAGCGCGCGCGTTGCAGCAGCTTCGCTTCGTTCCCGGCAGCATCCAGCACGCGTTGAACCTAGAGGCGCAGATCCAGGCCTGGGCGGAGCGCTTCGCGCAGCGCGACCACGCGCTGTTCCTCGGGCGCGGCATCCACTATCCGGTGGCGCTCGAGGGCGCGCTCAAGTTGAAGGAGATCTCGTACATCCACGCCGAGGCCTATCCCGCGGGCGAATTGAAGCATGGGCCGCTCGCGCTCGTGGATTCGCAGATGCCCGTCGTCGTGATCGCGCCCAACGACACGCTGCTCGAGAAGGTGAAATCCAACATGCAGGAAGTGCGCGCGCGCGGTGGCGAGCTCTACGTCTTCGCCGACCTGGACAGCCACTTCACCGAGAGCGAGGGCGTGCACGTGATCCGCACCCCGCGCCACGCGGGAGCGCTCTCGCCCATCGTGCACGCGATCCCGGTGCAGCTCCTCGCGTACCACACCGCCCTCAGGCGCGGCACCGACGTGGACAAGCCCCGCAACCTCGCGAAGGCCGTTACAGTCGAATAGCGGCTAGAAGGAGCGCGGCAATCCGAGCACGTGCTCGGCGACGTAGGCGAGGATCAGGTTCGTCGAGATCGGCGCGACCTGGTAGAGCCGCGTCTCGCGGAACTTGCGCTCGATGTCGTATTCCGCGGCGAATCCATAGCCGCCATGGAACTGCAGGCACGCTTCGGCCGCCTGCCACGACGCCTTGGCCGCGAGATGCTTCGCCATGTTGGCCTCGGCCCCGCAGGGCCTTCCCGCATCGAAGAGCTCGCACGCGCGGAAGCGCATGAGGTTCGCGGCTTCGAGCTCGATGTAGGCTTCGGCGATCGGGAATTGCACGCCCTGGTTCTGGCCGATGGGCCGGCCGAAGACGACGCGCTCGCCCGCGTATTTCGCGACCTTCTCGATGAACCAGTAGCCGTCGCCGACGCATTCCGCCGCGATGATGGCGCGCTCGGCGTTCAGGCCGTCGAGGATGTAGCGGAAGCCCCGGCCCTCCTCGCCGATGCGGTTCTCCACGGGAATCTCGAGGTTCTCGATGAAGAGCTCGTTGGTCTCGTGGTTGACCATGTTGGCGATGGGGCGCACCTCGAGCCCCTTGCCGATCGCCTCGCGCAGGTCCACGAGGAAGATCGACATGCCGTCGGATTTCTTCGCCGATTCCGCGAGCGGGGTCGTCCGCGCGAGCAGGATCATGAGGTCCGAATGCTGCACGCGGGAGATCCACACCTTTTGACCATTCACGACGTAGCGCTCGCCCTTCTTCGCGGCGAAGGTCCTGATCGACGTCGTGTCCGTCCCCGCAGTGGGCTCGGTCACCGCCATCGACTGCAGGCGCAGCTCTCCCTTCGCGATCTTCGGAAGGTACCGGCGCTTCTGCTCCTCGGAGCCGTGCCTGATGAGCGTGCCCATGTTGTACATCTGCCCATGGCACGCGCCCGCGTTGCCGCCGCAGCGATTGATTTCCTCCATCACCACGGAGGCTTCCGAAAGGCCGAGCCCCGAACCTCCGTATTCCTGCGGAATCAGCGCCGCGAGCCATCCGGCGCGCGTGAGCGCGGTGACGAAGTCCTCGGGATAGCCGCGGCGCTCGTCGACCTCGCGGAAATAAGGCGCGGGAAACTGCGTGCACAGGTCGCGCACTCCCTCGCGGATGTCCGCGTAGCGTTCGTCGAGCGCCGCCATGTCCGCGATCCTCAGTCGGCGTACACCCCGGCCTTGCGGATCAGCGGCGTCCACTTGTCGATCTCGGCCTTCAGCCAATCGCGAAGGCCCGCGGGCGTCTGCTTGTCCTCCGAAACGATCTGCGCGCCCAGCTCCGCGAAGCGTTTCGAAACCTCGGGATCCTTGAGCGCGCTGCGAAGCGCGGCATTGAGCTTGTCCAGCGCCTCCTTCGGCGTGCCTTTCGGCGCGTACACGCCATGCCACACGACGATCTCGAAGTCCTTGAGGCCCTGCTCGTCGAGCGTGGGTGCATCGGGCAGCGCCTTGATGCGCTCCTTCGTCGTGACGCCGTAGAACTTGACCTTCCCCCCCTTGATCTGCGGGATCGTCTGCGTGGTCTGGTCGCAGAGGATGTCGACCTGCCCTCCGAGGAGCGCGACCATCGCCGGCGCCGTGCCCTGGAAGGGAATCGTCGTGAACTCCGCGCCGACGGCCTGCATGAAGAGCATCCCGCAAAGCTGCGAGACGGCGCCGAGACCCGCGTTGGCGAGGTTGATCTTCTCCTTGTTGGCGCGAACGTATGCCACGAGGTCCTTCACGCCGTCCGGTGGAAAGTCCTTGCGCGCAAGCAGCGTCATCGGGACGTCGGCGACTTGCCCGATATATTCGAAGTCCGTGAGCGGGTTGTAGGGAAGGCTGCGGTACAGCCCCACGGCGGTGGCCATGCCGTTGTGATGGATGAAGACCGTGTAGCCGTCGGGATTCGCCTTCGCGACGTAGTTCGCGGCGATCGTTCCGCCCGCGCCGAGCTTGTTCTCGATCACCACGGGCTGGCCGAGCGCCTTCGACATCGCCACGCCCAGCGAGCGCGCGACGGTGTCAGTCGGGCCGCCCGCCGCGAATGGCACGACCAGTGTCACCGCGTGGTTCGGGTATTGGGCGTGCGCCGGGGCCATCCACGCGGCCATCGCGATCGCGAAGACCGCCATCACGGGCTCGATGTGCAGTTTCATGGTTTGCCTCCTCCTCTTGTAATGGTCCTGGTTTCTCCGACTTTCATCACGTCGAAATCCTCCGGAGCGAGTCCCGCCGCGGCCCGTTTCTCCGCGAGCATGCGAGGGGGTTCGTCCAGGGCTTCGTCGGTGAGGTTCTCGAACGTGCCCCAATGCATCCCGACCGCATGGCGCGCGCGGAGATCCTCACGCACCTTCAACGCCTCCACGGGATCGACGTGCATCGTCTGCATGAACCATCGCGGCGCGTAGGCCCCGATCGGAATCATCGCGAAGTCGAAGGGACCCAGGCGCTCGCCGATGTCGCGCGCGTCCTTCGAATACCCGAGGTCACCCGTGTGGATGATCTTCAGTCCATCGCCCTCTACGACCCAGCCGCCCCAGAGCGTGAGATTGGTATCGAAGAGCGTGCGCTTGCTCCAATGCTGCACGGGGACCAGCGTGAACGTGAGCGGGCCTTCCTTGCGCGACTGCCACCAGTCGAGCTCCTCGACGCGGTCGATGCCGATGCCGGCGAACCACGCCTTCAATCCGAGCGGCACGAGGAAGAGCGGGCTGCCCTCGGGGCGGGCCGCGAGCTTCTTCACCGAGTCGACGTCGAGGTGGTCGTAGTGGTTGTGCGAGACGAGCACCACGTCGATGCGCGGAAGCTCGGTCACTTCGATGGGCAGCGGCACGACGCGCCTGGGCCCCGCGAATTGCACGGGCGAGGCGCGCTCCGAAAATTGCGGATCGAAGAGCATGTTGCGGCCCGCGAGCTGCACCAGGAACGCCGCGTGGCCGATCCAGGTCGCCGTGGGTTGCGTGGTGTTCGCCTTGAGCGCGGCGGCGTCGGTCTTCACGAAGGGAATGTTCCAGCCGCCCGGCGGCGGGGGCGGCGGCACGCCCTTCCTCAGCTCCTCCCACTTCCACGCCCAGAATCCGCCATGCGCCGCGTGCGGATAGTTGTTGTGGAATCCGTTGGCGTCGCGCGGCGCGCCGTCCTCGGCCGTGGCGAGGAAGCCGGCGAATACTCCGCAGAAGGCGCAAGCCATGATGCCTGCCAGTCTAACGCGTGCCATGGTCGTCCCGGCGTGTCGATGGGCTGCATCATGCCGCAGGTCAGGGCAAAATGGATTCCATGGAAAAACCGGCTCCGCTGGCGGGCCTGAAGGTCGTTGAGATGGGCACGCTCATCGCCGGCCCCTATTGCGCGCGGCTGCTCGCGGAGTTCGGCGCCGAGGTCGTGAAAGTCGAGACGCCGGGCGAAGGTGACCCGCTGCGCAAGTGGCGCAAGCTCCACGAGGGCAACTCGCTCTGGTGGTACGCGCAGGCGCGCAACAAGAAATCCGTCGCCATCAACCTTCGCGACCCCGAGGGCCAGGCGATCGTGCGCAGCCTCGCGAAGGGCGCCGACATCGTGGTCGAGAATTTCCGCCCCGGGACGATGGAGAAATGGGGCCTGGGCTACGACGCGCTCTCGAAGGAAAACCCCGGCCTCGTGATGGTGCGCATCTCGGGCTTCGGCCAGACGGGACCCTACCGCGATCGCCCGGGGTTCGGCGCGATCGGTGAATCGATGGGGGGAATGCGTTACCTCACGGGCTATCCCGATCGCGCACCGGTGCGCGTCGGCATCTCGATCGGAGACTCGCTCGCGGCGCTCTTCGGCGTGATCGGCGCGCTCACCGCCATCCACCACCGCGCGCAAAGCGGCAAGGGCCAGGTGATCGACGTGGCGCTCTACGAAGCGGTATTCGCGATGATGGAGTCGATGCTGCCCGAGTACGGGTTGGGCGGCTTCGTGCGCGAGCGCACGGGCGCATCGCTGCCGGGCATCGTTCCGTCCAACACGTATCCCTGCAAGGACGGCCGGTACGTCGTGATCGGCGCCAATGCCGACTCGATCTTCAAGCGGATGATGCGCGCCATCGGGCGGACGGATCTCGCCGACGACGCCACGCTCGCCACCAACGACGGCCGCGTGAAGCGCACCGAAGAGCTGGACGCCGTCATCGCGGAGTGGACCTCCCGCCACTCGCTGGACGAAGCGCTCGAGATCCTGGAAAAGGCCGAAGTCCCATCGGGGCGCATCTACTCCATCGCCGACATCGTGGCGGACATGCACTACCAGGCCCGCGGGATGATCGAGCGCCACAAGCTAGGAGGCCACGAACTGCTGCTTCCGGGGATCGTGCCGAAGCTCTCCGACACGCCGGGCGGCACGAAATGGATCGGGCCGCGGCTGGGCGAGCACACGGGCGAAGTGCTCTCCGGCCTGGGCTTCGACGCCGGTAAAATCGCGGAACTCAGGGCGCGCGGCGTCGTCGGATAATGCTTCGCGGAGAGTAGAATCGGGCGTTCCATGCGGCTCTACATCAACGACGTCGCCGTGCGCGACGGATTCCAGATCGAGAAGGCCTTCGTGCCCACGGCGACGAAGGTCGAGCTCATCAACCAGCTCTCGCGCACGGGCCTCCACAAGATCGAGGTCACCTCGTTCGTCTCGCCCAAGGCGGTGCCCGCGCTCGCCGATGCGAACGAGGTGCTCGCCGCGATCGAGCGCGTGCCCGGAGTCATCTACGTGGCCCTCGTGCCCAACGTTCGCGGCGTGCAGAACGCGGCCGCCACGGCGAAGAAGCCCGACGAGGTGAACGGCGTCATCTCGGCCTCGGAGACCCACAACCGCGCCAACATCAACCGGACCCACGAGCAGTCGCTCGCCGAGCTCCCCACGATGGTCAAGGTGGCCCACGAGGCGGGGCTCAAGATCACGATGAGCCTCTCGACCACGTTCGGCTGCCCGTTCGAGGGCCACGTGCACGAGGACGTGGTGCTCGATTTCGTCGAGCGCTTCATCGATGCGGGGATCGACGGCATCTCGCTCGCCGACACGACGGGCATGGCGAACCCTCGCCAGGTGCGAGAGCTCGCGGGCCGCGTGCTCGACCAGTTCCCGCCGCCCGACGAGACGTTCTACACGCTGCACTTCCACAACACGCGCGGCATGGGGCTCGCCAACGTGATCGCGGGCATCGAGGCGGGCGTGCGTTCCTTCGACGGGTCCGTCAGCGGCCTGGGCGGCTGCCCCTTCGCGCCGGGAGCGACCGGCAACATCTGCACCGAGGACATGGTGAACATGCTCGAGGACATGGGATACGACACGCGCGTCGATCTCGCCAAGCTCCTCGCCGTCGCGCGGCGCATTCCCAATGTCGTCGGCCACGACGTTCCCGGCCAGGTGATGAAGGCCGGCCAGACACTCGAGCTGCACGATCCCCCCGAATTCCTGAGGACCTGATGATCAAACGAACGATCTGCGCCGCGCTCGCGACATTCGCCTGGAGCGCCCATGCTTCCGACCTGAACAACATCGGCAACATCACGCAGGACCAGCTTCGCGGCATCGCCGAGGACCTGGGCGCCGCGTTCTCGTACAAGGGCGTCACGCCCGCGACACCGCTCGGCATCACGGGCTTCGACATTGGGGTCGAGCTCACCGATACGAAAGTGAAGAACGGTTCGGCCTTCGGCGCCGCCGGCGCCGGCAGCCCGTCGGATCTCTTCATCCCGAAGATCCACATCTACAAGGGCCTCGGCTGGGGATTCGACATCGGCGGCTTCGTGGGCGGCTCGTCGACGGTGGGCGCCACGTTGGTCGGCCTCGACCTTCGCTACGCGTTCGTGGACGACACGCTCACGACACCTGCGATCGCCATGCGCGTTTCGGGCACGCGCGCGCAGGATTTGGGCGACCTCACGATGAACACGGCGGGCCTCGACCTCATGGTGTCGAAGCAGCTCACTGTGTTCACGCCATACGCGGGCATCGGCACGGTGCGCGTGCAATCGAACGTGAAGGGCACGTCGCTCGCCGAGGAGAATTTCAGCAAGGGCCGCGGCTTCGTCGGCCTCAACACGAATTTCCTCGGCGCGAATTTCGCCGCCGAATACGAACAGATGGGTTCGAATCCTTCGATATCCGTGAAGCTCGGCTTCCGGTTCTGAGGATTGATTGGGCCCCGGCCTGCGCCGGGGTGACAACGAAGACACGCCGGGTGACAACGAAAACAACAGGAGGGGTGAGATGAATCGATTCGTTCGGGGCGTGGCGTTGCTGCTCGCCGGCGCGTTGCTCGCCGCGGGCGCCTGGGCGCAGGCGCCGGAGAAGAAGAAGATCACGATCGCGGTCGGCGGCAAGAATCTCTTCTACTACCTGCCGCTCACGGTGGCCGAGCGCAAGGGCTACTTCAAGGATGAAGGCCTCGAGGTCGAGATTCCGGATTTCGCGGGCGGCGCGAAGGCGCTGCAGGCGCTGGTCGGTGGGAGCGCCGACATGGTCTCGGGCGCCTACGAGCACACGATCAACATGCTCGCGAAGAAGCAGCCCATCAAGGCCGTGGTGCTCCAGGCGAGGTTCAGCTCCATCGTGCTCCTCATGCCGAGGGACAAGGCCGCGAAGTACAAGGGCCCGCAGGACCTGAAAGGCCTCAAGGTCGGCGTGACGGCACCGGGCTCGTCCACCAACATGTTCGCGAACAACATCCTCGCCAAGGGTGGCTTGAGGCCCACGGACATCTCGATCGTCGGCGTGGGCACGGGCACGGGCGCCTTCGCCGCCATGGACAAAGGCGAGATCGATGCGCTCTCCAACCTGGATCCCGTCATCACGCAGCTCGAGTCGACGGGCAAGTTCGTCGCCGTGGCCGACAGCCGCACCGAGAAGGGCATGAAGGACATCTACGGCGGCGACTACATGGCCTCGGTCATCTACGTGACCGACGAGTACGTGAAGAAGAACCCCAACACGGTCCAGGCGGTGGTGAACGCGATGGTGCGCGCCGACAAATGGATCGCGAAAGCCACGCCCCAGGAGATCGTCGATCTCATGCCGCCGGAATACAAGGCGGGCAATCCATCGCTCTACAAGGATGCGCTGCTCAAGAACATGATCGGCTACTCCGAGGACGGCGAGATGTCGTTGAAGGCCGCCGAGAACGTCTACAAGGTCCTCAGGCAATTCGAGCCCTCGGTCATCGCGGCGGGCAAGATGGACTTGAACCAGACGTTCGACAATTCGTTCGTGAAGAAGGCCAACGCGAAGTACAAGTGAACGCCGTCGAGTTCGACCGCATCACGTGCACCTTCGCGGGTGCGCGCGGGTCGTACACGGCGGTGAAGGACGTGACGCTGTCGATCGGCGAAGGCGAATTCGTCTCCGTGGTCGGTCCGACGGGCTGCGGCAAGTCCACGCTCCTCAACGTCGCCGCCGGATTGCTGCGGCCGAGCTCCGGGACGATGCGGATCTTCGGCGAGGCGCTGCCGGGCATCAACGGCAGGGCGGGCTACATGTTCCAGGCCGACGCGCTCATGCCGTGGCGAACCGCGCTCGCGAACGTGACGGCGGGACTCGAGTTCCGCGGCGTCGCGGCGGCCGAAGCCAAGCGGCGTGCCGAGGAGTGGCTCGCGCGCGTGGGTCTCGCGGGCTTCGGCGACCGCTATCCGCACCAGATGTCGGGCGGCATGAGGAAGCGCGCTTCGCTCGCGCAGATGCTGATCCTCGATCCGCAGATCCTCCTGATGGACGAGCCGTTCTCCGCGCTCGACATCCAGACGCGCCAGTTGATGGAGAACGAGCTCCTCGAGCTCTGGAGCGCGAACCGCAAGAGCGTGATCTTCATCACCCACGATCTCGAGGAGGCGATCTCGCTCTCCGATCGCGTGGTGGTGCTGTCGGCGGGGCCCGGCACGCATCCCATCGGCGAATTCCCGATCGACCTGCCGCGCCCGCGCGACGTGTCCGAGATCCGGCTCACTCCGCGTTTCATCGAGCTGCACGACCGCATCTGGCACTCGATGAAGGAGGAAGTGCTGAAGGGCTATGCGCAGACCAAGAACCGGGTGAGCGCGTGAGGAAGCGCCTCTGGATCTGGCAGCTCGTGCTGCTCGCCGCGATCTTCGGCGCATGGCAGGCGCTCACGCAGCCCGGCCTCATCCCGCCGTTCTTCTGGGACAACCCGGATCGCGCGGCCTTCTTTTTCGGCGAGCCCGTGAAGATCTTCCGCGTGATCTGGGAGTGGTTCAGCGAGGGCGCGATCTACAAGCACCTCTGGATCACGCTGCTGGAGACCGTGCTCGCATTCGTGATCGGCTCCGTGCTCGGCCTCGCGATGGGACTGTGGCTGGGACTCTCTCCCACGGCTTCGGCGCTCTTCGATCCCTACATCACCGCGCTGAACGCGATGCCGCGCGTGGTGCTCGCGCCAATCTTCATGGTGTGGTTCGGCCTCGGCATCTGGTCGAAGGTCGCGCTCGGCGTGACGCTCGTTTTCTTCATCGTCTTCTTCAACGTCTACCAGGGCGTGAAGGAAGTCAGTCCCGTGGTGCTCAACAACACCGTGATGCTGGGCGCCAATCGCCGGCAATTGCTGCGCCACGTGTACCTGCCCTCGGCCACGTCCTGGGTCTTCTCGAGCCTGCACGTCTCGGTCGGCATGGCCTTCGTGGGCGCGGTCGTGGGCGAATATCTCGGATCGGCGAACGGCGTGGGTTACCTCATCCAGCAGGCCGAAGGCGCGTTCGACATCAACACGGTGTTCGCCGGCATCCTCGTGCTCACGGCCTTCGCGCTGGTCCTCGACTTCGCCGTGGCGAAGGCCGAGAAGCGCCTGCTCGTGTGGCGTCCCGGCCAAAGCGAAACGGAGCCCCTCTAGAAATGAATCGCATCGTCCTTGCAGCATTGCTCGCCGTCGCGTCGCTCGCCGCGGCCGCCCAGGAATCCACGCCGTGCCCGAAGGAGATTCCGGCCGGCGCCGAGTGCTGGCTCGGTCGCGACGACAATGGGGCGTTCTACTGGATCGCGAAGCCGAAGGAATGGAACGGCGTGCTCGTGATCCACACGCATGGCGGACCGCGCACGGCGGCGCCGAAGCCCGACAGCGAGGTGGAGGACCTGAACCGCTTCGCAATCATCGTGCAGCGCGGGTTCGCCATGGCGGCGTCGAGCTACCGCGAAGGCGGCTACGTCGGCGTGGCCACGGCGGCGGAGGATTCCGAAAACCTCCGGCGCATCTACGTCGCGAAGTTCGGCAAGCCTCGCCGCACGCTCGTCCACGGCCAATCGTGGGGTGGCGGTGTCGCCGCCTACATGGTCGAGCGCTACGGCTCGGGCGAAGACAAGGCCTACGACGGCGCCATGCTCACGAGCGGCCTCGTCGCCGGCAACGCGCGGGCCTACGACTATCGCGCCGACCTGCGCGCGGTCTACCAGTTCTATTGCCGGAACCATCCGAAGCCTGAGGAGCGCCAATATCCGGTGTGGATGGGATTGCCGGCGGACTCGCGGATGACGGTGCGCGACCTCGACAAGCGCGTGTCCGATTGCACGGGAGTGGGAACGCCACCGGAGCAACGCACGGAGGCGCAGAAGAAGAACCTCGCCAACATCCTCGGCGTGACGAAGATCGTGGAGAAGAGCCTCCTCGGGAACATGAACTGGTCCACGTTCCTCTTCCGCGACATCGTGCGGCGCCTCGACGGCCGCAATCCCTTCACGAATGCCGGCGTGCGCTACACGGGTTCCGACGACGACGATGCGCTCAACAAGGGCGTCGAGCGCTTCAAGGCCGATCCCGAAGCGGCGAAGAAATTCGCGAACGACGGCAAGCTCACCGGGCATCTGCCGATCCCGGTCCTCACCATGCACGCGATCGACGATCCCACGGTGTTCGTGGAGCAGGATTCGCTCTATCGCAGGATCGTCGACGCGGCCGGCAGCGGCGCGAGCCTCGTGCAGACGTGGACGAAGGAGTCCGAGCACAGCTACCTCTCCACGCCCGAATACGCGGCGCTGCTCGATTCGTTGATGGAATGGGTCGACCACGGCGACAAGCCCACGGCGAAATCGGTGGCCGCGCTTTGCGACAAGCTATCGCCGGACTACTATGGCGGTTGCCATTTCGACGTCGACTACGTCCCGCGCCCCCTCGAATCGCGCATTCCGCCCCGATGAGCCACGACCACGACGAGCCGCACTGGAAGCGCCATGGCGTGCGAGTGGTGCGCGGCAACGAGCTCGACGCGAACGTGCCCCAGACCCAGGGCATGTCGCGCGCCGCGGCGATCAACTTCGCGCGCGTGGGCGCCGAGAAGATCTGGGCGGGCACGGTCCACATCCATCCCAACGCGAAGACGGGCGCGCACCATCACGGCCCCGTGGAGAGCGTGATCTACGTGGTGAAGGGCAAGGCGCGGATGCGCTGGGGCGAGAAGCTCGAGTTCACCGCGGAAGCCGGGCCCGGCGATTTCATCTGGGTGCCGCCCTTCGTGCCGCACCAGGAGATCAACGCGAGCGAGAACGAAGCGCTCGAGTGCGTGCTGTTGAGGAGCGGCCAGGAGCCGGTGGTCGTGAACCTCGACATCCCGAT
This sequence comes from Usitatibacter sp., assembly GCA_035308545.1. GTDB lineage: Bacteria > Pseudomonadota > Gammaproteobacteria > Burkholderiales > Usitatibacteraceae > Usitatibacter. Next base: position 15,368 of record DATGGI010000188.1, read on the forward strand.
GGTCGAGAAGCCCGAGGAAGTCTTCTGGGTGGACAACATCCACCCGCGCCCCGAGAAGGGCTGCTAGAACACGCTCTCGCCCCTGCGGGGCTTGCGCGCGCGCCGCGAGAGCGCCGCGTCGAAGATGAAATTCGGAAGCAGCGTGAGGATCCGCCCCAGGATCGCCATGGGCCACGGGATCACGGCGAAGCTTCGCCGTGCGTCGATCACCCGCGCGATGCGCCGTGCCGCGTCGTCCACTTCGATTATGAAGGGCATCGGATACGGATTCTTCGCGGTCATCGGCGTGCGGATGAATCCGGGGCACACGGTCGTCACCGCCACACCGGTGCCGCGCAGCTCGAGGCGCAGCGCTTCGAGATAACGGATCGCCGCGGCCTTCGACGCGCTGTAACCCGCCGCGCCCGGCAATCCGCGGAATCCCGCGACCGAGGCGATGCCCGCGAGCGTTCCCGATCCCCGTTCCCGCATGGCGGCGACGAACGGATGGAACGAGTTCACCATGCCCATCACGTTCACCTCGAGGATTTCGCGGAACGCCTCGACGTCCTCTTCGTATTCGGTGAGGGTGCCGAACGAGACGCCTGCGTTGGCGATCACGATGTCGGGCGTGCCGTGGCGCGCGATGAAGTTCGCGGCGGCCGCCTTTACCTGGGAGACGTCGCGCACGTCGCACTCGTAGACTTCCACGGGCGTGGAAAGCGAAGCCTGGAGCTCGCGAAGGCGATCGATGCGGCGGGCCGCGAGGCCGAGCGTATCTCCCCGGCCGGCGTAGAGTTTCGCGAGCGCCTCACCGATCCCGCTCGAGGCACCGGTGAGGAAGACTTTCACTTGGCGGCTTTGCCGCCTTCCTTGCGGACCTGCGCGACCGCTTCGTCGATCGCCGCCATGATCTTGTCGTTGCCGCCGGCGATGTCGCCGGAGGTCACGTACTTGCCGGCGATGAAGAAGCGCGGAACGCTGTCCACCTGGTAGAGCATCGTGAGCTGCTTGTCGCGATTCAGCTTGTTCACGACGCTGAACGACTTCTCGACCTTGTCGTATTCGGCGGGGTCAATGCCGTTGGCGGAGAGGAATTGGGCGAGGATCTTCTTGTCGTGAAGGTTCAGGTGATCCTTGTGGATCGCATCGAACACCTTCGCGTGCAGCGCGTCGACCTTGCCCATGGCTTCCAGCGTGTAGAAAACGGTCGCCATCGGGATCCAGCTTCCGGCGTAAGCGGGAATGCGCTTGAACTCGACGTCCGCGGGCTTGGTCTTCAGCCACGCGGCGACGCTGGGTTCCATCGCGTAGCAGTGGGGGCAGCCATACCAGAAGAATTCGATCACCTCGATCTTGCCGCTGCCGTCGGTGGGCTGCGGAGAATCCATTTTCTGGAATGGTGCCGCCCACGCACCGGCGGCGGTGAACGCGGCAGCGGCGATGAAGAGCGAGAAAAATTTGCGCAATGACATGTCGTTATTCCTTCTACGGGTTCTTCGTGTCCTTGGATTCCTTCGAGTCTTCCGTCGCGCGGATGATCGCCGCACCGACGCCGTTCTGGGACAACGCGGCCTTGATTCGGTTCGCGTCGTCGAGGCTCTGGTACGGGCCCAGGCGGACGCGATAGAGCGTGCCCTTGTCGCTCGTGCCCGGGCGCACCGTGGCCTCGAGTCCCGTGAACGCGATCTTCGCCTTCAGGTTCTCGGCGTCCTTCTCGTCGCTGAAGGCGCCCGCCTGCAGCCAGTAGGTCTCGCCGGAATGAGGCTTGGGCACCGCGGGTGACGAGCCCGGCTTCGGGGGCGCGGCGGGCGCAGGCGGAGGCGTGGGCACGGCCGCCTTCGGCGGCGGAGCGCCATCCTTGTCGCCGGGAAGGATCTGGTAGAACTCGAAGCGCGGGCGCTCCGCGCCTTTCGCCGCGGGCTTCTCGGGGCCCGCCTTCGGCGCGCCCTTGGCGGCGTCTTCCGCGGCCTTGGCCGCAGCGGGCGGCGCGGGCGGTTGCACCGGCGCGATCTTCGGAATCGGCTCGACGGGCTTGCCCTTCTCGACGAAGGGATTCGAGAGCCGGTTCAACCAGAGCGCCACCGCGAGCGAGATCACGACGCCCAGCAGCAATCCGATGATCATCCCGAGCAGCAGCGGATGGGAGAGCTTGCTATCGCGTGGTGCCGGGGCGTCCTTGTAATCCTTGGGCATCACATCCTCTCGGGTGCGCTCACGCCCAACACGGCGAGGCCGTTGGCGAGCACCTGTCGCGTGGCGGAGACGAGCGCAAGGCGCGCGTGCTTGAGCGGTTCATCGTCGACGAGGAAACGCTCGGCATTGTAGTAGGTATGCAGGCGTGCCGCCACGTCGTCATGCAGATAGTAGGTGAGCAGGTGCGGCGAATGCTCGCTCGAGGCATGGGCGAGGAGCGACGGAAATTCGGCGAGCGTCTGCGCAAGCGCCGATTCATACGGCGACGCGAGGAGCGAAAGATCCGCGTTCGCGAGGGCCTTCTCGTCCCCGCCCCATTCGCGAAGCACGGCGCAGAGGCGCGCGTGCGCGTATTGCACGTAGTAGACGGGGTTCTCGTCGGACTGGCTCTTCGCGAGCTCGATGTCGAACACGAGCTCGGTTTCCATCGTGCGCATGAGGAAGAAGTAGCGGACCGCGTCGCGGCCCACTTCGTCGACGAGGTCGCGCACCGTCACGTAGTCGCCGGCGCGCTTGGACATCTTCACCTCTTCGCCGCCGCGCACGACCTTCACCATCTTGTGCAGCGCGTAGTCCGGGTAGCCTTTCGGCACGCCCAGGTCCAGCGCCTGCAAGCCCGCCCGCACGCGTGAAACCGTCGAATGGTGATCCGCCCCCTGCACGTTCACGACGTGCGCGAAGCCGCGGCGATACTTGTCGAGGTGATAGGCGACGTCGGGCACGAAGTACGTGTACGTGCCGTCGGACTTGCGCATCACGCGGTCCTTGTCGTCGCCGAAGTCGGTGGTGCGAAGCCAGAGCGCGCCCTCCGACTCGTACGTGTGGCCCGCTTTCTGCAGCAGCCGCACGGTCTCGTCCACCTTGCCGTCGGTGTAGAGCGAGCTTTCGAGGAAGAAGGAATCGAATTTCACGCCGAAGGCCTGCAGGTCGAGATCCTGCTCGCTGCGCAGGTACGCGACGGCGAACTTGCGGATCTGGTCCAGGTCGTTGCCGTGCGCATCGCCGAGGTGCTTCGCCGGATACTCGCGCGCGATCTCGCGGATGTATTCGCCGTGGTAGCCGTCCTTCGGCATCTCGGCCGCCTCGCCGCGATCCTGCTTGATGCGGGCCTGCACCGAGAGCGCGAGGTTGGCGATCTGGTTGCCGGCGTCGTTGTAGTAGAACTCGCGCGTGACGTTCCAGCCTTGCCACTCGAAGAGCGACGAGACCGCGTCGCCGAGCGCCGCCTGTCGGCCGTGCCCCACGTGCAGCGGCCCCGTCGGATTGGCGGAGACGAACTCCACCATGATCTTCTGCCCGCCACCCGCGTTGCCGCGGCCGAAGTCGGCGCCCTCGCGAAGGATCGCCGGGATCACGGCGAAGCGCGTGGCTTCCGAGAGCGTGAAGTTGATGAAGCCGGGGCCCGCGATCTCGATCTTCGAGATTTCCGGATTCGATCCGAAAGCGTCGACGATCGCCTGCGCGGCATCGCGGGGCTTGCGGCCGACCTTCTTCGCGAGCTGGAGCGCCACGTTCGTGGCGAAGTCGCCGTGGTCCGCGTTCTTGGGACGATCGAGCTCGATCACGGCTTCGCTGCCGGGAAAGGCCTTGCTCACGGCGTCCTGGATCAGTTTCGCCAGGAGCGTTTTCGAATCGGGGGAGGACACGCGTTCGGAGGACTTCGCAAACCTCGCATTATACGGGGCGGCGACGCCTACACCTCCTGCGGATCCACATCGATCGCCCAGCGCACATGCCGCGCGGCGAGTGCATCGAGGGCGCGCTTCCACTCGGGAAGGAACCCCTGCATGGCGGCGCGCTTGCGAGCCCGCACCATGAGTTGCGCTCGCTCGAAACCCGCCTTGCGCTCGAGTGGCGCTGGGACCGGATCGAAGACTTCGATTCCCGCTGACGCGTCCTGGGCCGCAAGGCGCCGGCCCGCGCGCGCCGCGAGCTTGAGGAACGAGAGGGACTCGCCCTCGCGCTTTGATTCGGCGCGCAGCAACGCGAGGTGAGCGAACGGCGGAAATTCTGCGATGCGCCGTTCTCCGAGCGCGGCATCGGCGAAGCTCTCGTAGTCCTGGAGCGCCACGGCCGCGAAAAGCGGGTGCTCGGGGAAGTCCGTCTGGATGATGACCTCGCCGGGCTGCTGCGCGCGGCCCGCGCGCCCCGATACTTGCACCAGCTGTGAAAAGAGCCGCTCGGACGCGCGGAAGTCCGCGGAGAAGAGCGCGCTGTCGGCGCCGATCACGCCCACGAGCGTGAGGTTCGGATAGTCGTGGCCTTTGGCGAGCATCTGCGTCCCCACGAGCACGTCGAGCTTTCCCGCGCGGACATCGTCGAGCACGCCGCGAAGCGCGCCACGTTTCGCGGTCGAGTCGCGATCGACTCGCGCGATGCGCGCGCCGGGCAGCGCCTCGCGAAGCGCTTCCTCGATGCGCTGGGTTCCATGGCCCACAGGCGCCAGGTCGGTGCCGCCGCAGTTGGGGCAGCTTGCCGGCACGCGTTCGCGATGGCCGCAGTGATGGCAGCGGAGATCCCGCTCGTCGCGATGGAGCACCAGGTTCGCGCTGCAACGCTTGCACGTCGAGTGCCACGAGCACGTGCGGCAGAAGAGGACCGGCGAGAATCCGCGCCGGTTCACGAAGATGAGCGACTGCTCGCCGTTTTCAAGTCTCGCGCGCATCGCGAGGATCAGGGCATGCGTGAGCCCCTCGTGCGGGCGGTCGGCGCGCGTGTCGACGGTGCGCACCGCGGGCATTCGGGCGCCGCTCGTGGCGCGATGCGTGAGGCGCGCATGCGCGTAGCGGCCATCGCGTGCATTGGAAAAACTCTCGAGCGATGGCGTAGCGGAACCGAGCACGACGGGAATGCCGAGGCGCTGCGCGCGCAGCACCGCCACGTCGCGGGCCGAGTAGCGCAATCCCTCCTGCTGCTTGTACGAGGGATCGTGCTCCTCGTCGACCACGATCAAACTGAGCTCGTCGAGCGAGGCAAACACCGCCGAGCGCGTGCCGATGACGATGCGCGCCTCTCCGGCGCGCGCGGCGCGCCACGCGTCGCGGCGCAGGCCGCCCGCGAGCTGAGAATGCATGACCACCACGCC
>DATGGI010000189.1:0-10687 GCA_035308545.1 Usitatibacter sp.
CTCTCAGAGCTGGCACACCTAAGGCACGGCCGAGTCCTGTATCAACGCGGCGATGCGGGCAGTCAGTTGCTGCATGCACTCAACGTTGATCGCAAGGATGCGGTTGCGCTCCCTGCGAACGAGCAGGATGTAAGACGCAAATGGGCATGGAAGATGTTAGGGCGGGCCCGGCGTGCAGACACTGAAGGAAACTTTCGCAGAGTGTGGCTGTTATTTGCACTCCTGGAAGACGCGGTCGTATTGCGAGGGATGGGCTACTCGGGCCCCAAAGAGGCTCTCGCGTGGCTCGCAGCCAATGCTCCTGATCTTGCAGAGGCCTTTGAATCAGCCCTCAACCCCGGAGCCTCGATAGACCAAGTGCAGGCGCTTGTTTCCGCTGTTGTGGGCCCGGCTCCCCGACCAGAGGACACAGAACGCTTGCTAAGGCCGACGGGAGCGTAACGTCGGATATGGGCGATTGGCTGCCACCTACTCGCCGAACACCGCCTTCCACAGCCGCATCACCGCCGCGCGTTCATCGGGCATCTCGTCGGGCGCGAGGCGCACTGTCTCCTCGTCGTTGAGCGCGGCCCGGTGGATGCGCTGGCGCATCGCGAGGTAGGCCTCCGCCGCTTCGGTGGCGACCTGCGCATCGATCAGGACGAGCCCGCCCATGCGCTTGAGCAACGTGTGGTTGCCCTTGTTCTCGCGCAGTTCCGGATGCTGCGGTCCATGCGCGAGCACCATCGCCTGCACCGCGAACTCGAGGTCGATCACGCCGCCCGCGACGTGCTTCAGGTCCGTGCTGCCGCGATTCTCGCCGCGCATCTTCTTGCGCATCGCGACGATGTCGGCGAAGAGCTTCGCCGGATCGCGGGGCTGCGCGAGGATCTCGTCGCGAAGCGATTCGAAACGCGCGCCCGGCGCGGCATCGCCCGCCGCGAAACGCGCCCGCGTGAGCGCCTGGTGCTCCCACGTCCACGCGCGCTTCTCCTGGTAGTCCCTGAACGCGGCGATCGAGCTCACGAGCAGCCCCGATGCGCCGTCGGGACGAAGCCGCAAGTCCGTTTCGTAGAGCACGCCGGCCGCCGTGTGGCTCGTGAGCCACGAGCTCACGCGCTGCGCGAGGCGCCCGAGCTTCTCCGCGGGCGGCGCATTCGCTTCGTCGTACAGGAAGATGATGTCGAGGTCCGAGCCATAGCCCAGCTCCTTGCCGCCGAGTTTCCCGTATCCCACGATGCAAAAGCCGGGAACGCCGCCTGCTTCGTGGCCGAGTCCAATGCTGGCCGCGGCGAAGTCCATTGTCACGCCGAGCACCGTATCCGCGAGCGCCGAGAGCTCGTCGGAAAGCGCCATCACGGCGATCTCGTCTTCGACGTCGGCGATTGTGAGGCGCAGCATGTGCCGCTGCTTGAAGTGGCGCAGGTGATCCAGCAGGCGCTCGAGGTCCGGGGCGAGCTGCGCGCATTCCACGCGTAGCGCGGCGCCCTCCGCGGCCCAGTCCGTCGCGGTGAAGCTCGCGGCGCTGCGCGTGAGCTCGTCGAGGAGGATCGGGTGGCGCGCGAGGAGGCGGGCGGCCCAGGCGCTGCGGGCGGCGAGGTGCGTCGCGCGCTTGAGCACCTGCGGGAACTCGAGCAGCAGCGAGTAATACGCTTCGCGCCCGTCGATGGCTTCGAGGAGCGAGAGCATCCGATTGGCCGTGCCCTCGGCGCCATCCTCCGCCGCGATCGCCGCGACGACCTTCGGCAGGAGCTTCTCGCACTTGGTGCGCACCACCGACGAGAGCTTGCGATAGCGCGCCGATCGCGTGAACTCGATGAGTCGCCGCGCGACGGGCTTCGCATCGGCGATGCCCGCATCCTTCAGGTCGTCGGCGAGGCCGTCGGGATCGGGCGCGGCCTGCGGATCCATGAGCCACGAGACGAGCTTCGCGGATTCTTCGCGCCGCGGCTCCATCTCGAAGAGCGCGTTGAAGGCCTCCTGCACACCCGCCCGGTGCGACTCGATGCGCAGCGCGAGCTCGTCCCACGACGAGCAATCCATGGATTCCGCGATGACGGCGCGATGGGCTTCGTCACGGGGGAGCGCTTGCGTCTGCTGGTCGTCGTAGTACTGCAGGCGATGCTCGAGGCGGCGAAGGAACGCGTACGCATCCCCGAGCGCTTTCGCGCGTGGCGGTTCGATGAGGCCGCGCGAGGCGAGGGCCTGCAGCGCCCCGCGCGTCGAGGTCATTCGCAGCCCCGGTTCGCGCCCGCCGCGCACCATCTGCAGGAGCTGCACCGCGAACTCGATCTCGCGGATCCCGCCGCTTCCGACCTTGATGTCGTCCGCCTTGCGGCGGCGCACGGCGGTCTCGAAGATGCGCGCATGCAGGTCGCGCAGCTGCTCGAGCATCACGAAGTCGAGATAGCGCCGGTAGACGAAGGGCTGCACCAGGGCGGGCAGCGCTTCGCCCGGGCCCGCGATCACGCGCGACTTGAGCCACGCATAGCGCTCCCAGGGCCGGGCGTGCGTGACGAAGTAATCCTCCAGCGAGGAGAGCGACGTCACCAGCGGCCCGCTGTCTCCGAAGGGCCTCAACCGCATGTCGACCCGGAAGGCCTGCCCTTCGGCAGTCACCTCCGAGAGAAGCGCGATGACCTCGCGCCCGGCTCGCGCGAACCGTTCCGCGTCCGCGGTTGTCGAATCATGCAGGAACACCAGGTCCACGTCGGAGGACACGTTGAGCTCTTCGCCGCCCAATTTCCCCAATGCGGCGACGATGAGCTCGGGGTGGGATTCGCGCGCGGCGGCCCCGATGCACTCGTCGGCGAGGGCGGTCATCGTCGCGAAGACCTCGTCGAGCGGCGCGAGCCCGTTCAGGTCGCGGTGGGCGAGCGTCACCATGACGCGGGTGCGAAGGGCGCGAAGGCGAGAGGCGAGCGGCTGCGAATCCCCGGCAAGGGCGGCGCGCATCTCCCCGCGATCGAAGGCGCGCGTTTCGCGGGCCTCGATCTCGCCGGCGAGCGCCGGGTGCGCCGCCGTCATGCGCGCTACGTAGTGGGACAGGCGGAGGGTGCGGTCGAAGGCGGCCCGGAACGGCTGCGAAGCGGGGCTTTGCGTCATTGAGGCGTTACAATATCGCAGTGAAGGCACTACCGCGTATCTGCATTCGCCTCGTGACCGGCATCGCGGCGTTTGCGCTCGTCGCCTTCGCCCTCGGCGTGATCTGGCTGCGCTACGACGCGCTGCCGAACGTCGACCGGTACCGCGAGAGCATCGCATCCTCGATCTCGCAAGCTTCGGGAATGAATGTGTCGGTGCGCCAGATGCACGGCGGCTGGGAAGGGCTTCGCCCGCATATCTCGCTCGAGGGTTTCGCCATCGCCGATCGCCAGGGAAAGGTCGCGCTGGCTTTCGACCGCGCCGAGGTCACGCTCTCCTGGTGGGCGCTCCTCATGGGGCGGGTGCGCTTCCACGACGTGGATTTCTACCACCCGGCGCTGGTGCTGCGGCGCGCCGAGGATGGCCTCATCTACCTCGCCGACAAGCCGCTCAACAAGGCCGGTCCCGAGGACGACGGCCGCTTCTCGGAGTGGCTGCTGGAGCAGCCGCGCCTCAACATCCACGGCGCGACGCTCACCTGGCGCGACGAGAAGGCGCGCGCGCCCGAAGTCTTTCTCGAGGGCGTCGAGATCGCGATGAGCAAGCACCTGGGCCGCCACCGGGCGGCCCTCGTCGCGTATCCGCCCCGCGCGCTCGCCGGGCGCATCGACATGCGCGCCGACGTGCGGCTTACGCGCGAGGGCGCTCGCTGGCTCACCGACGGAGACCTCTTCTTCGAAAGCCGCAATGCCGACCTGGGCCAGCTTCGCGCGCACGTGCCCTTGCCCGAATCGCTTCGCAGCGGCGTGGGGAGCGTCCGCGTGTGGGCGCGCCTCGCGGGCGCGGACGGCGTGAAGGAAGTCCTCGGGGACATCAACATGCGCGACGCCAGGGCGCAGCTCGCCTCCGACTCGTTGCCGCTCGAAATCGCGGCGCTCTCGGGGCGCGCGATCTACCGCGCGGAAGCCGACGGCTTCACGTTCGCCACCGAGAACCTCCGGTTCCGGCTTGCGAACGGTGTCGCCGCGCAGCCGGGCAATTTCTCGCTCTCGCGCCACGGGCGCCCGGAACGCGTCGAGGTCCGCGCCGACAACATCGACCTGAAGATCGCGGCGACGCTTCTCGACTACTTCCCGCTGCCGAAGGACCTGAAGGCGCAGGTGCTGCGCTTCGCGCCGCGCGGACGCATCCTCGATGCGAACGTGTCGTGGGCCGCGGCCGATCCCGCGCGCGACTACACGGTGAAGGGCCGCTTCGAGGATCTCGCCATAAATTCGGCGGACACCTATCCCGGCGCGTGGGGCGTGAGCGGGACCGTCGAGGGAACCCAGGCCGCGGGGCGGGTGCGGATCGCATCGAAGGCATCGGGCCTCGACATCCCGAGGATCTTTCGCGCGCCTCTCGCCTTCGACTCACTCGAAGCCGACGCGACGTGGCAGCGCACGGGCAACGTGCTGGCCGTCTCCATCGCGAACGCGCGCGCGGCGAACGCCGATGGCGAGCTCAAGGTGGCCGGCATCTGGCACGCGTTGCCCGAATCGAAATCTCCGGGCTACGTCGACGTGAAGGGCACGGTGACTCGCGCCCGGCTCAATCGCGTGGCGGGCTACATGCCCAACAACATCACGATCACCCGCGATTGGCTCGACCGGTCCGTCCTCGACGGCACGACGAGCAACGCGGAGTTCATCCTCAAGGGCGACCTCTACTGGTTCCCCTGGGGCCGCGATGTCGAAGGGCATTTCCTCGTGTCGGGCCCGATCAGCGATGGGCGTCTCAAGTATCACCCGGACTGGCCGTCCGTCGATGCGATCCAGGGCAGCTTCAAGTTCGAGAATCGCCGCATGGAGGTTCGCGCCGACCACGCCACGATCTTCGCGAGCCGCGCGACCAACACGTCCGTGGTGATCGACGAGCTGGGAGCGCACCCGGTGATCCTCGCGATCGCGGGCGACATCGACACCACCGGCGGCGACTCCGTGCGGTTCCTGCGCGAATCGCCGCTCGTGAACGGTCCCGGTGCGTTCACCAAGGCCGTTGCCATGGAAGGACCCGCGCGCCTGAAGCTCCAGATGGTCTATCCGCTCTCGGGCGTGGATCCCATCCGCGTGATCGGCGACTACAACTTCGGCGGCGCCACCGCCACGGTCGGCAGGACGCTCGTGATGAACGATGTTCGCGGCCACCTCACGTTCACGGAGAAAGGCGTTCGCGCCCCGCAGGTGACGGGCACGCTCTTCGACAAGCCGGCGACGCTCTCGATGAACACGCAGCCCGACGGCCAGGTTGTCACGCAGATCGACGGGCACATCGAGACTGTCGCCATGGCGCCGTGGGTGCCCGCGCCGATGCTCGCGAAGCTCGACGGAGGATTCGACTGGCACGCGCGGCTCGCTTCCGGCAAGCAGGGCAGCGAGCTCGTCGTGACGACGGATCTCAAGGGCCTCGCGTCGACGCTGCCCGTTCCGCTCACGAAGGACGCCACCGACACGCGCAACGCGACGCTCACGATGTCGCGGATGGGCTCGGACTCGGAGGCCTCGACTGTCGCGCTGGATGGAGGAGGGTTCGGCCGCTTCAACCGGAGCGCCGACGGACACTGGAACGTGGCGCTCAAGTTCGGCACCGCCGTTGAAACCGAACCGGTCCGCGACGGGTTGTGGCTCTACGGACAGCTTCCGTTCGTCGATGTCGATGCGTGGCAGGGCGTCTTCGCGATGCCCCACGGCGCGAAGCCCGATCCCGAAAGCGACACGGGGTTCGGGCTTCGAGGCATCGACATGAAGCTCGACCGCGTGCATTACCTCGGGCGCGAGTTCCGCCAGATGGGCGCGCGCCTCGAGCGAAAGGGCTCGCAGTGGCTGGGCAGGCTCGAAAGCCCGCTCGTCACCGGCAACGTGCAGTGGACGCTGGGCGGCGGGGGCCGCCTCGTGGCGAAGCTCGACCGCCTCTCGATCGAGGAGCCGTCGCCCACGAGCGGCGCCGTGGATACGCCCCAGGTGCACGACCAGGACCTTCCCGCGCTCGACGTGACCGCCGAGCGTTTCGAATTCATGGGCCACTGGCTCGGAAGCCTGGACCTCAAGGCCGAGCCCGACGGAGACGACTGGCGCATCGACAAGCTCGACATCGTGAACGGCCACGCGAAGTTCCTCTCGACGGGGCGATGGCGGCGCGCGGGATCCGATTCGCTCACGACGCTCGAGGTGAAACTCGAGACCGACAGCGTGAACGCGCTCCTCACGCAGTTCGGCTATGGCGACTACATCCAGCGCGGCGACGGAAAGCTCGAAGGCACCCTGGTGTGGCCGGGCTATCCCTACGAGTTCGCCCTCGCGAAGCTCGCCGGAAAATTCAAGGTGCAGGCGCACTACGGACAGTTCGCGAAGATCGATCCGGGCGGGGCGGGCAAGCTTCTCGGGCTCATCTCGCTGCAGTCGCTGCCGCAGCGCGCGAGCTTCGATTTCCAGGACGTCTTCAGCGCGGGCTTCGCCTTCGACCGCATCGAGGGCGACATGAAGATCGCGCGCGGCGTGCTCCTCACGGAAAACTTCGAGATCCAGGGTCCGTCCGCGTTCGTGAGGATGAAGGGCGAAGTGTCGCTGCCCGGCGAAACCGAGAGCCTCACCTTGAGGATCGTGCCGGAAGTGGGCGAGAGCGTGGCGCTCGCCGCCACCGTCTTCGGCACGCCGATCCTGGGGCTCTCGACGCTCCTCGTCTCGAAAGTGCTGAAGAATCCATTCGGCCAGGTCGTCGCGTATGAGTACCAGGTGACGGGCTCATGGGATAATCCACAGGTGACGAGGCTTTCAGGGCCGCCGAAGCCCGAGGCGGCGCAGGCCGCTCCCACCGTCGCCACGCAACCGCAACCATGATCATCACCAAGTCCACGACGCCCGACGCGCTGCGCGAGACCCTGTCGACGACCCAGTCGATGTTCCGCGTCGCCGCGATCCAGATGGCGTCGGGTCCCCACGTCGCGGCCAACCTCCAGGAGGCCGGGCGCCTCATCGAGCTCGCCGCGGCGACTGGCGCGCGCATCGTCGCGCTGCCCGAGTATTTCGCGATCATGGGAATGAAGGACACGGACAAGGTCGCCGCGAAGGAGAAGGACGGCACCGGACCGATCCAGAATTTCCTCTCGGAGCAGTCGAAGCGCCATCGCATCTGGATCGTGGGCGGCTCGGTGCCGCTGGAGGCGAGCACGCCCGACAAGGTGCGCAACTCCTGCCTCGTCTACAACCAGGAGGGCGCGCGCGTCGGCCGCTACGACAAGATCCACCTCTTCGGTTTCGAGATGGGCGCGGAGCGCTACACCGAGGAGCGCACGATCGAGCCGGGCAGCCGCGTGTGCACGCTCGATTCGCCGTACGGGAAGCTCGGGATTTCAGTCTGCTACGACCTGCGATTCCCCGAGCTCTACCGGGCCATGGGCGACGTGGACCTCATCCTCGTCCCTTCGGCCTTCACGGAAACGACAGGCAAGGCGCACTGGGACACGCTGATCCGCGCGCGGGCCATCGAGAACCTCGCGTACGTGATCGCGCCGGCGCAGGGCGGATATCACGTGAACGGACGCGAAACCCACGGTCATACGATGATCGTGGATCCGTGGGGCGTCGTGCTGGACCGGCTGCCGCGCGGGTCGGGGGTTGTGGTCGCGGGCGTGAACCCCACATATCAGCAGAAGATTCGGAAAAGCCTGCCGGCACTGACTCACAAGACCGTTCGTCAGTGGTAGAGCATTGGAGCCACAGATGAACACAGATGGACACAGATGACCAAACCTGAACCCTCCACCCTCGATATCGCCAAGGCCACGCTCCTCACGCCGTTCGGCATGGACGAGGTCGCGACCCGGAAGGTGTTCGGGACGATCCTCGCGCACAAGGCCGACGAGGCGGACCTCTACTTCCAGTACAGCCGCTCCGAGAGCTGGGCGCTCGAGGAAGGCGAGGTGAAGTCGGGCAGCTACAACATCGACCAGGGCGTGGGCGTGCGCGTGGTCTCCGGCGAGAAGACGGCGTTCGCTTATGCCGACGACATCAATGTCGACGCGCTGGATTCCGCTGCGAAGGTGACGCGCGCCATCGCCGCCGCCGGCGGCCACGAGGCGCCCGGCCGCGCGCTCGTGCGCTCCGGGCACGCGCTCTACGCGCCGATCGATCCGGTCGCGCAATTCGACGACGGCGCGAAGGTGAAGGTCCTCGAGACGCTCGAGCGTTTCGCGCGCGCCGCCGATCCGCGCGTGAAGCAGGTGATGGGACGCCTCTCGGGCGAATACGACGTGGTGCTCGTGGCGCGCGCCGATGGCGGGCTCGCGGCGGACGTTCGTCCCCTGGTGCACCTTTCGTTGACCGTGATCGTCGAGCAGGACGGACGGCGCGAGCAGGGCTACCAGGGCGCGGGCGGACGCTTCGGCTATGCGTTCTACACCGACGCGCTGCTGGAGAAAATCGCGGGCGACGCCGTGCGCCAGGCGCTCGTGAACCTCGAATCGCGGCCCGCGCCCGCGGGCGTGATGAGCGTGGTGCTCGGTCCCGGCTGGCCCGGAATACTGCTGCACGAAGCCATCGGCCACGGCCTCGAGGGCGACTTCAATCGCAAGGGAACGTCGGCCTTCAGCGGCCGCGTCGGCGAGCGGGTCGCGGCGCCGGGCGTCACGGTGATCGACGACGGCACGATTCCCGATCGCCGCGGTTCGCTTTCAATCGACGACGAAGGCAATCCCACGACGCGGAGCGTGCTCATCGAGGACGGGATCCTGCGCGGCTACCTCCAGGACCGCATGAACGCGCGCCTCATGGGTGTCGCGCCCACGGGCAACGGGCGGCGCGAGTCCTACGCCGCGATCCCGATGCCGCGCATGACCAACACGTTCATGCTGGGCGGCGACAAGGATCCGCGGGAGATCGTCGCTTCACTCGATCGTGGCCTCTATGCCGTGAACTTCGGCGGCGGCGAGGTGGACATCACGAGCGGGAAGTTCGTGTTCTCCGCTTCCGAGGCTTACTGGATCGAGAACGGAAAGATCCAGTACCCGGTCAAGGGAGCGACGCTGATCGGCAACGGTCCCGATGCCCTCACTCGCGTGAGCCTCATCGGCAACGACATGGCGCTCGACCCGGGCGTCGGAATGTGCGGGAAGGAAGGCCAGAGCGTGCCTGTTGGCGTAGGGCAGCCCACGCTTCGCATCGAAGGCCTCACGGTCGGCGGCACCGCGTAAGTTCCGCTCGCCGAATCCGACTCACGGGCATCCACGTACATGAGGGCATGGACATGACCCGCAGGAAATTCACCGCAGTTCTCGCCGGCCTCTTCGCCGCATCGAAGATGGCCGATGCCGCCGAACCCAGGACGATGCCGATCGACAAGCTCGTGCTCTCCGACGATGAGTGGAAGAAGCGCTTGTCGCCCGAGTCGTACGCCGTGCTTCGCCACGAAGCCACGGAACGCGCCGGCACGAGTCCGTTGAACGAGGAGCATCGCAAGGGCACGTTCGTGTGCGCCGGTTGCGAGTTGCCGCTCTTCACGTCGGACATGAAATTCGACAGCGGCACGGGATGGCCGAGCTTCACGACCTACATCGCCGGGCATCTCGGCACCAAGAGCGACTACAAGCTGATCCTTCCGCGCACCGAGTACCACTGCGCCCGCTGCGATGGCCACCAGGGGCACGTCTTCGACGACGGCCCGATGCCCACCCACAAGCGCTATTGCAACAACGGCGTCGCGCTCAAGTTCATTCCCGCCTAGTTGTGCACGTGCGGCGGCGTGGGCGCCGGACCGGGTGATCCGTCGGACCATCGCCGCACTGGAATGAACAGCACAGTGGCCTCGTAGGGCCTGTTTTCCGCTCCCAGGACAGGAGAGCCCTCGAGTCCCGCGCCCCAGGCTGCGCCTTGGCCGTGCGCCACGAAAAACATCACGTGCGGAAGCCACGGGCCGCCGGCTTCGTCGCTGAGATAGCCATCCTTCGACAGCATGAAGGAGAACGACCCCGCCTCGGGGGTTTTGAACTGGTGTTTGTCGAAAGCCGCCCGGGTCTTCTCGATCATCTGCTCCCTGGTGAGTCCCGCGGCGACCCATCGGCTGCGTTCCACGTACTGCGGCAAGACGCTGCGAACGGCCGGCGGGTTGAAGCAATTCGGGGCGCGCGACTTCGGATTCCAGAATTCGGGATCGTCGAAGCCGGCCGTCCAGGCGCGTTCGACGAAGCACACGAAACCGTTCTTGCCCTTCACCGCGACTTCGTAGCCGGTCGTGCCGAACACCAGCACTTCGGCGTCGGCCGACACTGAGGGCGGCGCTGCGCTACGAGCGAGAGTGATCTCGGCTTGTTTGTCGGCGATGCGGTATTGCTCGAGCGGCGCCATCGTTGGGTAGATGACCGGCTTGCTTTCCGCGGCCGGCGCGGCGCTCGCGGCAAAGAGGAAAAGCATCGGCAGGCACGCGAAGGGTTTCATGAGTCCTCCCTGTTTTCCAACGGGAGGCTAGCAGCTGCGGATCGGCGCGCGGGTAACCGTCCGTTACCGGCCGGAGATTCACTTGCGTTCGCCATCGGCGAAATCGATCGCTCCTGCGTCCCGCAACCTCTGCGCGGCCGCGCTGTTCTTCCGGAAAT
>DATGGI010000190.1:0-27218 GCA_035308545.1 Usitatibacter sp.
GCCGTGACCGCGTCGGACATCTATCGCGCCACGGTCCTGAATCGCGCCAAGCTTGCCTACAATGCCCTCGCGGCGTGGCTCGCCGGCTCGGCGCCCGCTCCGCCGAAGCTCGCCGCGGTGCCGGGCCTCGATGAGCAGATCCGGATCCAGGACCGCGTCGCGCAAGCGCTGCGACAGGTGCGCCACGCCCATGGGGCACTGCGACTCGAGACGCTGGAGGTTCGCGCCGTATTCGTTGGCGGTGCGCTGGCCGATCTCCTGCCCGACGAGAAGAATCGCGCAAAGGAATTGATCGAGGACTTCATGATCGCCGCCAACGGCGTCGTGGCGAGGTATCTCGAAGCGAAGGGCCTGCCGGCGCTGCGCCGCATCTTGAAGACACCGAAGCGATGGGATCGGATCGTCACGCTCGCCGCCGAATCCGGCGACAAGCTGCCGGATGCGCCGGACGCGGCTTCGCTGGACGCGTTCCTCACGCGCCGCCGCGAGGCCGATCCGGCGCGCTTTCCAGACATCTCGCTCGCCGTCGTGAAGCTCCTCGGTCGCGGCGAATATGCAGTCGAGATTCCCGGCCAGCCCAGCGAAGGCCACTTCGGCCTCGCCGTCCACGATTACGCGCACTCCACCGCGCCGAACCGCCGCTTTCCGGATCTCATTGCGCAGCGGCTGCTGAAATCGGCGCTCGCGTCACGGCCGCTGCCCTACACGACGAGCGAGCTCCAGGCGATGGCGACCCATTGCACGGACCAGGAGGACAACGCCGACAAGGTGGAGCGCCAGGTGCGCAAGTCGGCAGCCGCGCTCTTGCTCGCGCCCAGGATCGGCGAGCAGTTCGACGCCATCGTGACGGGTGCATCGGAGAAAGGAACCTGGGTGAGGATTTCCGCGCCGGTCGCCGAAGGTCGCGTGGTCCGGGGATTCGAAGGGCTCGATGTCGGAGAAAATGTGCGGGTGGAATTGACCCACACCGATGTCGCGCGCGGATTCATCGACTTCGCCACCGTGAAACCATGACACTCGCCTA
This sequence comes from Usitatibacter sp., assembly GCA_035308545.1. Classification (GTDB taxonomy): domain Bacteria; phylum Pseudomonadota; class Gammaproteobacteria; order Burkholderiales; family Usitatibacteraceae; genus Usitatibacter. The sequence continues at coordinate 1,025 of DATGGI010000190.1, forward strand.
CAAGAACACCTTGTTCCTGGACAGCGACGACGCACGCCCGCTTCGCATCCTGTCCGAATACCTCGAGCCGAAGCGGATATTCCACGAAGAACGCATTCGCGACACGATCGTGTTCTTCGGGTCTGCGCGCTTGACGCCCGATGGCGCGCTCGGCCACTACTATGAAGCGGCGCGGGAGCTGGCGCGACTCGTCACCGCGTGGTCGAAGGGGCTCGCGTCCCACGCCCATCGGTATGTCGTGTGCACGGGCGGCGGCGGCGGAATCATGGAGGCCGCCAATCGCGGCGCCTCCGAAGCCGGCGGACAGACGATCGGCCTCAACATCGCCCTGCCCCACGAACAAAAGCCGAATCGCTACATCACTCGCGAGCTCTCCTTCGAGTTCCACTACTTCTTCATGCGCAAGCTCTGGTTCGCCTACATGGCGCGCGCGTTGGTCGTGTTTCCCGGCGGCTTCGGGACGCTGGACGAGCTGACCGAAATCCTCACGCTCATGCAGACCGACCGGTTTGGCCGCCGCATTCCGGTCCTGCTGTATGGATCGGGCTATTGGAACGAGATCATCGACTTCGAGGCGCTCGTCCGTCACGGGATGATCGATCGCGAAGATCTTTCGCTCTTCCAGTTCGCCGACGATCCCGCCACCGCCCTTGCCTTGCTCCAGAAAGGAATCGCCATGGAGCTGGAGGAAGCCACTCCGGCCATGGCGCACACGCGAACATGAACAGGCGACATTTTCTCCAACGCACCGGCACGCTCGGCCTGGCGATCGGCCTTCCCTCCATTGCCGGGGCGGCGCCCGAGCCTCCAATCGCCGACGCGCATTCGCATATCGGCTTGCACAATCCGTCGATGCTGCGCGGATCGCTCAAGGCGCAGATGCTGGATGCCGGAGTGACGCTGCTGTCGTGGAATATCTCCGGCGACGGACGCTGGATCGCGCGCACGAGCCAGGGCATCAAGCAGCAGGGCGTTCCCGCGAGCGGCGCGCAAGGCGCGTACTACTCCGGAAAGCTCAGCGAGATGCGCGCGTACCTCGCCGGCGATGGCCTGCGATTCGTCGAGGGTCCCGCCGATATCGACGCCGCGATGGCGGGAAGCCCTCGCGTCGTGATCGCCGTGGAAGGCGCCGTTTTCGTGGCGGATGGCCTGGACCTGCTCGACAAGGCCTATGCCGATGGATTGCGCCACGTCCAGCTCGTGCACTACATCAGGAACGCGCTCGGCGACTTCCAGACCGAATCGCCGGAGCACGGCGGCATGACGCAGCTCGGCGTCGACACGATCAAGGCGTGCAACCGGCTTGGCATCCTCGTCGACCTCGCCCACGCGACCGAACCCGTCGTCGACAAGGCGCTCGAGGTGTCGACCACTCCGATCATCTGGTCGCACAGCTCGATCACGAGCGCCCGGTATACGTGGACGCAAGGCTCGAACCTCTCGCGCCTGCTCTATATCGACTACGCGAAGAAGATCGCGCAGCGGGGCGGCGCCGTGGGCCTCTGGTCGCTGCGCAACACGGTCAAGAGCAGCCCCGAGGGCTACGCCGACGAGCTCATGCGCATGGCGGACGTGATCGGTCCCGAGCACGTGATGTTCGGCACCGACATGGACGGCGTCGGAAAATTCGGCGTGATGGACAGCCTGGGCGACCTGCGCAGCGTCGCGGACCTGCTGAAGAAACGCGGCGTCGACGACACGACGTTGCGCTCGATCTGCTTCGGCAACTATGCGCGCTGCCTACGGACCGCGATTGAAGGAAGAAAGGGCTGAGTCGAGCGCGGTCGCGAACTTCTCCGGCTGGTCGAACATCACGAAGTGGCGCGCGCCTGGAATTGAGACGACGTCGAGTTTCGCGACGCCTGCCAACAGCATTCGGTAGTAGCCCGTCTTGCGGTCTTCGTCGATGCCCATGGCCGCGAAATCCGGTGCGTTGAAAGGCGAGATTTCCACGACCGGCACCTTTATGCCCGCGAGACGAGGACGCAGGTCGAGTGCCATGACTTGCGCGGCAAAGTCCGCGGTGGCGCCGACGTCGCTGCGGCTGGTCTGCGCGGCGAGCTTCAACGCCGTCGTTTCGTCGACGCTGCCGATGCGCTTCATGTAGGCCTGCTGGCCCTGCGCGAACTGCTCGGGGGTCTGGCCCTCGAACTGCGCGCGCATGCGTTCTCCCAGCGCGCTTCGATCGCCCGTCATTCCCTCGGTGCCCGGAAACACCGGCAAGCCGTCCACGGCGACCACGCCCGCGATCAGGTCCGAATGGTCCGTCGCGAACACAAGCGACAGCGTCGCTCCCAGGCTGTGCCCCACGAGCGCCGGTGCGTGGATCTTGCGGGACTCGATGAGCCTCGCGAGATCGCGCGACAACGACTCGAGCGTCGCGCCCGGCACAGGCTTTCTCCCATCGAACCCGGGCAGCGTCAGCAGGTAGATCGTGTACTTGCCGCGAAGCCGCGTGACGGTATCGGCCCAGGTCCACGGGCCACTCGCGAGCCCCGGGATGAAAATGAGCGCGGGACCCTTGTCGGAAACCTGCTCAACCTCCAGGGCGCCGGCTTCGAATTTCGCCGCCGCGGAGCATGCGGGCGTGAGCAGGGACAGCGCGAGCGCGACGCTCGCGAAAAACTTGATCTTCATTTTCATTTCTCCGGGGAAAAGATCTTTTCGATCGGTTTGCCGAACAATTTCGCGATAGCGAAGGCGAGCGGAAGGCTCGGGTCGTAGCGCCCGGTCTCGATGGCGTTCACGGTCTGCCGCGAGACCTCGAGCTTGTCGGCGAGCTCGCCCTGGCTCCAGCCGCGATCGGTGCGCAGCTCGCGCACCAGGTTCTTCATCGCGAGAACACGCGGAGGAGGCACGCGTAAAGCCCCCACGTCCCGCCCATCACCATCCAGACCCAGAACATGCTGATCTTCGGGAATCCCGCGGTCTCGAGGAACCCGTAGGTGAGGCTCAGGGCCGCCGTGACGCCCGCGGCGATCGCGAGGCTTTCGAGCGTGCGCAGCCGCACGAACTCGTCCATGCGGCGGAAGTGGCGTGCGATCGCCCACACCGCGAGCATCAACGGGCCCATCGGCGTGACGAGCAGCATCGTGCGCGCCGCGCCGGCGTCCATTTCCTTCGACAGGGCAATGGATCCGAACAAGACGGCCACGTAGAGCAGCATGGCCGAGAAAAGCTCCACGCGGTATTTCGAATTGGCTTCGCGTTCCTTCATCGTGGCTCCCGCCGTCATCGACGTTGTAAAGTATGCTTGACAGCATACGGCGCCCGAAATGGCCTGTCAAGCATGCTTTACAATAAGGCGATGACCCCCTCCGTGATCATCGTCATGGGCGTGGCGGGAAGCGGCAAGTCGACTGTCGCGTCGCAAACGGCGCAGCGGCTCGATTGGCGCTTCGCCGAAGCCGATACGTTCCACTCGGCCGCCAACATCGCGAAGATGCGCGACGGCATTCCACTCACCGATGAGGACCGCTGGCCGTGGCTCGATGCCATCGCCGCGTGGATCGACTCGATGCGCTCGGCGGGCCAGCATTGCGTAGTGGCGTGCTCGGCCTTGAAGCGTGCCTATCGAGTGCGGCTCGCCGCGGGCCATCACGACGTGCGTTTCGTGTACCTCAAGGGAAGCTACGAGATCGTGGCGGCGCGCATGAGCGGACGAACCGGGCACTACATGCCGCTATCCCTGCTGCGAAGCCAGTTCGAAACGCTCGAGGAGCCGGATGCCGCGGAAGATGCCGTCGTCATGCCGATCGAGAAGGCGCCGGAAGAGATCGTCGCGGCTATCGTTGCAGTGATCGGCGTGTAGGAAAAAAAAGGCCCTTGCCTCATCGACAAGGGCCTCACATGCGAAGACACCGACGTCAGTGCGGATCCTTGTGACCCGGAACGATCGGCTTGGGATTCGGTTTCGGCTTCGTGTTGTTGACCGCGGCGTTGCCGTCACCCGGCGATACGTACTGGATGAGGTTGTCCACCAGGCCCACGTTCATCGGCGATCCCGTGCCGGTCGTAGCGTCCCAGCCGGATCCCGCATCGAATCCATCGACACCCTCGACCGAGTTGTCGCCAACCGTGATGTCGTGGAACGCGGTCGGATAGGCCTTCTTCAACTTGCCGATCTGGTAGATGGCCGAATTGAGGAATCCCAGTCGACCTCCGGCCTTCTGGTTCGCGATGGCGGTGATGGCCGCCCACTGCGGCGAGCCGGCACTGGTGCCTCCGAACAGATACATGCCTGCCGGGATGCCGGGAATATTCAGGTATGTCAGCACACCGTGACCCACGGCCGCGTTGTACCCGACGTCGGGCACGGCCCTCTGCTTTCCACCATGGAGGCCGCCGGTGCCTTTCTGGAAAGGAGGCTCGTCGAACACGACGCTGAATCCGCCACCCGTCGCGCCGCGGCCAACGGCATCTTCGTTCCACACGACCTCGCTCTGCCACGTTCCGAACGCCGGATTTGTTGCAGGATTGCAGCCCAGCGCGGAAAGGCAATATCTCGCGGCGTGCAGCTCCGTGCCACCCACGCCGGTCACCAAAGGATCGCTCGCCGGCGAGGAGACGGCCTGCACGAAAGCCGTGCCGTCACAGTTGACCTGGCTTGCGCCGTCGTCGCCCGCCGATGCAAACAGGGTGATGCCCTGCTGCGTCGCGGCGACAAATGCATCATGCTGCTGCGCGGCGATCGTCGGGTCGACGCAACTCTCGTTCTCGCCGAAGCTCATCGAGATGATGTCGCCGAGGTTGTTGTCGACCGCGTACTGCAGCGCGCTTTGGATGTCGACATCGCGATCCGACTTGGACAGCACCAGCACGACGTTCGCGCCGGGGGCGATGGAATGCGCCCACAGGACGTCGAGGCTGATCTCCTCGGCCCACCCGGTCATGTCGGCGTTGCCGACGACGAACGGCGTGAGACCGTCAGGCGCGACCTGGGTGAAAGTGCCCAGGGCCGGGTTCGGCGCGCCCCCGAGGCCGTTCAGGCTCGGCAGGCCGTAGAAGCTGTTGTAGAAATTCAGCTGCTGCACGATGTTCGGGGACTGGAACGCGTCGATGATGACGATCGTATGCCCGGTGCCGGCGAAGCCCGCGTTGATCAACGAATCGACCCCATAGGCGGCTCGCATCTGGTACGGGTCGTAGCAAGTGGTCCCCGGGTTCAACCCGACGACCTGGCAGGTGAAGAGGCCATACTGCGCGCCGACTGTGCCGGCAGTCGTGTCCGCGGGCGTTGCCTGCGGCCCGGCGACGAGGAACGGCGCCACGGAATGGCGCGGATGCGCAGCCATGGCCGGCTGCGAAAGCACGATAAGGCCCAAGCTCCAAAGAAACAACGCGCGAAGAACGCGCAGTACCGGATCGACGATCATTGCTTGTACCTCCAGAAGGAATGCCCCAGGTCATTGTAGGAATCCGGGCTGTCCCACGACGGATCGCGTGTAGGACAGCTCGATTTGCCGCCTCAGCTGTCAGGTGCGGCGGCGGCCAGTGTGAGCGGGATCACTGCCTCGGTCAATCGGACCTCCCGCGATCGCGCCAACCGCGGATTCGGTTGCACCTACAACCATCGTTCGCTAGACTCGGCCGATTGCAAGGACGGGAGGCGATATGGCAACTCCGAGTCGCATCGCGCGAATCGCGTGGACCTTGGCCGTCGTAACGGCCGTTTCGTTTCCGGCGCGCGCCACCACCACCGTCACCGACTACGAGGACATCTGGTACAACGCGCCGGCCGACTCGCAGTCCGGCTGGGGCGTGAATATCGCGCAGCAGGGCGAGGTGCTTTTCGCGACCCTCTTCGTCTACGGCTCCGACAACACCCCGCGCTGGTATGTCGCGACGCTGCAGGGCGCGGGCGACAACGTCACCTTCCGCGGCGACCTCTTGATGGTCGGCACCGGCACCTTCCTTGCGGCGCCCTGGACCGGGATCGGGAACGTGCAGACCGTCGGGACGATGACGTTCGCGTTCGATTCGGCGACGACGGGCACGATGACGTACACGGTGAACGGCGCCACAGTGACGAAGAGCATCGTGCGCCAGTCGTGGCAAAGCGATGTGCTGTCGGGCATTTACATGGGCGGAGTCAGCGGCTCGGGACCGACGTGCGGCGCCACCCAGCGCGTGCGTGTACCCGGGACCCTCACCGTCACGCACACGCCACCGGCGATCGCCATGACGCTGGATTTCAACGCGTCACCCAATAGCGGCCGCTGCAGCTACCAGGGCACGTACTCGCAGACGGGAAGCGTCGGATCAATCGGGGCGGGGACCTACCACTGCGACGTGAACGGCGTCGCCAATGCAGTCATGGGCAATTTCACAGTCGACGAAATCCGCGCGACGCGCAACGGTTGGATCGGACGCATCACGGTGGTGAGCCCGCAGTGCAACTACGCGGGCTACATCGGCGGGGTAAAGGACTTCTAGGGATTTGCCCAGCGATTCTTCAGCCTGAAGTAGTCGCCTTCCACGGGATGGAAAGCTGGACAATGCCAAGTCCCATCAGCACCAATCCCAGAAGCGCGAGCATCCATTCGGAGAGAGTGGGAACCGTCAGCGCTCCGAAGGCGGGGCCGCCCGGATCCGAGATCACGCCGTTCGCGATCAAGTCGTCATCGCCGAGCCCGCCGTCGGTGATCGTGAGAGTGGCCGTGTTTCCGGAAATCACCGCCGGGAACGGATACCAATGCGGCGCAGGATTCCCCGACGTCGGGCCATATTTCCAGTAGGTCGCGCCAGCAATCGACTGCGGATACGTCAGGGTGACCGTGACCGTCGATCCGACAGTGCATCCGGTGGCGCTGAGTGCGAACAGCCCCTGCGGGAAAGTGATGCCCGGCGCCGGTGCGGTGGAAGGGATCGGGTTCGCACCCGGCGGCGCACCGAGGAGTTGCGGAGTGCCGAGGGCGCATGCCGAGCCGCCACCGCTCAACGATGCGGAGATTGTGCCGGTCCCGGTCGACGAAGGACCGCTGAACGTGGTGACGGGAACGACAGACGTTGTCGCGGTCGACGAGTTGTTCGTCGTCGAAGATTCCGGCGTCGAGGTGGATGCCGAGGCGGTGTTGCTGACTACCGTGCCGACTGCCACGTTGGAGTTGACCGTGGTGACGATCGTCAGGACCGCCGACGATCCCGCCGGAAGTGTAGCGATGGTGTCGCTCACCGAATTTCCGGCATTCGACAGGGTGAGCGCTGGCCCGGCGCTCTGCGCCTGCGAGACAAAGGCGAGGCTCGACGGAAGGAGATCCGCCAGCGACACCGTCTGTGCGTCACTTGGGCCGTTGTTGGTGAGAGTGAGGCTATAGGTGAGAGTGTTGCCCGCCAGGATCGTCGCGGGCGCGCTCATCGTCACCACGAGATCCGATAGCGGGTTGACCGTGACACCTGAACTCGAAGCGTTGATCGATGCCGGCGAATGGCTTGTCGTTGAAGAGACCGTCGCGGTATTCGTGAACGGCCCGAGACCCACCCCGACGTTGGCCACCAGAGTGAACGTCGCGGTCGCCCCAGCCGGCAGCGTGGCAATCGAGCACGTCGTCGTCGAGCCGTTGGTACAAGCAAACGATGGCCCGGCGCTCTGGTTGTTCGAGACGAATGCAAAACCGACCGGCAAGGTATCGGAGATCGTCACGCTCTGGGCATCGCTCGGGCCGTTGTTCGTGACATTGAGGGTGAAGGTGACGTTGCTTCCCGCGGAGACGGTCTGGCTTGCGGGAGTCATCACGACGTTGAAATCGGCGCTGGTCGTGACCAGCGCACTCGCCGGCGGCGCCGCCGTGGCGGAATTGTTGAGGCCGTCTCCGCTGTAGGCAGCCGCCCAGGAGTAGGTTCCTGCGACCGAAGGAATGAATCCGGTCGGCGTCGCATACGTGCCGTCGCCGTTGACCGTGACGGTTTCAGTGTCGACGACTACGGAATTCGGATCCTTCAATGTGAAAGTGATCGTTCCGGTTGCGAGAAATCCGCCTGTGAGGACAGCCGAAGCGGTCATCGGGGTGCCGGACCCGACGACCACCGTGGGTCCAGCCGCAACGCTTACCGACGTCGGTGCGGGGACGATGGCGAGCTCGACGGTGGTACTGGCGCTTTCGAAGAAGCCGATGATCGCGCTGCCGGCGTCCAGCTGCAGCGAACTGAACGCTACCAAGGCGCCGTTGAATACGGTAGCGATCTGCCAGGTGGGGGAGGCGCTGGCGCAATTGGCGGTACAGGTAGCGAGCTTGAGGACCAGATGGCCCGCATAGCTGATGACCGGGTTGCCGTTGCTGAGCTGCAACGAGTTGAATTCCCCCGCGTCGGTGGGAGCGGAACCACCGTCCACCGCGACGATCTGCCAGGTCGGAGCGCCGCTGGCGCAATTAGCCGTACAGGTCGCGAGCTTGAGGGATTTGCCAATCAGGTCGTAGTAGCTGATGACCGGATTGCCGCCGTTCAGCTGCAGCGAGGTGAACTGCCCGATGCTCGCGACGCTGTTGTCCACGGTGACGACCTGCCAGGTGGGAGCGCCGCTGGCGCAATTGGCCGTGCAGGTGGCGAGCTTGAGGCCATTGTTGCCGGATTTCTGGTAACTGATGACCGGGTTGCCGCCGTTGAGCTGCAGCGACGTGTACATGACCTGATCAGGCGTGGTTGTATCCACGTTGACGACCTGCCACGTGGGGGTGGCACTCGCGCAATTGGCCGTGCAGGTGGCGAGATAGAGTCCGCGCGTGGTGCTGATTTGGCCGCCGAAGCTGATGACCGGGTTGCCGCTGTCGAGCTGCAGCGAAACGAATGCCGAGGCCGTGGGGTTGTTGGACACGAAGACGATCTGCCACGTGGGAGTGGCGCTCGCGCAATTGGCCGTGCAGGTAGCGAGTTTGAGGCCGGTGCCGTAGCTGTAGGCGATGACCGGGTTGCCGTTGTTGAGTTGCAGCGACGGGGGTCCGTTGCCGTTCGGGTTGCTGCCACTGTCCACGGTGACGATCTGCCAGGTGGGTGTGGCCGTCGCGCAATTGGCCGTGCAGGTGGCGAGCTTGAGGTTGAAGCTCGGATCGAAGTAGCTGATGACGGGCTTGTCGCCATTGAGCTGCAGTGAGATGAATTCGGGACTGCCGCTGTCCACGCTCGTGACGAGCACCGCGTGGGCGGGGCCAGCAAGCGCGCCACACACAGCGAAGACGCACGCGGCGAACCTGCCGAGGGCGCGAACGACCCACGGCGACTGCGTCGGCACACGGTACATTGACCCACCCCGTATTTTTGTTGTTGATGTTCGGTGCGAGGCAGACTCTACCTTGACGACTCTTTCACGAACCTGACGGCAGTATTTTTCTTGATCTCGGTTATGTGCGAGGGAGCTGGGACGGCGATGCGGCACCCTGGCCAAACTCGGTGACCGCTGCCGCGATGGCGTTGTCGAGGAGCCGGTTCAGGGTATGGAATTCACCGACCTGGATCTGCGCGTTCCTCTCGAAGGCGAGTTCGGTGATCGCCTGGCAAAGATCCCCGTAGTCGTGAACGACCTGGTCTATCGTGAGGCCGCGCGCGCGTAGCTCCCGCGCGTGCCTCTTGGCGGTAGCGCCAATTCTTGCGGAGACAGCTTCCTTGGATGCGGATTCCTCAGTGTCGAACGTGCTCGTGACTTCGTCGAGGTTCAGCATCTCGATCAGTTGCGCGAGGAATAGCGCGACTCCGCTGTTCAATGCTTCGGGCGGGGGATGAGGCGGGGGTCTTTCCAGAACCTTAAGGCGACATCGCTCAACCAAGTCAAAGCGATTCTCGCTCAAGAACTCACTCAGCATTGTTGGGTCCGGCGCACGGAAAATATATTGTACGACAGCGCATGCGACCCCATGACGCCAGCGAAGCTGGCGTTGGCAAGCAAGAAGAGAGCAGAAATGAAAAGGGCTTGCGGTGTGCAAGCCCTTGAGTTTTTGGCGCGCCCGGCAGGATTTGAACCCACGACCCCCTGGTTCGTAGCCAGGTACTCTATCCAACTGAGCTACGGGCGCGTAGGGCGTAATTATAGCGGAAAATCAGTGGGATTCCGAGGGTTCCGGGCTCACCACCCGCCGAAGCGCTCCCATTTCCCGGCGGGTTTTCCCCCTCTCATGAGGTGGTAGTGCGAGTGCTGCGCGGCCGTCGCGCATGCGTGATTCGGCAGCACGCGCAGCAGCGAACCGACTGGATATTTCGCGAGATCGATCGCGCCACCGTCGCGCCGCGCGACGATTCCGTGCTCCTGGTTCGAGTCGATCACGATCAAGTCGTCGATCGGCGCTCCGCCCGCATCGCACACGAGACCATAGCCCTGGTCCACCTTCTGCTTCTGCGTGCCGCGATCGCGCGACATCGCCATCCACCCGGCGTCCGTGAGGATCCAGTTCTTGTCGCGCTGGTGCCCGATCACGGAAGCGAGCACCGAGATCGCGATGTCGTCGATGGCGCAGACCCCGAGGCCCGCCATCACGAGATCCTGGAACATGTACACGCCGGTCCGCACTTCCGTGACGCCGCTGAACGTCTCCGCAAAAGTGGCGGTGGGCGTGGAGCCCACGCTCACGACTGCGCATGCATGGCCGCGCGAACGCAGCGTCATCGCGGCGCTCACCGTGGCGTTGCGCTCGCGCTCGGCCACCTCGCGAATGCAATCGGGGCCTTCGCAGTTGTACGAGTCGCCCGCGTGCGTCATGAGGCCCGCGAGTGACGGGCCCAGCACGTTCGCGACCTCCAGCAATGTCTTGTCGCCGGGCTTGATGCCGGCACGATGCCCGTCGCTATCGATCTCGACCAACGTGGGAATCCGGATGCCCGCCTTCGCGCTCGCATCGACGAGGCCCTTCGCCGCCTCGACGCTGTCCACGATCACACCGACCTTCGCGCCGCGCCGCTCAAGCTCGGCCACGCGCGGCACCTTCGAAGGAACGATCCCCACCGCGTAGAGGATGTCGTTGAAGCCCATCTCGAAGAACTCGTCGGCCTCGCGGAGCGTGGACACGGTGATCGGCCCCGAGGACGCGCCGAGCGCGATGCGCGTGACCTCGACGCACTTCGCGGTCTTCACGTGGGGCCGCAGCATCGCGCCCTTCCCGCGCACGCGGTCGCGCATGCGCGCGCAGTTGCGCTCGAGCTTCTCGGCTTCGAGCAGCAGCGCCGGTGTTTCGATTCCTTCGAGCATGCGGAGACTATAAACGAGGCACGACGAGCCGGCGGAACTGCTCGCGAAAGAGCGTCTCGCCTCCCTGCGCCGGGTGCCTGATGTAGCCCGCGCACTCGAACGCGCCCCATCGCTCGAGCGCATCCTCGGCGACCTTCCCGACCGCGAAGACCGGCAGGCGGCGGGCGAAGCAGCGCAGCGCCGCCTCGAATGCCGCCCTGCCCTGCATCACTTCGGCCGGCCGCGGCTTGCGGTTGCTCTTCACGCCGTCCGTGGAATGCGGATGCCATGGGAACGCGTTCCACAGCACGACTTCGAAAGGCTTTCCCGCGCGATCGATCTCGCCCCAGATCACGGCGGCGCTTCGCTCGCGTTGCGGCTTCACTCTAGAATCGGCGCTCGTGAGCTCGAGCGGGTGGCGCGCGACGAGAGCGGGCTTGGTGACGAGCTCGGTCTCGGAACAGAACGAGATGCCCGTGAACCGGCAACCGCGATGGCTCGGGGCCTCGCCCAACAGCAACACGCGCGCCGAATCGCGCCGCGCTTCCAGGTATGCCGCCATGTTCTCGCGGCGCTTCGCCGGCATGTCCCGGCGGGGCGACGCGTCACGCTCGTCGTGATCGCGCCACGGGTTGAAAACGCGCTCCGCGGACGTTGGCCCGCGCTGCAGGATATCGATGAAGTCGCCGATCGCGGTCATGCCGGAGTGTAGTCCATGTCCGACAGCGGCAGTTCGCGAACGTGAAGGGCCGCGGGCGCTAAGTCCGATTGTTGCAGTCCCCGGCGGGCCGCAAGCTGCAGGGTACACAAGCGCCATTCGGTGCTTCATTGGAGAACGACCATGGAAAGAAAAGAATTTAAACGCCGTTTTGCCGGTACGACGGCTGTGGCCGTGGCGCTGGCGTTCGCGAGCATCGCGGGCTCGGGCTGCACGACGACCGGTCCGCACGATTCGGGCAGCTATGCCGCGAAGAACAGCAGCATCGACGCGGGTGTCGACCAGACGCTGTCGCGCCTCTATGAAGCCGCGCCGCAATCGCGTGAGATGGTCGCGCGGGCCGCGGGCGTGCTCGTGTTCCCGTCGGTCCTCAACGTGGGCCTAATCGTCGGCGGCGAGCACGGCGACGGCGCGCTGCGCGTGAACGGCGCGACGGTCGACTACTACAAGACCACGGGCGGCTCCATCGGCCTGCAGGCCGGTGCGCAGACCAAGGCCGAGGTCATCCTGTTCATGACGCAGGAATCGCTCGACAAATTCCGCAACAGCCACGGCTGGACGGCGGGTGCGGATGCGACGGTCGCGATCGCCAACATCGGCGCGAACGGCTCCATCGACACGGAAACAGCGCGTCGTCCGATCGTCGGGTTCGTGATGACGAACAACGGCCTGATGGCGGGCGTGTCCCTCGAGGGCGCCAAGTACTCGAAGCTGTAAGGCTTCAGCCTGCATCGCGCTCGGGGACCAGGCGGTCCCTGAGCGCGAGCGCGGGGAAGAGGCGCATCCACAGGGCGACGACGAGCAGCGTCCCCACCCCGCCGATCATCGCGGAGTTCACGGCACCGAGCCACGCGGCCATCGCGCCGGCGCGGAATTCGCCCAGCTGATTGCTCGTGCTGATGAAGGTCGCATTCACGGCGCTCACCCGGCCGCGCATCTCGTCGGGCGTTTCCAGTTGCACCAGCGTCTGGCGGATCACGACGCTCACGACGTCGGCCGCGCCGCTCACGGCGAGCGCCACGAGCGACAGCGCGAATGACGTCGAGTAGGCGAACACCAGGATCGAGATTCCGAAGGTGGCCACCGCCGCGAAGAGCTTCTGTCCCACCTTCCTCTTGATGGGCATGCGGGAGACGAACGCGCCGAGCATCAGCGATCCCACGGCCGGCGCCGAGCGAAGCAATCCCAATCCTTCCGGACCCGTGTGCAGGATGTCCTTCGCGTAGATCGGCAGCAGCGACACCGCGCCGCCGAGCACGACCGCAAAAAGATCCAGCGAGATCGCGCCCAGCACCACGGGCTGCTTCAGCATGTAATCGAAACCCGCGAACATCGTCGAAAGCGACGCGCCCTCCTTGCTCTTGATGATCGGCACGCGATCGATGCCCATCGCGCAGAAGATCCCCGCGACGAGCAGCACGAGGCACAGCCCGTAGGCCCACGCGGCGCCGAGCGCGTAGATGAATCCGCCGATCGCCGGCGCGGCGACCACCGACACCTGCATGACGGAAGTGCTCATTGCGAGCGCGCGCGGCAGTCCCTTCAGCGGCACGAGCTTCGGAAGGATCGCCTGTTGCGCCGGCATCTGGAGCGCCCGCGCGATCCCGATCAGCACGCTCAATCCGAGGATCACCTCGCGTCCCACCCAATGCTCGAGCGTTCCGACGCCGAGCACCGCGGCCACCACGAGCTGGCATCCGATGGCGACCGCGATGAGCATGCGCCGGTCGAGGCGGTCGGCGAGGTGGCCGGAAGGAATCGTGAGCAGGATCGTCGGCACGAACTGCGCGAGGCCGACGAGGCCGAGGTTCCACGCGCTCGAGGTGAGGTCGTACATCTGCCACGCGAGCGCCAGGAGGAGGATCTGGTTCGCGGCGTTGGTGACGAACCGCGTGAGCAGGAAGTAATAGAAGCCGCGGGTGAGCGGCGGCGCGCCCGACGAGACGCTCATCGAAGGCGAGTTTACAATACGGCGCAGCTTAATCCCGGCCGCGCGATTCCGATTCTCGCGAGACGGGCCGGGGCGCCCGGGTTACTTTTTGTTGCGGCGGTCGTTCGCCCTGCGCAAGCGGTCGGTCATTACCTTCATGATCTGGAGCGAGAAATAGGGAGTCTGCTGCACCATGAAGAGGAAGCGTTTTTCCGGGATCGGCAGCACGACGCAATCGGTCTTGGCGGTGGCGGTGGCCGTTCGGGGCGCCTGGTCGATGAGGGCCATCTCGCCGAAGGGCTCGGCGGGCCCGAGGGTCTCGAAGACTTCCCCGTTGATGCTGAGGTCGACCTCGCCGCTGATCACGACGTACATCTCGAAGCCCATCTCGTGCTCCGAGAAGATCTTTTCGCCGGCGGCGAAGCTCCTGCCTTCGGCCTCGTTGTGGAACACGTCCAGCTTGATGCCCATGGCCCTCTCCCCTGATCCGTCTCCGCCGCCATTCTAGACTGGGAGCCCTTCGATGAAGCAAGTGTTTCTATCCCTCCTCCTCGCCGCGGCGTCCAGCGCCCAGGCAGCCTGGACCACCGCCTACGAGGGCGAGAACTCGGTCTCCCTGGTCGCGGTGCCCAACTCCACCGGGTCCAACGTGAGGCGTGGGCGCGTGGATGTGCGCCAGCTTCCCGAAGGCTCGTACACGCAGTCGATCGCGCCGATCGTGGACAGCGCCCTGCAAGGCTGCGCCATGGACGACGTGCGCAAGGTCGTGATGAAGGCGCACGGATCTTCCGACCTGATCGGCTCCACGACGACGCGCCTCACCGGCCCGGGCATCTACATGAACCTCCCGTCGGCGGACCACGTCGGAGGCACCGGCAACTGGTATTTCGCGCCGTTCTACTCGATCGAGGTCTCCCTCTCGGGCGAAAGCGGCCCGTTGGAATCCTTCATGCTCTTCGAGTTCGAGCGGATCGTCGTCCCGAACGAAAACGTGACGCAGGAAGCCATGCTCAAGCTGAAAGCCGAGGACCTCGAGGTCACGATCAGGGACTTCGCGAAGCGCACGATGCCCGCCGCGCTGCGCAAGGCGCTCCCGCGGCGCTGCAAGTAAGTGGCGGGCGCAGTAAGCTGTCCGGAGTGAATTTCGCTCCCGCCTCCCTCCAGCACGACATCTTCGAGATGCTCGCCGTCGACACGAGCGACGGGCTGCCCGTCTGGCTCGCCGAGCGGCTGCGCATCCGCTACCCCGACGCGGCCGTGAAGCTCCTGCGGGTCTTCCCCGGGGGCGCCGCGAGGGTGAAGCAGCCGCGCCAGGAGGAATTCTCCCTCGGCGATTCCGACGACGACGAGCGGGGCGTGCAGCCGCTGCGGGACGACGCCTTCCTCCTGGGCGCGCTCCGCGACCGCGCCTGCCGCGAGGAGCGCCTCGAGCAGGGCTCGCGCTACGTCCTCACGCTCCACGCGGCAGGCGACGTGCGCTATGCCATCGAGATCCGCGCGTCCTCGCCGGGCTTCTTCGGCCCGCGGATCGCCGAGATCGCGGCGCTGGGCCAGGCGTATTTCGAACGCCTCGCGCACCTCGAGACCGATCCGCTCACGCGGCTGCGGACGCGCCGCGTCTTCCAGGCCCACGTGGAATCGAGCCTGCGCACCTGGCTGAGGTCGGACCGGCGCTATTTCCTCGCCGTGCTCGACATCGACCGCTTCAAGCGCATCAACGACGAGTTCGGCCACCTCTACGGCGACGAGATCCTCGTGCATTTCGCCAACGTGATGCGCAAGTCGTTTCGCGCGAGCGACCTGCTCTATCGCATCGGCGGCGAGGAATTCGTCCTGATCTACGGCGCCGACTCCCGCCTGCCGGACGATACGGTGCTCGAGCGATTCCGCGCGGCCGTCGAGGCGTACACGTTTCCCGGCGTAGGGCGCGTCACCGTGAGCATCGGATACACGCGGATCACGGAAGTGTCGACGCCCGCCGCGGTTCTCTTCGACCGCGCCGACCAGGCCGTGTACTACGCGAAGGATCACGGCCGCAATCAGGTACGATGCTGGGAAACACTCGTTGAGGAAGGCGCCATCAAATCCATGGTCGGCGATTCCAGGGACGTAACTATCTTCTGATGGCGCGATTCGCTGTTGCATTCTGCCTCGTCCTCGGGGCGCTGTTCGCATTCGAGTTGAGCCCCCCGGGGCAGGCTGCCGTGCGGCCATGGACCTCGCTCGTCGCGAGCGCGAGCGCGGGGATGATCCGCGAGATCGACGGAACCGCGCGCGCGTACGGCAACACGGTGAGCGACACGAAGACTGGATTCGCGGTGAGCATCGAAGCTGGATGCAACGGCGTCGAGGCGATGATCGTGCTGCTTGCGGGAATGCTCGCGTTCCCGGCGTCATGGCGGCAGAAGCTCGCGGGCATCGTGGTGGGCGTGCTCGCGGTGCAGCTGCTCAACCTGGTGCGCATCGTGAGCCTCTTCTACCTGGGCCAATGGAGCCCGTCCGCGTTCGAGTGGGCGCACCTCTACGTCTGGCAGGCGCTCATCATGCTCGACGTGCTGATCGTGTGGCTCGTCTGGATGCGATGGGTGACCCGCGCGAAGGCGCAGTGAGGATTTCCCCGGTCTGGCAATTCGTATTGCGTGCGTTCGCCTGGCTGCCGCTGTGCTTCGCGGCGTGGTACTTCGCCGCCGACTGGTATGCGCGGCCGCTCGGGTGGATCGCGCGCTTCCTGGTCTCGCTCGATGGGCAGGGGCTCGTCACGTCGCTCGAGTTCGGCAACCGCGTGATCGTGTTCGTCACGAGGCTCGAGATCCACGAGGGAGTGAGAACGGGCGTCCTCACGCCCGAGGTGAGCGCGCTCGTGTACACCTTCGGTCTGCCGCTCTTCCTCGCGCTCATGCTCGCGTCGAAAGCGAGCTGGCGGCGGATCCTCCTGGGAGTGGCCGTGCTGCTGCCCTTCGAGGCGTGGAGCGTCGCCTTCGACGCGCTCACCCAGATCGCGATTCGCTCGGGCTTCGAGGTGACGGTGCGCAGCGGCTATTCGGCCTGGGGGCGCGAGGTTCTCGCCCTGGGCTACCAGCTGGGCGCGCTCATCTTCCCGACCGTCGCGCCCATCATCACGTGGGGATTCCTCGAGCGGCGCTTCATCGCCGAGAAGCTGGCGGGATCCGTCAGCAGTTGACGCAGTACTACAGCGAAACCGTCCCCGGCCTACAACGCGGGGTGCTGGAATCCCGCAGCGACATCGAGTGCGCGTGGATAGCTTGGTGTCTCAACCCTCACTATCCCAGGAGCACATCCATGAATCGCGACCAGATCAAAGGCACCGCAAAAGACGTAGCCGGCAAAGTCCAGCAAAAAGTAGGCGAGCTCACCGGCAGCAAGCGCCAGCAAGTGAAGGGCGTCGCAAAGCAGGTGGAGGGAAAGGTGCAGAAGGGCGTCGGCAACGTGGAGCGAGCTGCCGACAAGGCCGACAAGGACGCGCGTAGAGCGCCCTGAAAGCGTTCATAGCCAAGGCAATGGGCAGATCGCGTCCCTGCCACCGGTGGCGAGCAGGGCGATGAGGATGAATACGTTCGCCATGACCAACAGGTAAGCAACGGAGATGACGGTGCGCTTTGCCGCGCTCCAGGGCTGTTGCATGCAGATCGCGCCGATGCCCGCAATCAAGCTGACGGGAACAAGGGCGATCAGGGACACGCTCAGCGCGCTCGCCGCCTGCGGATAGCACCTCCCCAGGCCAAAGAGCACTTTGGCGCCCAGTGTGAACGCGATCGGGACACCGAGCAGCGCAATTGCGATCGGCGCCTGGGAGTATGCGCGCACGACGTACGGCTGCTGGCGAGAACCGGCGTCGCTCGGCGCTTTCGCGCCCCGGTCGAGCGCCTGCAGGATCCGGCTCGAGAATGCAACAACCGCGATCAGCACCGCGGGTCCCAGGAGCATCAACACCCCGACCAAGAAGCGCGGCTCGCGGCTCCAGTCAAAGTGCCAATGCACCTGAAGCGACCACGTCACGATCTCCACGACCGTAAGCGCGAGGACGATCGCCAGCGTGCGAAGACGCGCCTCGCCGGCTCTCAGCCGGCCGATGGTGTAGGCGATCGCGGCAAGCGTGACCCCCGCGACGCCCAGGACGGTCAACGCGGCGATTGGATAAAGCAGCAGGAGGCCGCCCGTGCCATCGTCCGCATGAGCCGTGAGCGGAAACGTGGACACGACAATGGCGGGGATATGGCGGAGAGAGAGGGATTCGAACCCTCGATACAGGTTTAAGCCCGTATAACGCCTTAGCAGGGCGCCCCCTTCGGCCACTCGGGCATCTCTCCGGCGAGGCGAAATTATAACTTGGATCCCGGGCCATCGCCGCAGTCGCGGCGCCCGGGATGACAGGTCATTTCAGCTCGTTGATCAGGAACGTGTACGTCAGCGCCCACATGTACGCCTGCTGCGCCGGCGTGGTGCCCGCTCCGTGGCCGCCCTCGATCTGCTCGTAGTAGAGGACGTCGTGGCCCTGCGCTTCCATCTTCGCGACCATCTTGCGCGCGTGGCCCGGATGCACGCGATCGTCGCGGGTCGAGGTGTAGAAGAAGATGCGCGGATATTTCTTGTCCTTGGACACGTTCTGGTACGGCGAGTACTGCGAGATGAACTCCCAGTCGGCCGGGACGTCGGGGTTGCCGTATTCGCCCATCCACGAGTTGCCCGCGAGCAGCTTGTTGAAGCGGTACATGTCGAGCAGCGGCACCTGGCACACCACGGCCTTGTAGAGATCGGGGCGCTGCGTGAACGCGGTGCCCACGAGCAATCCGCCCTGGCTGCCGCCCATCACGGCGAGGTGCTGGGGTGACGTCAAGCCGCGTTTCTCGATGTCTTCCGCGACGGCGATGAAATCGTCGTGCACGCGATGCCGGTTCTCGCGCAGGGCCTGCGTATGCCACTCGGGTCCGAACTCTCCGCCGCCGCGGATGTTCGACAGCACCCACACGCCACCGCGCTCGAGCCACGCCGCGCCGATGGTGCCGCTGTAGTTGGGCAGCATCGGGATCTCGTAGCCGCCGTAGCCGTAGAGGATGGTCGGGTTCGATCCGTCCATCTTCGTGCCTTCGCGCATCACGATGAAGTACGGGATCTTCGTGCCGTCCATCGACGTCGCTTCGCCCTGCGTCGTGACGAGCCCCTTCGCGTCGAAGAACGCGGGCAGCGATTTCAGCCTCTCGCGCGTTCCCTTGGCCGGATCGGCGAGGTAGAGCGTCGTGGGCTCCGTGAACGACGTCATCGTCATCCAGTACTGGTTCCCCTCGTCCTTGTCGAAGTCGCCCGTGCCGATGTGCGTGGCCTTCGGCACCGCGACGTCGGAGCTCACCCACTTGCCGTCGCGGCGGCGCACCTCGACCACGCGGCTATTCACGTTGTCGAGGAGGTCGAGCAGCAACATGTCCTTCGCCACCGAGAAATCCGAGAGCGCCACGCGCGGCTGCGGCTCGAAGATCGCCTCGAAATCGCGGCCGCCTGCCATGAACCTGTCGAGGTCCATCACGATGAGCGAGCCCGCCTTGAACTCGGTCTTGCCGGGCTTCCAGGCGGTCTTGAGGTTCACGAACAGGAAGCCGTTCTGCGTCTCGATGCGCGCATCCTTGGGCACGTCCACCTTCACCCACTTGTCGCCCACGCGCAGGAAATTCTCGCCCTCCCAGAACGTGACCGCGCGGCGCACGAGGTCGTATTGGCGGCCCTTCTCGCGCACGGCGAAGCCGCTGGAGCTCACGTCGGTTTCCTTGCCCTCGAAGATGACCTTCGCGTCGGCGAGCGGCGTGCCGCGCTTCCATTCCTTCACGATCCGCGGATAGCCCGACCTGGTGAGCGTGCCCGGCCCGAAATCGCGCGCGATGTAGAGCGAGTCGCGGTTGCGCCAGGAGACCGAGCCCTTGGATTCCGGCAGCACGAAGCCGCCCTTCACGAACTCCTTCTTCACCGGGTCGAACTCGCGGATCTCGACCGCATCCGCGCCGCCGTGCGAGAGCGACACCAGGCAGCGGTCGTAGTCGGGATACAGGCACTGCGCGCCCTTCCAGACCCAGTTCGTGTTCTCGGTGACGTTCAGCTTGTCCATGTCGAGCACCGTCTCCCACGCGGGCTCGGACTTCCGGTACTCGGCGAGCGTCGTGCGGCGCCAGAGGCCGCGTGGATTGGCCGCGTCCTGCCAGAAGTTGTAGAGCCACGGGCCGCGCTTCACCACGTCGGGTATGCGCTCGTGGGAGTTGTAGATGCCGAGCAGGCGCTCGTGGATCGCCTTGAACTCGGGCCGCGCCTCGAGCTCGGACTTGCTTTTCGCGTCCTGCTCCTTCACCCACGCGAGCGGCTTTTCGCCGGTCACGTCTTCGAGCCAGAGATAGGGATCGGTCACGTCGACGGGCTTCGGGGATTGGGCGAGTGTCATGGCGGGGAGAAACGCGAGTAGAAGGGCACGGGGCACGATGCGTGAGAGGTTCATGGCTTCATTTTCTCCTCGAGCGGCGACTTGTCGAGCTCGAACTCGCGGTGCAGCACGCGCACGGCGAGCTCCATGTATTTCTCGTCCACGACGACCGACGTCTTGATCTCGGAAGTCGAGATCATCTGGATGTTGATGCCTTCGTGGGCCAGCGCGCCGAACATCTTCGAGGCGATGCCCGCGTGGGTGCGCATGCCGATGCCCACGAGCGAGACCTTGGCGATGCGGTCGTCGCCCACGATGCCGCGCGCGCCGATGGCGGGCTTCACCGTCTTCTCGAGGAGATCCATCGCGCGCTTGAACTCGTTGCGGTGCACGGTGAAGGAGAAGTCCGTGATGCCGTCGTGCGACACGTTCTGGATGATCACGTCCACGTCGATGTTGGCGTCGGCGACGGGGCCGAGGATGCTGAACGCGATGCCGGGCTTGTCGGGCACGCCCAGCACCGTGATCTTGGCCTCGTCGCGGTTGAACGCGATGCCGGAGATGATGGCTTGTTCCATGTTCTCGTCTTCCTCGAAGGTGATCAGCGTGCCCATGTCGGTCGAATTCACGTCGGTGAACGACGAGAGCACGCGAAGCTTGACCTTGTACTTTCCGGCGAACTCGACCGAGCGGATCTGCAGCACCTTCGATCCGAGCGAGGCGAGCTCGAGCATTTCCTCGAAGGTGACGGTGTCCAGGCGCCGCGCTTCCGGAACGATGCGCGGGTCGGTCGTGTAGACGCCGTCCACGTCGGTGTAGATCTGGCACTCGTCGGCCTTGAGCGCCGCGGCGAGCGCGACACCCGTCGTATCCGATCCGCCCCGGCCGAGCGTGGTGATGTTGTCGTGGCCGTCGATGCCCTGGAAGCCCGCGACGATGACCACGTGGCCCGCGTCGAGGTCCGCGTGGATCTTCTTGTCCTCGATGGAGAGGATGCGTGCCTTCGTGTGCGCGCCATCGGTGACGATGGGAACCTGCCAGCCGGTGTAGCTCTTGGCCTTGAGGCCGATCGCCTGCAGCGCAAGCGCGAGCAGGCCCACGGTGACCTGCTCTCCCGTGGAGGCGATCACGTCGAGCTCGCGGGGGCTCGCGTCGGCGTTGAGCTCCTTGGCGAGGCCGAGCAGGCGATTGGTCTCGCCGGCCATGGCCGACGGCACGATGACGAGGCGGTGGCCCTCGCGGGCGAAGCGCGCGACGCGCTTCGCGACCTCGCGGATGCGCTCGGGGCTGCCCATGGAAGTGCCGCCGTACTTCTGGACGATCAGGGACACAAGGAGATTTCGCGGAAAAGCCGCTATTCTATCGTGGCGGCCCTACCAACAAACAATGCTCCCATGAACCGGCCTCTGCGCCCGCACATCGTCGCGCTCGCCGCCCTGTCCTTGGGTGTGGCGGCGACCCTGCTTGCCTGGTTCATGGCGGCGCGGCAAGCCGACCGCGAGTCACGAGTGGAATTCAGCAACCACGCGAACCTCGCGGCGAACCTCCTCGACCGGCGCGTGCAGCGCTACGTGGACGTCCTCTACGGCCTCGAGGCCCTGGCCTACCATGAGACCAATCTTTCCCGCGTCGATTTCTCGCGCTATGCGTTCGCCCTCGAGCTCCACCGGCGCTTCCAGGGGCTGACCGCGGTGGAGTTCGTCCGGCGCGTGAAGTCCGACCAGCGCGATGCGTTCGTCGCCGGCGTCCGCGCCGACCGCTCGGCGCCCGCGGGCGACCTGACCCGGTTCGACATCCGCCCGCCCGGCGATCGCCCCGAGTATTGGGTCGTCGACTACGTCGAGCCCTACATCGGCAACGAGAAGGTGTTCGGCCTGGACATCCGCACGCGCGACGCCGCGCGAGTGGCCGCGGAGCACGCGCGCGACACGGGGGAGGCCACCGCGACCGGGCGCTACCGCCTCGCGCAGGAACGCTCGACCAGCTACGGGCTCGTGATGTACCTCCCGGTCTACGAGCCGGGCCTGTTCCTCTCGCGCGAAGAGCGGCGCGACTCGCTGCGCGGATTCGTCAACGTGATCCTGCGCGTGGACGACATCTTCGCCGACATGCTGAACGAACCCTTGCTGCACGGGATCCGCATGCGGCTGCACGACGTTGGCGGAGTGGACCAGGCGCCGCGCGAACCCGGCCCCGAGACGCTCTTCTTCCAGACGTCGGTGCCCGTGGGCACGGAGCCCAGCGCCCTCGCCCACTCGCGCAATTCGATCGACAGGCCGCTCATGGTGGCCGGCCGCCAATGGGTCGCGCAGTTCGAGGACGAGCCGACGCTGAGTCCCTGGCTGCAGCCGTTTCCGCTGCTCGTGCTCACCGCGGGCCTCGCGATGTCGGCGCTGCTCTACGGAATCCTCTTCGCTGTCGCGAGGACGAGGAGCGAGGCCGTGGCGCTCGCGACCCGGGCCACGCGCGAGCTGCGCTCGCAGCTCTCGTTCACGCAGCAGCTCGTGGAGACGCTGCCCAACCCGGTCTTCTACAAGGACCGCGACGGGCGCTATCTCGGCTGCAACCGCGCGTTCGAGGAATTCGTGGGCCACTCGCGCGAGTTCCTCCTGGGCAAGCGCTACAACGACATCGCGCCGTCCGAGATGGCCGCGCAAGCCGACGCCGCCGACAACCGCCTGCTCGCGGAGAAGGGCACGGCGGAATACGAAGCCACGGGCATCTACGCCGGCGACGGATCGACGCGCGAGCTGCTGGTGAACAAGGCGACCTTCCTCGATCCGAACGGGGACATCGCGGGCCTCGTGGGCTCGCTCGTGGACATCACGCAGCGCAAGACGCTCGAGAAGGAGACGCAGGAGAGCATCGAGCTGCTGGGCGCGGTGATCCAGGCGGCGCCGGTGGCGATCGTCGCCCGCGACATGAATCGCGTGATCTCCATGTGGAACCCGGCCGCCGAGCGCATGTTCGGATGGAAGGAATCCGAGGTCCTCAACACGCAGACTTCGATCGTGCCGCCGGAGCTCGTCGAGGAGGCGTCGCACTATCGCGCGCTCGCGCAGCAGGGCGAGACGCACCTCGAGATCGAGACGCGCCGCCTGCACCGCGACGGCCATTCCATCGAAGTATCGCTTTCCGCGGCCCCGATCTTCGGCGCCGACGGCAAGGTCGTCGGCACCATGGTGACGATCGCCGACCTCACGCAGCGCAAGCTCACCGAAGCGGCGTTGCGCGAGAGCGAATCGCAGCTGCGCCTCGCCATGGACGCGGCCCAGCTCGGCATGTGGTACTGGGAGACGGACAGCGACCGCTTCACCTACTCTGAGGGACTCAACGTCCTCTTCGGCCGCCCGGCCGAAAGCTCGCTCGCGCATTACCGCGACCTGCGCGAGCGCGTTCATCCCGACGACCGCGACCTGGTCGATGCGACGCTGCGCCATGCCATCAAGCAGGGCGACGATTTCAGCGCCGATTTCCGCGTGGTCTGGCCCGACGGCTCCGTGCACTGGATCGCCAACCGCGGCCAGGTGCACCGCGGCACGGACGGCCGCGCGCAGCGGCTGATCGGCGTGGCGATGAACATCACCGAGCGCAAGATCGCCGAGCAGCGCGTGGCGCACATGGCGCACCACGACGCGCTCACGGGGCTGCCCAACCGCGTGCTGCTGCGCGACCGCATCCAGCAGGCGATCGCCCAGGCGCACCGCAACGGCACGCAGCTCGCGGTGCTCTTCCTCGACCTCGACCGCTTCAAGACGATCAACGACTCGCTCGGCCACCAGCTCGGCGACCGGCTGCTGCAATCGGTGGCGAGCCGCATCCTCGTCTGCGTGCGCGAGGGCGACACGGTCTCGCGCGTGGGGGGCGACGAGTTCGTGATCGTGATCCCGGGAATCGGATCGGCGTCCGACGCATCCAGCGTCGCCGGCAAGATCCTCGAGGTGCTCGCGAGCGCATTCCACCTGCATGGCAACGACCTGCACGTCGCCGCGTCGATCGGGATCAGCCTGTACCCGGCCGATGGATCCGATGCCGAGACGCTCATGCGCAACGCCGATACCGCGATGTACCACGCGAAGGATTCGGGGCGCGGAAATTTCCAGTTCTTCACGCAGCACATGAACGTCGCGGCGCAGCAGCGCCTGAACCTCGAGAACGCGCTGCGTCGCGCACTCGAGGCGCGGGAGTTCGAGCTGCACTACCAGCCCCTGTTCGACCTCCGGGACCGCAGCGTGACGGGATTCGAGGCGCTGCTTCGCTGGCATCCGCCGGGCGAGGGAGCGGGCGTCGTTCTCCCGGGTGAGTTCATCACCGTGGCCGAAGACTCCGGGCTCATCGTTCCGATCGGCGAGTGGGTGATGCGCGAAGCGCTGCGGCACTCGAAGTCGTGGCAATCGCCGGGGCGGCCGCTCACGATCTCGATCAACGTGTCGGCGACGCAGCTATCGCGAACCGTGTTCGTCGAGCGCCTGCGCCGCCTCGTGAACGAATTCGGCATGGATCCGAAGCTGATCGAGCTCGAGGTGACCGAGCGCGTGATCATCGAGGGTGCCGGCGACGCGCGCGAAGCGCTCGACGAGCTGGCGGAGCTGGGTGTTGGCATCGCGATCGACGACTTCGGCACCGGATATTCGGGCCTCGCGTACCTGAAGCGCCTGCCCATCGACACGGTGAAGATCGACCAGTCCTTCGTGCGCGACCTCACCATCGATCCCGACGACAAGGCGATCGTCACCGCGATCGTCGCCATGGCCGCGAGTCTCGACGTGGAGGTCGTCGCCGAAGGCATCGAGACGGAGGAACAGCTCGAGGAATTGAAGCGCCTGGGCTGCCAGCGCGGCCAGGGCTACCTCCTCGCGCGCCCCATGACCGCGGCGCAGGTTGCGCGCTTCCTCGGCCGCGAAAATGTCACCCCGGCGAAGGCCGGGGCCCGATGATTTGGATCCCGGGCCATCGTCGCAACTGCGACGCCCGGAATGACGATCAGTTCGAAGCGATCGCCTTCAGGTCCTCGGCGAAGACGCTCTTGGCCTGGGTCATGCGGAGCGTGTTCACGAACTTGGCTTTCACGGCGTCGTTGCCGGGCCACACCGTCTCGAGCCAGTTCATGCCCGCGGCGCCGTGGCCGGTATAGGTGTAGCGATTCACTTCGGCCGAGACGGCCGACAGGACACCGTTCTCGAAGTAGTCCTCCCACTTGAGCTCGGAGGCCGAGCGCGTCGCCTTGATCGCCGAGAGCCGCGTCTTGATGTCGGCCGTGCGCGCCTGGCGGCGCACCGTCTGGTATTCGGCGCAGCGTTCCTTCAGCCACGGGTTCGCGTTCGCGAACGGCTGCTGGCACACGGGCGGCGGCATGCCGGGCAGGCGCGATTGCATCATGTCCTGCGCGAATTGCAGGCGCCCCTTCGGGCCCACCTCGAGGATCACCAGCGGAAAGTACGAGTTCGCATAGGGCGCGAACGCATTGGCGGAGGAATCGTCGGCGGAAACCATCACCGGCGACTTGCGTCCCGGCACCTCGATGAAGTCTCCACCGCCCATGCTGCCCGCGGAATAGATCGCGAGGCGCGCGACCTTCGGCTTCAGCGAGTACACGTAGTGCGTCGTGCAGCAGTTGCCCCCGCCCGTGTTCGTCGAGAAATGCACGTCGGGCTGGCCCTTGCCTTCGAGGTCACGGCCGATGGAGACGATCGTCCACTTGGAGCCCGGATCGGTCTCCTTCGGATTCGATTGCCACGCCGGCTTCCCCTTCACGAGGATCGCGGCGCGCTGCTCGCCGCCTGCCTGGGGCGTGGCGACAACCGCTTCGAATTCCGCGAACGCCTTGGTGTCCACGGCGACGAGGTTTTCCTTCTCGAGCCATGCCTTCGAGTCCTGCCCGTAGGCGGGAATCGCGGCAGCGGCGGCGACTACGAGGGCCGCGGTCCAGCGCATGGAGGTTCTCCGCATGTTCCTGTGGGGGCTGATTCTACTTGATCG
>DATGGI010000191.1:0-10595 GCA_035308545.1 Usitatibacter sp.
CAGCGGCAGGATCTCGCGGCGAGCATCGAAGCGGCCGCGGCGAAAGACGCAGCGATCGGCAACCTGAAGACGATCGCCCAGGACCGTGCCGAATACCTGCGGGGCCTGGGCGCGAGCGTGAACCTCGCCGGCGCGTTGCGCCAGGGCGGCGAGCTGCAGCGCCTCGAAGGCGAATATGCCCAGGCGCTCGGGCAATTGAGGCGCGCTCCGCTCGACGCGCGCGAGCGCGAGTCCGTGGCGAAGCTCGAGGGCCTCGAGAAGCAATATGCCGAGGCGGTGCGCGAGGCGGCGGAGCGGACCGACGACGCCGGCGCATCGAGCGCCTTCCAGAGCAAGGCGGGCAACGGCGTGCGCAAGGCTTCCGACGAGATCGAGCGGCTCGCGGACAGGGTGGTAGAAGGCTACAAGGCGCCCGTCGCGCAGTTCCTCGAGCGCGGCAAGGCGGCTACCATCCTCCTGCTCGGGGTCACGGTTCCAATCATTCTTCTCGTCGCCGTCGTGGCCTGGGGCATCACGCGTGGCATCACGCGTCCGCTGCGCGAGGCGGTCGAAGCCGCGCGCCGCGTGGCGGCCGGCGATCTCACCGAAAGCGTCGAGGCTCGCGGCCGTGACGAGGCCGCCGAATTGCTGCGGGCCATGGCCGAGATGAACGGCCGCCTGGGCGAGATCGTCACCCGCATCCGCCTCAGCGCGGATTCGATCGCGGTGGCTTCGGACGAGGTCGCCGACGGCAACGAGCAGCTCGCGTCGAGGACCGAGGAGCAGGCAAGCTCCCTCGAGGAATCGGCGTCGACGATCGAAGAATTCACGACGACCGTGAAGCAGGGCGCGGACAACGCGGGCCAGGCGAGCACGCTCGCGAGCGGCGCGGCGAAGATCGCGCGCGAGGGCGGCGCCTCGATGCGCGTTGTCGTCGAGAGGATGGCGGGGCTCGCGGAAGCGTCGCGCAGGATCAAGGACATCGTCGGCGTGATCGACGGCATCGCGTTCCAGACCAATATCCTCGCGCTCAATGCCGCCGTGGAAGCGGCGCGGGCCGGCGAGCAGGGCCGCGGCTTCGCCGTGGTCGCTACCGAGGTGCGTGCCCTCGCGCACCGCGCCGCGGCGTCGGCCAAGGAAATCGGCGCCCTCGTGGGCGCGTCGGTCGCGGAGATCGGGGCGAGCGCGAAGCTCGTGGAGAGCGCCGGCAACACGATCGAAGGCCTCGTCGAGGCGGTCGACGGCGTGTCGACCCTCATGGAGTCGATCGCCGCGGCAGGACGCGAGCAGAGCTCGGGGATCGAGCAGATCAACAAGGCCATCACGCAGATGGATGCGGTGGTCCAGAAGAACGCGGCGCTGGTGTCGCAGGCGAGCGCCGCGGCTCACAGCCTCAACGACGAGGCCGCGGTGCTCGTGCAGAGTGTCGCCATTTTCAAGTTGCGCGATTCGGAGGCGTCTGCGTTCATCGCCGCCCCGGAGGCAACGGCGCCGGCCCTGGAATGGGTGCCGCTCCCCGCGCTTACGCGCTGACCGGCAGGCGGTAGTCCGCTAGCTGCTTTCGCAGCTCGAGCTTCGAGAGCTTTCCGGTCGCGGTATGCGGCAGCGATTCGACGAAGATCACGTCGTCCGGGATCCACCATTTCGCGATCTTGCCCTCGAGGGACTTGAGCATGGCTTCGCGCGTGAGCGATGTGCCGGGCTTGCGCACGACGACGAGGACCGGCCGTTCGTCCCACTTGAGATGCTTCGCGCCGATCACCGCGGCCTCGGCGACCTCGGGATGCGCCATCGCGAGGCACTCGATGTCGATGGAGCTGATCCATTCGCCGCCCGACTTGATCACGTCCTTCGAGCGGTCGGTGATCTTCATGTAGCCGTCGGGATCGATTGTGGATACGTCCCCCGTGGGAAACCAGCCGTCGTGGAGCACGTCGCCGCCGGAGCCATTGAAGTAGCTTCGGATGACCCAGTGGCCCCGCACCTCGAGGTCGCCGAAGGTAGTGCCATCATGCGGAAGCGGCTTCGCGTCGCCGCCGACGATGCGCAGGTCGATGCCGAAGAGCGGCCGGCCCTGCTTCTCGCGAAGCGCGTCGCGTGCCGCGTCGTCCCACGCGTCGTGCTTCGATTTGAAAGTGTTGAGCGTTCCGAGGGGCGAGAGCTCCGTCATGCCCCAGGCGTGAACGACCTCGATGCCGTAGCGCTCGCGGAACGCGCGGATCATGGAGGGCGGCGCCGCGGCCCCGCCGATGATGACGCGCTTGAGCGTCGAGGGCCTGAGGTCGTTCTTCTCCATGTGCTGGAGCAGCGCGAGCCATACGGTGGGCACTCCCGCGGTGAGCGTCACTTTCTCGGCCTCGAAAAGCTCGAAGAGGCTCGCCCCGTCGAGGCTCGGTCCCGGCAGGACGAGCTTCACGCCCGCCATCGCCGCCGCATAGGGAATGCCCCAGGCGTTTACGTGGAACATCGGAACGACCGGCAGCACCACCTCGCGCGACGCGAGGCCGAAGGAATCGGGCATGCAGACCGCGAAGCTGTGCAGGACCGTCGACCGATGGGAGTAGAGCGCGCCCTTGGGATTTCCGGTCGTGCCCGACGTGTAGCAAAGGCTCGAGGCCATGTCCTCGTCGATCTGCGGCCAGTCGAAGGAATCGTCGCCCGAGGCCACGATCTCCTCGTAGCAGAGGAGCGCCACGGCGCTCTCGGGCATGTGCGCCCGGTCGGTCAACGCTACCCACCCGCGAACCTGCGGGCATTTCGGCGCGATGGCCTCGACCACCTTGAGGAACGCGAGATCGAAGAAGACGTACCGGTCCTGGGCGTCGTTCACGATCCACGCGACCTGGTCCGGGAAGAGGCGCGGATTGACCGTGTGGCAGATCGCCCCCGAACCGGAAACGGCGTAATAGATCTCGAGGTGCCGGTGGTTGTTCCAGGCGAGCGTCCCGATGCGGCTGCCAGGGGCCGTTCCAAGGCGGCCGAGCGCGCTCGCGAGGGCCCGCGAGCGCCGGTGCGTCTCGCGCCAGTCCTGCCGGTGGATTCCGCCCTCGGCGAGACGCGAGACGACCGGCGTGTCCCCGTGCCAGCGGTCCGCGTGGCGGATGAGGGACGGGATCGCGAGCGGCAGCTTCATCATCTGTCCCAGCATGGAATTGGCTCCTGTGGCGGTGGATGCGGCCATTCTCCCGGTTGTTGCAGTGCATCAACAATCGTTGGTTCGGATGAACTCCGATTCATCAATTCTGGCGATTGTTGGACGGGGACCCCCAACCGAGAATTTGCTCCGATACCGAACAACCGGGGGAGCAGGTTCTCATGCAGAAGCGATTCAATCGACGCGTACTCGCCGCCACCATGGCCGCAGTCCTGGCCCCATCGGCGCACGCGATCAATTTCGATCTCGACAACGGGGACAAGATCCTGTGGACGACAACCGTGTCCGCGGGAACCAGCGTGCGCGCGGAAAGTCCCGACCCGCGGCTGCTGCATCCGAACAACGCCGTCCTGCAGGGCATCACGGGCGCCGTCGGCGGCAACACGGACGATGGCGATCTCAATTTCAAGAAGGGCGAATCGTTCTCCACGCCGCTCAAGGTCGTGACCGACGTCGAGTACAAGCACGGCGATTTCGGCGCGTTCGTTCGCGGCAAGGCCTGGTACGACGCGACGCTCGAGAATCACGGGGTGCAGCACGGCAGCCTGACCAACGGCTACGTGCCCGGCGCGAAGCTCGACGATTCGAACTACGAGAACCTCGCCAAGTTCTCCGGCGTCGCGCTCATGGACGCGTACGCCTATGGCACGTTCAAGCTCGGCGATGACGCCGTGGCGAAGGTGAAAGCCGGCCGCCACGTGCTCAACTGGGGAGAGAGCCTTTTCATCCAGGGCGTGAACCAGATCAACCCGATCGACGTCCCGGCGCTGCGCCGTCCCGGCACCGAGATCAAGGAAGTGCTGCTGCCGGTGGGCATGGTCTCCGCGAACGTCGGCCTCGGCCACGGCATTTCGGTGGAGGGCTTCTACCAGTACCAGTGGCAGGACTCGGTGCTCGATGGTTGCGGCACGTATTTCCTCACCGTCGACGCCTCGGTCGGACCGAAGACCGAGAACGCATGCCGCGCGGGATTCCTGCAGTCGCTCACCGCGGCGCAGGCCTCGCAGCTCGGCGCGCTGCTGCACACGACGATCGCGCCCGGCGACCAGGGCGGCGCCCAGGCCGGCGCGTTCCTGCCGGCCTCGACCACGAAGAACGGTTCGAGCTCGGGCCAATACGGACTTTCGTTCCGCGTTCCCGTCGCCCCGCTCGATACGGAGTTCGGCCTCTACGCGCTCGAATACACCGCGCGCCTGCCCGTGCTCTCCGCGATCAAGGGAAACTCTCCGTTCCCGCTAACGACGAGACTGCTGGGCGCCGCGGCGAGCCAGGAATCGGCGTTCTGGGAATATCCCGACAAGATCCGCCTCTATGGACTGAGCGCGGCGACGGACATGGGCGGCTGGTCCCTCGGCGGCGAGGTCTCGTATTCGCCCAACTTCCCGGCGCAGTACGCGCCGGGCGATATCCTCGGCGCGTTGGTGTACGGCTCGGCGCCGCAAGCGCTCGCGGTGCTCGGGGTCCCCGCGCCCGTGGCCGCCGCGATGAACGTGTACAAGGGCCCGCTCACGGCGCAATTCAACGCGGCGCAGAACGGGCAGGTCGTGAGCGGTTTCAACCGCATCGGCAAGACGCAGCTCCAGGTGAACGCGATCCAGTTCTTCAGCAACGTGGCCGGCGCCGAGACGCTGTCGGTCGCGGGCGAGGTGGGAATGCAGAGGGCGAGCGTCCCGAATTTCAGCGACGGCGTGCGCTACGGCCGCAGCTTCGTGTTCGGCATCGCGACGGCCCCGAGCTTCGGCCCGATCGCGACGGCCGGCGCGGGCGGCTGTCCGCTGCTCAACACCGCCAACCAGCCCGGATGCGAGAACGATGGATTCGTCACGCGCACTTCCTGGGGCTATCGCCTCCGCGGCCAGCTTTCCTACGCCAACATCTTCGACTCGGGCGTCACCGGCAAGCCGGCGATCTTCTGGGGCCAGGACGTGAACGGCGTCTCGGCCGACGGGCAGTTCAACGCGGGACGCGGGACGATCGGCCTCACGATGGGCTTCGAGTTCCGCAAGACGTACAACTTCGAGATCGGCTACGTCACGTACCGCAACGCGGCGAAGTGGGACCCGTTGCGCGATCGCGACTACTACACCGCCAGCGTGAGCGCGACGTTCTAGTCCGCGCCGCCATCCAGGAGAAATCGACATGATGAACAGGACCACACTCAATCTCGCTGTCGCGCTCGCGCTCGCGTGGGCTCCGGCGGCGTTCGCGAAGGCGACGGCGCAGGACGCAGAGCGCCTCGGCAAGGACCTCACCCCGATGGGTTCGGAAAAGGCCGGCAACAAGGACGGCACGATCCCCGCGTGGGACGGCGGCCTCACGAAGGCGCCGGCCGGATTCGACGCGAAGAAGGGCTATGCGGATCCGTACGCATCCGAGAAGCCGCTCTTCGCGATCACCGCGCAGAACGCATCGCAATACGCGGACAAGCTGTCCCCCGGACAGCTCGCGTTCCTGAAGAAGAACCCGGGCTACAGGATGAACGTGTATCCGTCGCATCGCAGCGCCGCGCTGCCCCAGGCGGTGTACGACGACGTGAAGAAGTACGCAGCGGCCGCGGAGCTCACGGCCGACGGCAACGGCGTTGTGAAGTCCGGCACGAGCGCGATCCCGTTCCCGTTCCCCAAGGCGGGCGAGGACCTTCTCTGGGACCACAGCTTCCGCTGGCGGGGCGGCAGCCTCGAGCGCGAGAGCTCCTGGTATGTCGTGCAGCCGGGCGGCGGGCATTTCCGCGTCGCCACCACCGACCGCTTCGTGTTCGAGAACGCGGGCTACCTCGACACCAAGCGCGACAACATGAACTTCGTGTGGATGGGCTACTATCGCGCGCCGGCGACGCTCGAGGGCACGATCCTGCTCGTGTGGGACACGATCGACCAGGCCAAGGAAGCGCGCAGCGGCTGGCTCTACAACTCCGGAACGCGCCGCGTCCGCCGCGTGCCCGACCTGTGCTGCGATTACAGCGCGGACGGCACCGAGGGCCTGCGCTTCACGGACCAGTACGACGGATGGAACGGCACGACGGACCGCTATACGTGGAAGCTCGTGGGCAAGAAGGAGATGTACATCCCGTACAACGACTACAAGCTCACGGACAAATCGCTCAAGGCCGATGACGTGCTCAAGCCCGGCAGCGTGAATCCCGATCTCGTGCGCTACGAGCTGCATCGCGTGTGGGCCGTCGAGGGCACGTTGAAGGAAGGCAAGCGCCACGTCTTCGCCAAGCGCGTGATGTACTTCGACGAGGACAGCTACCAGCTCGCCCTCGCGGACCTCTACGACTCGCGCGGACAGCTCTGGCGGCTGCAGGAGACCTTCGCGACCCAGTACTACGACGCGAACGTGCCCTTCTATTCGGGCATGACCTTCTATGACCTCAACTCGGGCGCCTACACGCTCGCCTTCACCTCGTTCGAGGAGAAGGGCATCGCGACCTTCGGCGTGCGCGGAAAGCTCGCCGATTTCCAGCCCGACGCGCTGCGTCGCATGGGTTCGAAGTAGGAACCGGGACGCGGACGAGGCCTGGACATGGCTACACGGGCCTCGTTCGCCGCCACGGTGGCGCTGGCAGCGCTTTCGCTGCCGGTGCCTGCAGGGCCGGTTTCATTCGAGCCCGAAGCGGTCGTCCACAGGGTTGATCGCGTCGCGATCCTCGCTCTCGCCCGGGCAGGCGACCGCGTCATCGCCGCAGGGGAACGCGGAAGAATCCTGTCCTCGGCCGATGACGGCGTCACGTGGAAAGTCGCCGCGACGCCAACTTACCAGACGCTCACCTCGCTCTCCTTCAGCAGCGCGACCACGGGATTCGCGACGGGGCACCAGGGCGCGCTCCTGCGCACCGACGACGGCGGCCTCACCTGGAACGCGGTGTCGCTCGATGGGAAGGACAGGCCCGCGCTCTTCGCGGTGCGTGTCGCGGGCGGCCGCGGCATCGCGGTCGGCGCATTCGGCGCGTACTTCGAGACTTCCGACGGTGGCCGCACGTGGTCGTCCCGCAAGGTCGTCGGTCCCGATTTCGATCGGCACCTCACGGGGATCGCCTCCATCGGCCCGGGAAGGATGATCATCGCCGGCGAGGCGGGGACGCTGCTCTCGTCCAGCGACGACGGCGCCACGTGGCATCTGCTCAAGTCTCCTTACGAGGGCTCGTTCTTCGGTGCGATCGGAATCACCGGAGGCACGGCGATCGCCTATGGAATGCGCGGCAACGCGTGGCGCAGCGCCGACGGCGGCCAGACGTGGAGGCGCATCGACCTCGGCCGGTACAAAGGCTCGCTGCAGGGAGCGGCGGAACTGCCCGACGGATCCGTCGTCCTCGCGGGCGCCGACGGAATGGTCGCGATGAGCCGCGATGGTGGCGCGACGTTCACCGCCCTGCCGCTTGGCACCCGCGCCTCGCTCACTGCCGTGCTTCACGTCTCCGGCGGCTGGATCGTCGCCGGCCCCGCCGGCCTTCGTTCCGTTCACTGATTCGCCCATTCCGATGCCGCCGCAGGATCCCACGCCACTCGCCCACGACCCTTTCGGCAGGAACTGGGTCGGGATCGTCTCGTACTACGTATTCCATTGGCGCAGGCCACTGCTCGCGATGGGCATCGCGATCACGATGCTTCTCGGTTGGTCGGCCACGCGCCTGGAGGTGCAGGCGGGATTCAGCAAGATGCTTCCGCTGCAGCATCCTTATATGCAGACGTTCCTCAAGTACCAGAAGGACTTCGGGGGCGCGAACAAGGTGCTGGTGGCCGTGAGAGCCCGCGAGGGAGACGTGTTCAATGCCGCGGCGCTCGCGAAGCTCAAGGCCGTGCACGAGGATCTTTTCTTCATGCACGGCGTCGACCGCTCGAGCGTGCTTTCGCTGTACAGCCCGAACACGATCTTCATGGAGGTGGTCGAGGACGGGTTCCGCGCCGGGCCGGTCCTGCCGAGCAACTTCAGGCCCGACGAGCAGGGCTTCGACGAATTGCGCGCCAATCTCCTGAAGAGCCAATGGGTGGGCCGCATCGTCGCGAAGGACTTCAGCGCGGCCCTGGTTTCCGTGACGCTCCTCGACCGCGATCCCGCGACGGGCGAGCGCCTCGACCTGCGCCAGGTGGGCGCCGATCTCGAGAAGATCCGCGCGAAGAACGAGGACGGGCGTTTCAGCATCCACGTGATCGGGTTCGCCAAGTCGTCGTCGGACATCGCGGCGGGAGCGAAGGGCGTGATGATCTTCTTCGGCGTCGCCTTCGCAATCACCGCGCTCCTCCTGTTCTGGTACTCGGGATCGGCGAAGCTCACCGCCCTCGCGCTCGCCGTGGCCCTCACGCCTGTCGTGTGGCTGCTCGGGCTGCTTCCGCTCCTGGGCCTCGCGCTCGATCCCATGTCGATCCTGGTCCCGTTCCTCATCTTCTCCATCGGCGTGAGTCACGCGGTGCAGATGACCAGCGCGTGGAAGCTCGAGGCGCTGCGCGGCCGCGACGGGCTGGGCGCGGCGCGCATCGCGTTCGTGAAGCTCTTCGTTCCGGGCACGAGCGCGCTGCTCGCCAACGCGATCGGCTTCCTCGTGATCGCCTTCGTGAAGATCGAGATGGTCCAGGAGCTCGTGATCACCGCGACACTCGGCGTCACGCTCATGATCCTCACCAACAAGATCCTGCTGCCGATCCTGCTCTCGTACATGCGCATGGCTCCGGGCGAAGCGCGGGGACGCGGCCGCGAAACCCTCGGCGAACCGCTCTGGCGGCGCCTCGCGCATGCCGCCACGCCACGCGCGGCCTCGGTGGTGATCGCCGTGGGCGTGCTGCTCCTGGCCGCCGGACTCTGGAAGGCTCGCGACGAGGTGATCGGCGACCTCGGCCAGGGCGTGCCGGAGCTGCGTGCCGACTCGCGGTACAACCGCGACGTCGACACGATCACCAGGAGCTTCGCGATCGGCGTGGATGTCCTGCAGGTGATCGCCCAGGGCGGCGCACCCGCGGCCTGCACGAGCTACGAGATGCTCGATGCCGTCGACCGCTTCGAGTTCCTCATGCGGCAGACCGACGGCGTGCAATCGGCGGTCGGCCTCGCGAGCTTCGCCAAGCTCGCCGCCGTGGGCTACAACGAAGGCGACGCCAAGTGGTTCGCGATTCCCGATACGCGGGAGGCACGCAACCAGTCGGTGATGTTCTCCACGCGCCGCGGCGGTGACCTGGTGAACGCGGACTGCTCCGCGACGAGCATCTCGGTATTCACGCGCGACCACCAGGCGAGGACGCTCTCCCATATCGTCGATGAGGTGAAGCGCTTCAAGGAATCCTTCGACTCGCCTGCGCTCAGGTTCGAACTCGCTTCCGGCAATGCGGGCGTGATGGCCGCGACCAACGAGGCGGTCGCCGCGGCCGATCACTGGGTCAACTGGGCGCTCTTCGGCGCGGTGACGCTGCTATGCCTCATCACCTTCCGCTCTGCCGCGATCACGGCGTGCATCGTGCTCCCGCTCGGGCTCGTGACCGTTCTTTGCTACGCGCTAATGGCCGCCCTCGGGATCGGCATGAAGGTGAATACGCTTCCGGTGGTTGCGCTTGGCGTGGGCGTCGGCGTCGACTACGGCATCTATCTCTTCGAGGTGATCCGCCACGAGATGCAGCGCCGCAACGCGTCCCTGCAGGACGCGTTCCTCGAGGCGCTTCGCCAACGCGCAACCGCATCCCTCTTCACGGCGGTCACGATGACGGCGGGCGTGGCAACGTGGCTGTTCTCGGCCCTGCGGTTCCAGGCCGACATGGGCGTGCTCCTCGCGTTCATGTTCCTCGTGAACGCGTTCGGCGCGATCCTGCTCGCGCCGGCCCTCGCGACGTTCCTCCTGCGCGCCCGGCGCGATGGCGGTCCGGTCCCGGAAGCGGCGCGCTGACATGGCGACGCAAAGCGGGAAGGGCCCTCCGGGCCGGCGCGCTGCGCCGGAAGCCGCGACCTCGGCGCCCCTTCCACAGCTTGTGCCCAGCGCCGAGCTGCCCTGGTTCCCGTTTCTCTCCGAGCAGGTCGAGATCAAGTTGTGCAGCGTGAACCGCGCCACCGGCGAGATGGCGCTTCTCCTGCGGGTCGCCGCGGGCGCCGGGCTCGGCACGCACTACTATCACGGCACGGCCGCGACTTACACGGTGAAGGGGCGCTGGCGCCATCGCGAGCAGGATTGGGTTTGCGGCGCTGGAGACGTGATGATCGCCCCCGCAGGTTCCGTGCATTCCATGGAGACGCTGGGCGACGTGGCCGTAGAAGCGTTCGTGCACATATCGGGCGCCATCGAGTTCCGCGACGAGGAGGGCCGGACGCTCTGCATCGAGAACGCCGAGACCCTGCACGGACGCTATCTCGCCCATTGCGCGCTTCACGGGATACCGCCTCGAGACGTCGCCCAGTGAGCGGCCGGCCTGTATAATTACCGGCTCCCATGGTGGCTGTAGCTCAGCGGTAGAGTCCCGGATTGTGATTCCGGTTGTCGTGGGTT
>DATGGI010000192.1:0-17672 GCA_035308545.1 Usitatibacter sp.
GACGTGGACCTCGCCCCGTTCCCGCGCCTCACGTATGCCGAGGCGACGGCGCGCTACGGCAGCGACAAGCCCGACCTGCGGGTGAAGCTCGAGCTCACGGAGCTTACCGACGTGGCGAAGGACGCGGGCTTCAAGGTGTTCAGGTCCGCCGCGGAGATGAAGGACGGCAGGGTGGCGGCGTTGCGCGTTCCGGGAGGAAATGCCCAGTTCACGAGGAAGGAGCTCGACGACCTGGCGCCCTTCGTCGCGATCTACGGGGCCAAGGGTCTCGCGTACATCCGCGTGAACGATCCTTCGAAGCTGAACGACGAGGGCCTGCAGTCGCCGATCGTGAAATTCCTCTCGCCGGAGATCCTCGGGAAGATCATCGAGCGCACGGGTGCCAGGGCGGGCGACCTGCTCTTCTTCGGCGCCGACCGCCGCAAGATCGTGAACGATGCCCTGGGCGCGCTGCGCAACAAGGTGGGCCACGAGAAGGGCCACTTCGAGGCCGGGTGGCGTCCCGTGTGGGTGCTCGACTTCCCCGCGTACGAGTACGACGAAGAGAACAAGCGTTGGGCCGCGGCACACCATCCGTTCACGAGCCCGAAGGACGAGCACGTGGCGGCAATGGATAGCGATCCGGGCAGCGTCCTCGCGAAGGCCTACGATATCGCCATGAACGGCTGGGAGATCGGCGGCGGCTCGGTGCGGATCCACCGCGCGGAGGTGCAGCAGAAGCAGTTCGCGGTGCTGGGCATCGGCGACGAGGAACAGCGCTCCAAGTTCGGCTTCCTGCTCGA
Organism: Usitatibacter sp.; assembly: GCA_035308545.1. Lineage (GTDB taxonomy): Bacteria > Pseudomonadota > Gammaproteobacteria > Burkholderiales > Usitatibacteraceae > Usitatibacter. The sequence continues at coordinate 783 of DATGGI010000192.1, forward strand.
TGCGCTTTCCTATGGCGCGCCGCCCCATGGCGGCATCGCGTTCGGCCTCGACCGCATGGTGACGCTGATGTCGGGCGTCGACCAGATCCGCGACGTGATCGCATTTCCGAAGACGCAGCGCGGCCAGGACCTCATGGTGGAGACGCCGAGCCCGGTGACCGAAAAGCAGCTTCGGGAGCTCCACATTCGCCTCAGGAACGCCGCTACATAATGCCGATCGCACTGATAGCGCATGGTGGCGCGGGGAGCTGGCGCCCCGGCTCCGAAGACGACGCGGTGAATGGAATGCGCGCCGCGGCCGAATCGGGGCGCGCGATTCTCATGGGCGGCGGATCGGCGCTCGACGCGGTGTGCGCGACCGTGGTGAAGCTCGAGGACAACCCGATCTTCAACGCGGGCACGGGCGCGGTGCTCAACTTCGACGGCTTCTGCGAGCTCGACGCGAGCGTCATGGAAAGCCGCGAATCGCGCATCGGCGCCGTGGCCGCGCTCCAGCGCGTGAAGAACCCCATCCTCGTCGCGCGCAAGGTCATGGAGGAGACCGACCACGTGATGCTCGCGGGCGATGGCGCGTTGCGCTTCGCGCGGGTCATGGGATTCGCCGACCACGATCCCGTCACGCCGGCGCGCCAGGCCGATTGGGCCGACAAGCGAAAGCGCCTGGACGAGGTCCTCGGCAAGAACAGCCTGAAGATGCGCCGCTTCCTCAAGGATCACCCGGAATACGCGGGCGGGACGGTTGGTTGCGTCGCCGTCGACAAGGACGGCATTCTCGCCGCCGCGACTTCCACGGGCGGCGTCACGCTGAAGCTCGTCGGGCGCGTGGGCGATTCGCCGCTTGCCGGCGCGGGCAACTACGCGTCGCGAAGCGTCGCGGCGTCGGCGACGGGCACGGGCGAGTTCGTGATCCGCACGCTCGCCGCGCGCGCGATCTCCGACGCGATGGAGCGCGGCGCTTCGCTCGACCGCGCGATGACCGACATCCTCGATCGCCTGCATCGCGATTTCGCCGCCGACATCGGCATCATCGCCGTCGACGGCGCGGGCACTCCGCTCGCGAAGCACCTCTCGCGCGACATGCCGCATGCGTGGTTCAGCGGGACGGGCGAGGTCTCCTCGCGCATGCGGGTCGCGTGACCCCCAAGATCCCGGTCTCGACGCTCGTCGTGATCCATACCCGGGAGCTCGAGGTGCTGCTGCTCGAGCGCGCCGACCACCCTGGATTCTGGCAATCGGTCACGGGAAGCCAGAACGAGGGAGAAGCGTTGCGCGACACCGCGATCCGTGAAGTCGCCGAGGAAACCGGGATCGACGCGGGCCGTCAAATGCTCGAAGACTGGAAACTTCAGAACGTCTACGAAATCTATCCTGAATGGCGGCATCGCTATGCGCCGGGCGTCACGCGGAATACCGAGCATGTATTCGGCCTCGAGCTGGCCGGGCGGGTGCCGGTGCGCCTCGCGCCCCGCGAGCACCTCGCCGCCGAATGGGTGCCCTGGAACGAGGCCGCCGAACGCGTCTTCTCCTGGAGCAACCGGAAGGCGATACTGATGCTTCCCGAACGGGTGAACCGAAAGTAGCGCCCCCACAAATGTCATTCACGGTCGTCACCTACAACATCCACAAGGGCCTGTCGCAGTTCAACCGGCGCCTCGTGCTGCACGACATCCGCGAGCGGTTGAAGGCGCTCGACGCGGACGTGGCCTTCCTGCAGGAAGTGCAGGGATTGCATGCGACGTACGCCCGCGTGCATCGCGCGTGGCCCGAGACGGGGCAGCACGAATTCCTCACGCACGAGGGCAGCCACTCGGTGTACGGCATGAACGCGGTGTACCAGGAAGGCCATCACGGCAACGCGGTCGTGAGCCGCCACCCGATTCCCGCGTGGGAGAACATCGACGTCTCGCATCACCCTCTCGAGGGCAGAGGGCTCCTGCACTGCGAGATCCGGGTCGACGGGTGGAAAGAGCCGCTCCACTGCATCAACGTGCACCTGGGATTGTGGGGCCGCAGCCGGCGATTCCAGCTCCAGTGGCTCTCCGAGCGCATCGAGTCGGCCGTGCCGCGCGGAGCGCCACTCGTCGTGGCGGGCGATTTCAACGACTGGCAGCGGCGTGCGAGCTCGTTCCTGCAACGCGACCTGGGCCTGCGCGAGGTGTTCGAGGTGGCCGAGGGCAAGCCCGCGCGCAGCTTTCCCGCGCGCATGCCGGTGCTCGCGCTGGACCGGATCTACGTACGGGGGCTTCGCGTGCTCGACGTGCAGCGCCACTCGGGCGCCGCCTGGTCACGCCTTTCGGATCACGTGGCGCTCACGGCGCGGCTCGCCCGCTAGGGGCGCGCGCGGGCTTGGTCAGGCCCGCAGCGAATTGCGGCGGATGGCGAGCAGGCCGAGCGCGAACATTGCGGCGAACATCGCGATCATCATCCCGTTGCCGAGCGTCGGGACTCCGGCCGCCGGGCCGAAGGCGAGGGCATCGATATCCAGCGGCAGCGTACCGACGAGGGTGACTGCGCCCCCGGCCGGATCGATGCGCACCAGCCTCGTGTTCGCCGGTCCGCCGGTATCGGAGTCGACGCCATACAACGCGCCGCCGCCGAAGGCCATGGCATTGATCGCCGCCGTGAAGGGCGCGCCGTTCAGCGTGGCGACGACGGTCCCGGCGCCCGTAGTCGTGTTGATCGTCGCGAGCGGTCCGCTGGCACCATTGGGCGCGACGTAGACGGTGCTCCCGATCACTGCCACGCCTCCGCCGGTTGTTCCGGGAAGTCCCGAGGCGCCGATCGTGGTGGCGACACCTGTGGTGAGATCCACCGTCGCGAGGGCCGTCGTTGACTGCTGCCACATGTACAGGATTCCGCCGGGACTGAATGCGAGGTCCGATCCTCCCCCGGTGTTCCCGATGAAAGTCGCGGCGCCATTCGTGGGATCGATCGTGACGAGTGCGCCGTTGTTCGTGGCGCAATTGTTCGACACGATGCCGTAGAGGAGGTTGGTGAAGGGATTCGCCGCCAGTCCCGTGATGCAGATCTGGGTGGCACCAAGCATGATCGGCGCCGAGCTGAGGATCCGGCCGGTCGCCGTGTCGATCGTGAACAGCGTTCCCGGACGGCCGTTGGATCCCGTGGCCGCATAGAGAACCTGGGCCATGGCGGACGCGCCGCACAAGGAGGACACAGCGACCACGAACGCAGCGAAGCGGATGCGCCAAGACATGGGAGGCTCCCTGTTATTGGTGATTTTGGGTAAATCCTACGCCGATCCGGCGTGGGGCGCACAGGGAACCCAGGAACTCCTAGCGGTGGTTGGCCCGGTTCGCGGAAGCGCCGCGGATCAGGGTGCCGACGCCTGAGCTCGTGAGCACCTCGAGCAGCAGCGCGTGCGCCACGCGGCCATCGATGATGTGCGCGCTCTTCACGCCGTTTCGCACCGCGTCCAGGGCGCACTCGACCTTGGGAAGCATGCCGCCCGAGATCGTGCCGTCGTCGATCATCTCCTTCACCTTCTGCGCGGTGAGGCCCGTGATCACCTTGCCGGACTTGTCGAGCACGCCCGTCGTGTTGGTGAGCAGGATCAGCTTCTCGGCCTGCAGCGTGACGGCGAGCTTGCCCGCGGCGACGTCGGCATTGATGTTGTAGGCGGTGCCGTTCTCGTCGGAGCCGATGGGCGCGATGACCGGGATGAAATCGCGCTGGTCGAGGAGCTGGATGATCTCGGGGTCGATCTTCACCACTTCGCCTACCAGGCCCACGTCGATCTTCTTCTTCTTGTCTTCCTTGCTTGCGACCTTGAGCTTCTTCGCGTGGATGAAGTGGCCGTCCTTGCCCGTGAGGCCCACGGCCTTGCCGCCGGCCTTGTTGATGAGCGTCACGATGTCCTGGTTGATGAGGCCGCCCAGCACCATCTCGACCACGTCGAGGGTTTCCTCGTCGGTGACGCGCATGCCCTGGATGAACTCGCTCTGCTTGCCGAGCTTCTGCAGCAGCGCACCGATCTGGGGCCCCGCACCGTGCACGACCACGGGGTTCATGCCGATCAGCTTCAGCAGCACCACGTCCTCGGCGAAATCCTCCTGCAGCGCGACGTCGGTCATCGCGTTGCCGCCATACTTGATCACGATGGTGCGGTCGTAGAACCGCTGGATGTACGGGAGGGCCTCGATGAGGACCTCCGCCTTCTGGGCGGGCGACAGCCGGGCAGGCATATAGGCGGGCCTGGAAAAAGCGAAGGCGCCTATTTTAGGCAAACAAAAGGGGCTCCGGGGAGAATTCTCTCCCGGGAGCCCGCAGCCTCTACGGCTTCACCAAAATCTTGAGAGTTCGCCGAACGTTGTTCAGTTGATCTCGAGCTTGCGTCCCGCCACGGCGGCTTTCTTCGGGAGCGTGAGCTCCAGCACGCCGTCGATGAACTTCGCCGCGGCCTTCGAATGGTCGAGGTCCTGCGGCAGCGCGAAGCGGCGCGCGCTCTTGCCGACATGGCGCTCGGTACGCAGCCACTTGTCGCCGTCTTTTTGCTCGGCCTCGCGGCGCGTCTCGGCGGAGATCGTCACTTCGTTGCCTTCGACTTCGACGTGGATGTCTTCCTTCTTCACCCCGGGCAGTTCCGCGTTCACGGTGTAGGCCTCGGGCGATTCGCGCACGTCGAACCGGATGGGCGGCGTCTCCGCGCGGCTTTCCCACGCGAGCGCGGTACCCACGAAGGGTTCGTAGAAGGACAGGGCGTTACGGGTCAACAGGTTCATTGGATGCCTCCGAATATGGGTGTCTGCTGAGCAGATAGGGCCGCCCACGGGGCTTTCAAGACCCCGGGCTTTTCCAGACCCCCGGGCTTTCCAGACATTGGTAAGATTTCGCCATGACGGACCCGCGTTTCGCGCAGATCGAGAGCCACCGGCCCTACCTCGTGCGCTACGCGCTTTCGCAGCTCCGGGACTCCCAGCTTGCGGAAGAGGCGGTGCAGGAGGCGCTGCTTTCCGCCCTGGAGAGCCTGTCCAACTTCGAGGGCAAGTCGTCGCTCCGGACGTGGCTTACGTCGATCTTGCGGTTCAAGGTGATCGATCTCCAGCGGCGCGCCGTGAGCGACCGCACCCACCTCGAGCCCACGGATTTCGCCGCGGAGACGGGCGACGACGCCTGGCTCGACGACCTCTTCGACGAGACGGGCCACTGGAGCGTCGCGCCCCAGGCCTGGAGCAACCCCGAGGCCGCGCTCGAGCAGCGTCGCTTCTGGGAGACCTTCGAGCGCTGCCTCGACAGGCTCCCCGCCGCCGGCGGGCGCGTATTCTTCAAGCGCGAGATCGCGGGCGAAGAAACGGAAACGATTTGTAAGGAAGAAGGCATCACCGCGTCCAATTGCTGGGTGATCCTTCATCGCGCGCGGTTGAGCCTGCGCGCCTGTCTCGAAATGAGCTGGTTTGGAAAAGAGGCCTAGGTACGATGAGGACGGCGATCTGTATTGCCGCGAGGCGTCGCGGCTGATGTCGCTCGCCTACGAGCGCAAGCTCACCCCGGAGGAATCGAAGGACCTCACGCACCATCTCGAGATCTGCTTCATGTGCCGCAATTTCGACTCGCAGCTGAAATTCCTGCACACTGCCGCGGAACGTTTCCGCACGAGCGACACCTGAGCCCCAGGGCTCGCAGGAGATGAGGATCATGTCGAACCGCAACGCCATCTTGCATTCCGCAATCGCGGGCATTCTCGCGCTCACGCTCGCCCAGGCCGCCAACGCCGAGGACGGCGCCGCCCGGGAAAAATGCTACGGCATCGCGAAGGCCGGCCAGAACGATTGCGGCACCCCGCGCCACACGTGCGCGGGCAAGGCGACGCGCGACAACTCGCCCGACGACTGGAAGTACGTGCCCAAGGGGACGTGCGGCAAGGCCGGCGGCAAGACATCGCCCGGCGGTCCCGATTCCGGCAGGGCCCCGAAGTACTACGCGTACTGAGCGCGATGGCGCCGGCCTCGCCGCTGCAGTCCTCGGCGGGCATCGGCTTGCGGGCACCGCACTACGCGGAGATCCTCGAGCGGCGGCCCGGCCTTTCCCTCCTCGAAGTCCATAGCGAGAATTTCTTCGCGGCCGGCGGCCCGTCGCTTGCCTGGCTCGAGCGCTTTCGCGCGCTCTATCCCCTGAGCTTCCATGGAGTGGGATTGTCGCTGGGATCTTCCGAAACGGTGGATGCCGTGCATCTCGCGAAGCTCTCCGCCCTCGTGCGCCGGTTCGAACCCGCGCTCGTTTCCGAGCACGTGTGCTGGTCCTCGGCGTCCGGCCGCCATTCGAACGACCTCTTGCCGCTGCCCTATACCGAGGAGGCGCTCGACGGCTTCGTCGCGCATGTGGATGCCGTCCAGGAGCGGCTGGGCCGGCGGATCCTCGTGGAGAACGTTTCGTCGTACATGCGATTCGCGCACTCGACGATTCCCGAGTGGCAGTTCCTGGGCGAGGTCGCGTGCCGCGCGGGCTGCGGCATCCTGCTCGACGTGAACAACATCTGGGTGAACTCGCGAAACCACGGCTTCGATCCCGCGGAGTTCCTCGCCGCCATCGATCCGCAAGCCGTGGGCGAGATCCACCTCGCCGGCTTCGAGTCGCAGGGCGCGCTCCTCATCGACACGCATTCGCGCCCCGTCACCGGCGACGTGTGGACGCTCTATCGCGCGGCGATCGAGCGCCTGGGCCCGCGACCGACGATCATCGAATGGGACGCCGACATTCCCGCGCTCGACGTGCTGCTCGCCGAGGCGGCCCGCGCCGACGCGATCCTCGGCGTGGAGGCGGCCGCGTGAGCGTGCTCGCAACAGCCCAGCGCGAATTCATCGAGGCGCTCTACTCGCAGCGGCCTTGCGAGCCGGGCGTCGAGGTCTATCGTCGCAACATGCTCGCGAACCTGGGCGGCGCGCTCGCGGCGACGTTTCCCGTCGTGGAGCGCCTCGTGGGCGAGGCCTTCTTCCGCGAGGCGGCGCGCGCGTTCGTGCTGGCGCATCCGTCGCGCAGCGGCGATCTCAACGAGTACGGCGAGTCGTTCGCCGATTTCCTCGAGGCCTATCCGCACGCGCGCTCGCTCACCTACCTCGCGGATGTGGCGAGGCTCGAATGGGCGTGCCACGAAAGCTACCAGGCGGCCGACGCGGCGCCGTTCGATCTCGCGTCGCTCGCCTCCGTGCCCGCGGATGGGTACGGACGGATCCGCTTCGCACTGCATCCTGCGGTGCGGCTCGTGCGCTCTGCCCACGCGATCGAGTCGATCTGGAGCGCAAACCAGCCGACACGCGACGGCACACCCGATCGCGACACGGGGCCGGACTCGGTTGTCGTGTGCCGCGAGGACGGAGTGGTTCGCGTGAGCGCCGTCGCTCCCGACGAATGGGATTTCCTCCGGGCGATCTCGAAGGACGCGACGCTCGAGGAAGCGAGCGCCGCGATGGACGAAACGTTCGCCGCGAAATTCCTCGCCGGAGGCCTGGCGCGCCTCGTGCGCGACGGCGTGATCGCGGGCTTCTCCGTCGCCGCGGCGTGACCCGCGCGGCGGCTCTCGGTGCGATCGCGTTCGCCGTGCTGGTGCCGGCCGCGCCCGCGCAGGCGGTGGAGGCCGCGGTTCGCGCGCGCCCCGCGATCCGCCTCGAGATGCTCGCCGAGCGTGTCGCGAAGCTGAACGCGCAGGTAGGGCAGGGTGTGCTCGGCGGGCGAAGCCGCCGTTCGCTCGAGGAAGCGATCAGGGATTTCGACGAGACGCTCGGGCCGGTCATGGAAAGCGCGCCGGGCGCGGAGGCGCGCGACACCTATCGCGTGCTCACGCTGCTCTGGGTGCAATACCGCGCATTGGCGTTGAAGCCGGCCAATCGCGACACGGCGCGCAAGTTTCGCGACCGGACCGATGAGCTCGCCTTCATCGCCGCGAAGGGCGCGCGCCTCGTGCAGGAGAGCGCCCGCGCGAGCTCGAACGCTTCCGCGGTGCGCGCGGAGAATGCCGCGGTGCTCGCGCAGCGCGTCGCCAAGATCCACCTCTGGATGCAGTGGGGCATGCGCGACGAGGTCCTGGCGCGGAGCCTTCGCGAATCCTCCGAGAACCTGCCGAGGATCCTCGCGACGCTACGCGAGTCGCCCGCCAATACGCCGGAAATTTCCGAGGAGCTCGCGGGCGCCGAAGGGCAGCTGCGGTTCCTCGAAGACGCGGCTCGCGATCTCGCGCAGCGCAAGTCCGAGGCGCGCGCGATCGAGTTCATCGCGAAAGCCGCCGATCACATCCTCGATTCGATGGAGCGCGTCGCGGGTCTCTACGAGCGCGCGCCGTAGCGCGCGGCTACTGCGAGGTCGCGACGTCCAGCACGATGCGCCAGTGGCCGTTCTCGAGGCGCCAGACGCGCAGGAATTGGCCGAGCACCTTCTCCGGATCGAAATACTTCACGTAGTGCCCGCGCACGTATCCGAAGTCGCCGGATTTCGCCACCTCGGCCTTCTCCACGTAGAAGAAGAACAGGTCGCGCGACGCGAGAGCCGGAGAGTCGAGGGCGGACTCGCGTGTCACCAGCGGGTCGATGCCTTCGCGATAGAAGCGCATGCGTGTTCCCACGTTCATGCGGTAGGCGGCCGCCATTCCGGTGAAGTTGGCCGTGAGCTGGAAGAGTCCATCCGCGTCCTCCGCTCCCCCGACCGGGTCGAGCGCGCCCGGGGCCGCCGACGGCGTGAGGTCGAGCGGGGTTTCCCAGAGGGAGTTCTTCGGGTTCGAGACGCCGATGTCGACGGCGACTTTCCACGGGCCGCCCGCTTCGCGCTTCCAGATCGAGACGAATTGCCCGTAGGTCGGCGGCTGCGCGGGATCGGTCTTGCTGGTGAGCTTCCAGGGTCCCGTGGACAGTCCCATCTCGCCGGAAGCCGCGACCTCGGTATGCACGGGGCGCCAGTCGAGCACGACCGGTGGCGCGGCGCGGCCGGCCAGATCCTGCCGCGCATTCGTCCATTCCTTGCGCACGTACATGCCGTCGGGCGCGAAGTTCGCGAGGAACGCAGTGCGCATGTCTTCCTTCACCGATTGCGCGGCGAAAGCGGTCTCCGCGGCGGCAAGCGACGCGGGATCCTCGGTCCCCGGAGGTGGAAGGGCGGCGCAGCCGGCGGTGAGCAGGGCGAGTACGAGGCAGGTTCGCATGGCGGGATTCTAGGGGCGTCCTTGCAGTGAGGTGTTACAGAACGTAGCGGGCGAGGTCCTCGCTCTTCGCGAGGTCGCCGAGGCGGCCGTCCACGTAAGCGGCATCCACGCTCACGCGGCTCACCTTCTGACCCGCGTCGAAGGAGACTTCCTCGAGCAGCTTCTCCATGACCGTGTAGAGGCGCCGCGCGCCGATGTTCTCGGTGTGCTCGTTGACCGAGTAGGCGATCTCGGCGAGGCGGCGCACGCCCTCGGGCGTGAACGCGAGCTCGACGCCTTCCGTGGCGAGCAGGGCCTGGTACTGCTTCGTGAGGCAGGCGTCGGTCGAGGTGAGGATGCGCTCGAAGTCGTCCACCGAGAGGCTCGAGAGCTCCACGCGGATCGGCAGGCGCCCCTGCAGCTCGGGAATGAGGTCCGAGGGCCGGGAGAGATGGAACGCGCCGCTCGCGATGAAGAGGATGTGGTCGGTGCGGACCATTCCGTACTTCGTCGTGACGGCGGTCCCCTCGACGAGGGGAAGGAGATCGCGCTGAACGCCCTGGCGCGAAACGTCGGCTCCCTGCAGCTCGCCGCGGCTCGTGACCTTGTCGATCTCGTCGATGAAGACGATGCCGTTCTGCTCCACGCCGTCCATCGCCTTGAAGCGGATCTCGTCCTCGTTCACGAGCTTCAACGCCTCCTCGTCGGTGATGAGGCGCACCGCCTCGCGGATGCGCAGCGTGCGGCGCTTGCGGCGGCCGGCGCCGAGGTTCGCGAACATGCCCTGGATCTGCCCGGTGAGCTCTTCCATGCCGGGGGGCGCGAAGATCTCCATGTTCGCCGGGGCCTGGGCCACGTCGATCTCGATCTCCTTGTCGTCGAGCTTGCCCTCGCGGAGCATCTTGCGGAAGCGCTGGCGCGTGGAGTTGGCGTCGTTGCCCTCCGCGGCGGGCACGCCGGGCAGCAGCGCGTCGAGGACGCGCTCCTCGGCCGAATCCTCGGCGCGGGCGCGGACCTTGTTCATCTCCTGCTCGCGCGTCGCCTTCACGGCGATCTCGGCGAGGTCGCGGATGATCGTATCCACGTCGCGGCCCACGTAGCCCACCTCGGTGAACTTCGTGGCCTCGACCTTGATGAAGGGCGCGTTGGCGAGGCGCGCGAGGCGCCGCGCGATCTCGGTCTTGCCCACGCCCGTGGGACCGATCATGAGGATGTTCTTCGGCGTGATCTCCGCACGCAGCGGCTCGGCCACCTGGGCGCGGCGCCAGCGGTTGCGCAGCGCGATCGCCACGGCGCGCTTGGCGTCGCCCTGGCCGACGATGTACTTGTCCAGCTCGGAGACGATCTCCTGCGGCGTCATCATCGACGGAGGGACGGCGGCCGGGGTGGCGGGCGCGAATTGTTCGGTCACAGCGTCTCGATCACGTGCTGCTGGTTGGTGTAGATGCAGAGCTCGCCCGCGATCGTGAGCGCCTTCTTCACGATGTCGGCGGGCTCGAGCGCGGTCTCGTTGAGCAGCGCGAGCGCGGCGGCCTGCGCGTAGCCGCCGCCGCTGCCGATGGCGAGCAGCCCGTGCTCGGGCTCCAGCACGTCGCCGGTGCCCGTGATCACGAGCGACGATTCGCGGTCGGCGATGGCGAGCATCGCCTCGAGGCGGCGCAGCATCCGGTCCGTGCGCCAGTCTTTCGCGAGCTCGACCGCGGAGCGCAGCAGGTTGCCCTGGTGCTTCTCGAGCTTCGCCTCGAAGCGTTCGAAGAGCGTGAAGGCATCGGCGGTGGCTCCCGCGAAACCCGCGAGGATCCGGTCCTGGTAGATGCGCCGCACCTTTCGGGCCGAAGCCTTCACGACGATGTTGCCGAGCGTCACCTGGCCGTCGCCGCCCATGGCGACGCGATCGCCGCGGCGCACGCTCACGATCGTGGTGCCGTGGAACTGGGGAATGTCTGGGTTCATGCTGGCGCTATATCAGGGAGGGGGAGGAGGCGCCCGCGGAAATCCGGAATTCTCCGGAGGGATTTCAGGCTAGCGGCGCCGCACCAGGATGGCGTAGCGGTTGACGCCCATCGCCTCGAGGAGCGCCGCGTTCAGCTCGTTCAGGTTCGTGAGGATCACGCGCTTGCCGGCGAGCTGGATCGCCTTCACGGCGTCGAAGAAGATCGACGTGAACGGGAAATCCACGCGCAGGACCTTGCCCATGTCCACCGCCACCTCGGTCTTGGTGGCCGCGTAGGCGTTCAGCTCCGCGATCTGGTTCGCGCTCGCCGGCGAGAGCACGCCCTTCAGGGCGTATCCAGCCTCCGGCGGATGCGCCGGCCCGGCGCTCTTTCCGCCGCCGGCGGCCTTGGCCGCTTCCGCGGCGACGCTGTTCACGTAGACCTCCCAGTTGGGCGGCGACATCTCGAATGCGACCGCGAACTCCAGGCCCAGTTCCTCGAACTCCATGGCCTTGCCCTGGAGGATCAGCAATTCGAAGAGCAGGATCCAGTAGGACTTCTGGTCGTCGCTGGGCTTCTCGTTGAACGCCGAGCGAAGCGTCTTCTCGAGCACCTCGATGCTGTTGAACCACATGGGCAGCTTCGCCTTGCGAAGCTGGTTGAGCGCGCTCGCGAGCAGCAACGCCTCCCCGGTCGAGATCGCGGCGACCTTCGACACGTCGACGCGCACGGTGCCCTGGGACTGCGCGAACGCGCGGAACTTCTCGATCTCGCCGGCGAGCTCGCCCGCCGCATTGGGCTTCAGCCCGAAGAAATCCTTGCGGTCGCGGCTCTGCGTGCGGCGCGGATCGCTCGGCGAGTCGGCATCGTCGGCCCAGCCGGGGGGCGACTGCTCGAACTTCACCGTGAAGAGCATCGAAAGCGACTCGAACTCCTGCTTGTTCTGCGCGACCTGGTAGAGGTCGAAGAGCATGAGCCACGCCTGCTTGTTGTTGCGGCCGACGGGATCCTTGATCTCGTGCTTGAGGACGCTGGCGGCGGCTTCGGGATGGTTGGCCGCAAAGAGGACGGCCGCTTCCTGTGCGGTGGGAAGCGTGCTCGAGTTGAACTCCTCCGAGCCCAGGCGTCCCGCGGGACGCGCAGGGCGGATGGGGCTGGGCGGCGTGGTTCCGGCCGCGGGGCTCGCCATGTGCGCCAGTTTCTCTCTACGACTGGGAAATCAGTATAACTCGCGAGGGGGCCATCGATCGCAACGCCTAGGCGATGCAATAGGCGAGGCCTTCCTCGAAGAGCCGCCGCGGGAGCTTGCGCCCGATGAAGACCATCACGCTCTCGCGCTTGTCGCCCGGCGCCCATTCCTTGCCCGGCGTGCCGCCCATCAGCATGTGCACGCCCTGGAAGATCATCCGGCGCGGCTCACCCTGGATGTTGAGCACGCCCTTGTAGCGCAGCAGGTCCTCGCCGTAGTTCTGCACCATGAGGGAGAGGAACGTCTCGATCTTCTCCATGTGCAGCGGCCGCGGATCGCGCCACACGAACGATTTCACCTCGTCGTCGTGCTCGTGGTAGTCGCTCGTGAGGAACTCGGGATCGAGCTCGAGCACGGCGTTCAGGTTGAAGCCGCGGATGTCGAGGAGCTCCTTGATGTCCGCGTTGCCCATGTGGACCTTCTTCTGCAGGGCGCGCGGATTCATCTGGCGAAGGCGGCGCATGAGCTCGTCGACCCTCGCGCCATCGTCGACGAGATCGGTCTTCGTGAGCAGGATGCGGTCGGCGAAGCCCACTTGCCGGCGCGCCTCGTCGTGGTCGTCGAGCGTCTTGTCGGCGTGCTTCGCGTCGACGACAGTCACCACCGCGTCGAGCAGGTACTGGTCGTGGATGCCCTCATCCATGAAGAACGTCTGGGCCACGGGACCGGGATTCGCCAACCCCGTGGTCTCGATGATGACGCGGTCGAACTTGAGCTTGCCCTGCTTCTTCTTCTTCGCGAGGTCGCCCAGGATGCGCACCAGGTCGCCGCGCACCGTGCAGCACAGGCAGCCGTTGTTCATCTCGATGATCTGCTCGTCCTTGTCCTTCACGAGGATCTCGTTGTCCACGCCGGTCTCGCCGAATTCGTTCTCGATCACGGCGATCTTCTCGCCATGGCGTTCCGTGAGGATGCGATTGAGGAGCGTCGTCTTTCCCGCGCCGAGGAAACCGGTGAGGATCGTGACGGGGATGAGGTCCTGCTCGGCGGTCTGCGGGGCGGCCATGGGAATACCTTACGAAAATTCCAATATGCGGGCTACGGCGGATTGTTCAAGGTCCCGGCCGATGAAGACCATGCGGGTGGTGTGGTCTTCGTCGGGCCATGCGGGAAGCCTCGCGGGAGGATACAACGCGTGCTGCACGGCGTGGATCGCACGCGGGCCGGGCTCGCCCGCGACGTTCACGAGGCCCTTCATGCGCAGGATCCGCTCGCCCATGAGGTCGTAGAGCGTGTCGAGGGCCGCGGCGAGGTCTTCCCAGGCGATGGGCTCGGCGTGGCGCCACACGAAGCTCGAGATGCGCGGATCGTGGAGCGGGCGCGCCGCATGCGATGCGTACGCGCCGGCGTTGAGCCAGCCGCGCGCATCGGCCTGCGGAGAATCGACGCGATGCAGGCCCGTGTCGAAGAGCAGTGCCGCGTCGACCTGCCCGTTCGCGGCTTCGACGATGCGCGCGCCGGGCGCGAGCGCGGTGACGCGAGCGCGCAGCGCGTCGATCGCTTCACTCGAGGCGCGGTCCGCCTTGGTGATGACAATGCGGTCGGCCACGGCAGCCTGCTTCACGGATTCGGGGTGGGCGTCGAGCGTGGCCATGCCCACCTCGCCGTCCACCGTCGTCACCACGCCCGAGAGCGAGAAGCGCGCAGCGGTCACGGGCATTTCGACGAGCGTCGCGAGGAGCGGCGCGGGATCCGCGAGGCCCGAGGTCTCGATCACGACGCGGCGGAATTCCGCGACCTCCTTCATGAAGCGCAGGTCGTAGAGCTCGCGCAGCGTGCGCACGATGTCGCCCGCGGCGCGGCAGCAGATGCATCCGCCGGAAAGCGTCACGATCTCCTCGCTCGATTCGCGGATGAGCGCGTGGTCGATCGAGACGTTGCCCAGCTCGTTCACGATGATCGCCGTGTCCGAGAAGCGCGGGTCCTTCACGAGCGCGTTGAGGAGCGTGGTCTTCCCGCTGCCGAGAAAGCCCGTGAGCACCGTGACCGGCGTGATCGCGCTCGCCGCCAACGCTAGTCCTTCTTCCGGGGCCGCCGCGCCCGCGGATGCGCCGCGTCGTACACCTTGGCGAGGTGCTGGAAGTCGAGGTGCGTGTACACCTGCGTCGATGCGATGCTCGCGTGGCCGAGCATCTCCTGGACGGCGCGAAGGTCGCCCGAGGACTGCAGCACGTGCGACGCGAACGAGTGCCTGAGCATGTGCGGATGCGCATCGACGCCGAGGCCGGCGAGCGTGGCCCAGCGCTTGATGCGCCGCTGCACCTCCCTCGGGGTCATGCGGCGTCCCGACTTGCCGACGAAGAGCGCCTGCGCATCGACCCTGGGAATCGCGCCACGCGCCGCGAGCCATTTGCGCAGGGCTTCGAGCGCGTGCTCGCCCACGGGAACGATGCGGGTCTTCGAGCCCTTGCCGAGGATGCGCGCCTCGCCCGTGCCGAAGTCGAGGGCTTCGAGATCGAGCCCGGTGAGCTCCGAGACGCGCAGGCCCGACGAATAGGCGAGCTCGAAGATCGCGCGGTCCCGCGCGCCCCATGGCCCCGGATCCTCGACGGAGACGAGGCGCACCGCGTCGTCGGGTGACAGCGTTTCCGGAAGCATGCGCGGGGCTTTGGGTGCTCGAACGCCGTTGCAGGGGTTCGCCGGCACCTCGCGCTGGCGCACCAGCCAGTCGAAGAATCCGCGCCAGCTCGAGAGGATGCGCGCGAGCGAGCGCGGCGATTGGCCCTTGGAATGCAGGGCCGCGGCGAAGCGGCGAATGTCGGTGGTGCCCAGGCTCTGCAGCGGGCGCCCCGCGGCGAGCGTCTCGAGCATCTTCCCGTCGCGGGAATAGGCCGTCAGCGTGTGGGTGGCGAGCCTGCGCGCGGTCCGCAGATGCGTGAGATAACGCGCTAGCGCGTCCGGCCTGCCCTCGATTGCCTTAGGCGGGGGAGGGCTCACGGAGCGGCGTCACGAAACGCCAGAGCGAATGGCTCATGAGGTCGCCGATCCGCGTGAGGTACAGCGTGCCCATTTCCGGATAGAAGCGCTTCGCGTCCTCGGAGGCGAGGGCGACCACCCCGAAAACGACGCCATCGCGCACGAGCGGCACGAGCGCGAAGGACTTGAGGTGCGGCGCGGCCTCGCCGAACCACGACTGGCTCTCGTAGACCGCATGATGCCCGCAGTAGGGCGCGGTCATCTGCTCGACGAACTGGCGCATCTCGCCGTCCACCGCGCCGAACTCCTTCGTGTCGGGATTCTCCTCGGCGACCTTCCACAGGCGCACGGCCACGTGCGGCACCGCGAAGTGATCGAGGAGATCGAGGTAGAGGGTATC
Organism: Usitatibacter sp.; assembly: GCA_035308545.1. Lineage (GTDB taxonomy): Bacteria > Pseudomonadota > Gammaproteobacteria > Burkholderiales > Usitatibacteraceae > Usitatibacter. The sequence goes on from DATGGI010000192.1 coordinate 16,403, forward strand.
GAGCACGGCGTCCAGGCTCGGCGCATCGATGAGCCGGCAGGCGAGGCGGTGGACCTTCTCGCTCACGGCGTCGTTCTCCTCGCCGAAGGAGATCAGCTCGTGGAGCTTGTCCTCGAGGATCTTCGACTTCTCGCGCACCGCCACGAGCTGGCGCTCCCCGATCGAGACGGCGCGGCCGCCGTGGGGATGCGGGATCTGCAGGTTCATCAGGATGTCGACGTGGTTTTCGAAGAACCCTGGGTTTTGCCTCAGGAACTCGGCCACTTGTTCTGGGGTCGGGAACATCCGCGCTAGATCTCCAGTTCGCCGTCGAAAACGCGCACGGCATCGCCCGTCATCATAACGGGGCTGGTGCCCCCGTTCCAGCGAATCACGAGGTCGCCTCCGCGGGTCGACACACGGACCTCGGGATCGAGCAGTCCGCTGCGGATCCCGGCGACCACGGCAGCGCAGGCACCGGTGCCGCAGGCGAGAGTCTCGCCCGCGCCGCGCTCCCACACGCGAAGCCTGACGTGCGAGCGGGAAATCGGCTGCATGTAGCCCGCGTTCACCCGCTGCGGAAAGCGCGCGTGGTGCTCGATGAGAGGCCCCTGGGTCGTGACGGGCGCGCGATCCACCTCCTCGACCACCTGCACGGCGTGGGGATTGCCCATGGAGAGCACGCTGACCTCGAAGGTGACGCCGGCCACGCTGAGCGGATAGGTGAGCCGCGCCTCGCCGGCGTCGAAGGGGACGTCTTTCGGATCGAATCGTGGCGCGCCCATGTCCACGGTGACCTGGCCCGAGTCTTCGATGCGCGGGCGGATCAGCCCGCTCGCGGTCTCGACGACGATCTCGCGCTTGTCGGTGAGCTCTTCGTCGCGCACGAAGCGGGCGAAGCAGCGCGCGCCGTTGCCGCATTGCTCGACTTCGCCGCCATCGGCGTTCCAGATGCGGTAGCGGAAGTCGGCCTGCGCGGAGGACGGTTTTTCGACAACCAGCAGCTGGTCGAAGCCCACGCCGAAGTGGCGGTCGGCGAGCGCGCGGATATTTTCCGGAGTAATATCGACGTGCTGGCGGACGCGGTCGATCACGACAAAGTCGTTTCCCTGACCTTGCATCTTCGTGAATCGAATCCGTGTCATACGTAATTGTACCGGGCCCTCCGCCACTCCATTTCCTTGAAGTCCAGTCTTCCTACAGCGCATTCGCCGCGACGTCGGCGCATGCCATTTCACGACAGGAACAGCGATGAAAGCCAATGAAAAGTCCGGCCTCGCCGGGATCCTTC
>DATGGI010000193.1:0-3855 GCA_035308545.1 Usitatibacter sp.
ATCGCGCGGCCGCGCTGCGTCGGACTGATCGAGACCTGCGAGGAGAGCGGCAGCTACGATCTCCCGGCGTACCTGGACGCGCTCGCGCCGCGCATGGGCGATGTAGGGCTCGTGATCGCGCTCGATTCGGGCGCCGGCAACTACGACCAGCTCTGGGCCACGACCTCGCTACGGGGTTTGATCAACGGCACGCTGCGCGTGGAAATCCTCACCGAAGGCGTGCATTCGGGCGACGCGGGCGGCGTCGTTCCGTCTTCTTTCCGCATCGCGCGCGCGCTCCTCGATCGCATCGACGATTCGCGCACCGGCGTCGTGAAGGGCGCCGATTTCGCCTGTGACGTCCCGGCCGAGCGCATGGCGCAGGCGAAGCAGGCGGCCGAGATCCTCGGAGAGTCCCTCTGGAAGCGATTCCCGTGGACGAGCTGCTGCGACGACCCGGGCACGGCGCGGCTCTTCGCGCAGCCCGTGACGAAGGATCCCGTGGAGCTCATCCTCAATCGCACGTGGCGCGCTGCGCTCGCGGTGACGGGCGCCGACGGATTGCCGCCGCTGGAATCCGCGGGCAACGTGCAGCGACCGTTCACGTCGTTCAAGCTTTCGCTTCGCCTGCCGCCGTTGATCGACGGCGAGAGCGCCGCGGTGTCGTTGAAGAAGCTCCTCGAGAACGACGTTCCCTATTCGGCGACGGCGACCTTCCACGCGGATTCGGCCGCGACGGGGTGGAACGCGCCATCGACGGCCTCGTGGCTCGCCCATGCGCTCGACCAGGCGTCCGGCGCGTACTGGGGCAAGCCCGCCGCCTACATGGGCGAGGGCGGCACGATTCCCTTCATGAGCATGCTGAACGTGAAGTTCCCGCAGGCGCAGCTTCTCGTGACCGGCGTCCTCGGACCCAAGTCCAACGCCCACGGCCCCAACGAATTCCTCGATATCGCCTACGCGAAGAAGGTCACTGCGGCGACGGCGATGGTGATCGCCGCGCTTCCCTGACCGGGGTCCGGCTCAGGATCTCGCTCCAGCCCACGGGCTCGCCGATGAGCAGGCCCTGCGCGCGGTCGCATCCGAGTGACGCGATGAGGTAGCGCTCCTCCGCAGTCTCCGCGCCGGCGGCGACCACCACGAGCCCGAGGTTGTGCGCCATGGATCCCACGGCCTGCATGATCGCGGCGCACTCGGGCTTGTCGACGCAGCTGCTCACGAGCGACTTGTCGATCTTCACCGCCTGCACGGCGAAGCCGCGCACGAGGCCGAGCGACGAGTAGCCCGTGCCGAAGTTGTCGATCGCGACGTGCACGCCGAGCTCCTGCAGCGCGCTTACGCTGCGATCGATCGCGTCGGACTCGGTCATCAACGCGGGCTCGGGAATCTCGATGCGCACCTTGTCGGCGGCGATGCCGTGGGTCTTGAGCGCGCGCTGGAACACAGTCGGAAACTCGGCGTGCTGGAGCTGGCGGCCCGAGACGTTGATCGAGAGGACCAGGTTCAGGCCGTGCTCGCGCCAGGCGGCGAGGTCGGCGAGCGCGCGCTCGAGCACCCACTCGCCGATCGCGACGATGGTCCCGCTTTCCTCGGCGAGCGGCAGGAAGTCCGCGGGCATCACCACGCCCGTGATCGGCTCCTTCCAGCGCAGCAGCGCCTCCACGGCGACGCGCTCGCCGCTCGCGAGATCGATCTCGGGCTGGTACTCGAGGTAGAACTCGCCGTTCTCGAGGGCCGCGCGCACGCGCTGCTCGATGTCGGCCCGCGCGAGCGCCACGTTGTGCAGGTCCTCCGAATAGTGCTGGAATGTGTTGCGGCCGCGCTCTTTCGCCTGGTACATCGCCGCGTCGGCGTTCTTGACGAGCGTCTCCACGTCGTCGCCGTCCTCGGGATAGCTCGCGATGCCGATGCTCCCGGAGATCGCGACCTCGTTGAAGTCGATGAGGACCGGCCGCTCGAGGCCGTGGAGGATCTTCTTCGCGACGATCATCGCCTCCTCGGGACTGCGCGGATCCTCGACGATCACCACGAACTCGTCGCCGCCCAGGCGCGCCACGATGTCGCTCGTGCGCACGGCGCCGGCGAGGCGCTCGCTCACGGCGAGCAGCAGGCGGTCGCCGGCGGCGTGTCCCAGCGAATCGTTCACTTCCTTGAAATGGTCGAGGTCGATGAACAGCACCGACACGCGCCCCTGCTTGCGCCGCACCCTGCGCACGGCGTGCTCGAGCGCTTCCATGAAGCTCGCGCGATTGGGAAGCTCGGTGAGCGGGTCCTGCATGGCTTTGCGCTTCATGTCGTCCTGCATGCGCTTGCGATCGTCGATGTTCGCGAGCGCCACGAGGAGCGCGACGGTGCCCCCATAGCGGATGGGCTGCGCCGAGAGCAGCAGCCAGAACTGCCGCCCGGTGAGATCCTTGAAATGCACCTCGTAGTCGCGCACCGACCCGTGGCGCGAGAGCGCTTCGGGCAGCGCCGCGCGAATATCGGGATCCACATGGAAGTCGGCGAGCGAGCGTCCCGGAAGCGATCCCGAAGTGAGCGCGAGTTGCTGCAGCGCGCGCTCGTTGCCGTAGAGCAGTTCCTGGTTCGCGGGCCGCATCACGAGCAGCGGCATCGGCGCTTCCTCGATGAGGAGGCGAAGCTGCGCCTCGCTCTCGCGAAGCGTCTCCTGCAATTTCTCGTTGCTCGCCACGAAGCGTTGCGACACCATGATGCCGGCCACGAGCAGGACAGCGGCGAGCGAAAGCATCCCCGCGAGCAGCACCGACTGCGCCGCGCGCTGCGCTTCGCCCAGCGTCGCCGCGATCGCTTCCTCGAGCCGGCCGAGCGTCACGTTGATGCGGTTGATGCGCTCGATCTGCAGGTCGATCGGTTCCGTGTCGGGCGAGGCGTCGTGCAGCTCGTGGCCGATCTGGATCAGGTCGTCGACACCCGCGTCGGCGCGCTCCCAGAGGAACATCGACTGCTGCACGGGCGCGAAATGCCGGAACCGCTGGAAGAGCGTGATCATCGAGTCGATGTCGGCCGGGTGGTTGCGGCCCTCGATGAATCCCGCGCGCACGATCGCGAGATCCGGTTCCGGTTTCAGCATCTCCAGGCGCGCCTTGCGGGTCCCCAGCGGCACGGCGATCGAGTGCTGGAACGCGTCGTAGAGCGCCTCGTCGCGCGTCTGCGCGTAGCGCGTGAGGTAGAACACGGCATCCTTCTGCGCGCGTGACCACTGGCCCTCCGCGCCGACGAAAGCCCGGCCCGCGGAGAGCAGGTCCACGGAGTTGATGGCCGCGACCAGCAGGCACACCACGATGCCCGCGAAGAGCCAGACGATGACGACCAGCCGCCGGCCGCGAGGCACGGACTCGTAGTCACTGAAGGGCCGGTACTTGCCGCTCATCCTGGCGCGGGTCTCCTGGGGCTTTGGCTGATCCGGTACGGCACCTGCAGCGATCGTTCCACAGGGCAAACCGGCCGGTGCGTCCTCACAACCCCTTGTTTTTCTAGGTTACCTCAAGGAAAGGAACGTGCGGCATCGTGCCGCACCGCGTCAAACCCTGCCGCTTCTTGCGGGCGAATTGCTAGAATTCGCGGTTCTTCGTCCGAAGTCTTCCCGATGAATCTCCACTCCGTACGCTCGATCCTCGGCGGCCAAGCGCCGTCCGACCAACCCGTTACCGTGAGGGGATGGGTTCGCACCCGCCGCGATTCGAAGGCGGGGCTTTCGTTCGTCCACGTCTCCGACGGCTCGTGCTTCCATCCCGTGCAGGTCGTCGCGCCGGCGGCGCTCGCGAACTACGCCTCGGAGGTCCAGAAGCTCACGGCGGGATGCTCCGTCGAGGCAACGGGCACCATCGTTCCGTCGCCGGCGAAGGGACAGCCGTT
>DATGGI010000194.1:0-4718 GCA_035308545.1 Usitatibacter sp.
GCCACCGCCGGGCGTTGGATCGGCGACGTGATGGAGCTTTCGCTTGTGGGAATGGAAGCGCCGGTCTTCCTTCGACTCGTAGAGGCGTGGGGCGCTGGCGACGTCGCATCGGTCGCCCGATGGAACGAGGAGTTCATCGCGAGCCGGGAGGGCGCGGAGCTTCGCGCGGAAACGCTGCAGATGGGTTATTCGTTGCGGCGCCTCGCGCACGAGCTTGCGATCCCCCGCGCCGCCGCGCTCGATGCGTTCGAGGAGCTCGCCTATCCGACGGCATTCGCATTCGCCGTGTCCGCGTGGCGGATCGATGCCCGAGACGCGCTCTCCGCGTATCTTTTCGCCTGGACTGAAAACCAGGTGCTCGCGGCGTTGAAGAGCGTGCCGCTCGGGCAGACCGACGGCCAACGCATCCTGCTCGCGATCGCCCAGCGCATTCCCGAGGCCGTCGAACGCGCCGCTTCGCTCGGCGACGACGAGCTCTTCAATTTCGCGCCGGGCTTCGCGCTTGCCTCGTCGCGCCACGAGACCCAATACAGCCGGATCTTCCGCTCATGAGCCAATCCCTCCTTCGCGTCGGCATCGGCGGCCCCGTGGGGTCTGGCAAGACCGCGCTCACGCTGGCGTTGTGCAAGGCGCTTCGCGACAAGTACGACATCGCGGCGGTCACCAACGACATCTACACGGAAGAGGATGCGAAGTTCCTCGTGACGAACCAGGCGCTCGCGCCCGAGCGCATCCTCGGCGTGGAGACCGGTGGCTGCCCGCACACGGCGATTCGCGAAGACGCATCGATCAACCTCGAGGCGGTCGCGCGACTCCACCGGCGGTTCCCCGGGCTCGAGGTGATCTTCATCGAGTCCGGGGGCGACAACCTCGCGGCGACGTTCAGCCCCGAGCTCTCGGATCTCACCCTCTACGTGATCGACGTGGCGGCGGGCGACAAGATCCCGAGGAAGGGCGGTCCCGGCATCACGAAGTCCGATCTCCTCGTCATCAACAAGATCGACCTCGCGCCGATGGTCGGCGCATCGCTCGAGGTGATGGAACGCGACGCGAAGAAGATGCGTGGCGAGCGGCCGTTCGTGTTCAGCAACCTGAAGACCGGCCAGGGCCTGGATACGATCATCAAATTCATCGAGACCGAGGGACTCCTTCTTGGGGCATCGTCCGAACTCGCGACCTGACGTGAGTCTTGTTTCGGAATGCGGCCCGGAGAAGATGAAAAAGGGCCGCCCCTCCGCGCGAGAGGCGACCCAAGGCCCCGCTTCAACGACGTTGCGCTCAGAAGATGTGGCGGATTCCGAGCACGTATCCGATGCTCGACGAGCCGGGGGCCGCCCCGATGCCCGCCGCATTGGCGAACTGATAGCTGCCGCGCGAATCGTTCGACACCATCGTGTAGAACGCGTATAGATCGGTGCGCCTGGAAAGCGTCTCGCTGTAACCGACCGAGACCTGCCGCGCCCCAAGGCCCGACGTGTTGCACGCGGAACCGTCGAATCTTCCGCAGGTTCCGCTCTGCGCCTTGCCCATGAGGGCGCGGAGCGTTCCCTGCGCGCTCAGCTTCTGGACCAGCGTGAGCGAGACTGCCTGCCGCTCGTAGCGATTGAAGGCTCCCGGCGCGGCGTTGCTCTGGCTCTTCGTGTAGCGCAGCTTTTCCGCCAGCACGCCCAGCTGAGTTCCGCCGACGGTCACGCGGCCGACGAACTTCTGCCCCTGGTCCCGCGCCGAGGCGGACGTCGATCCGCCCACCGCCGCGACGGGAGTGGCCTGCGCGGCCGGAACCAGCGCATCGAGGCCGAAGTAATCGTAGTGGCCCTCGTACGCATACGCGAAGTAGAGCGGACCCGGTCCGTATTCGAGGCTGCCCGAGACAATGTATGGATTGACCTGCGTGACGCTCGCCGAATTCGAGGTCCTGCTTTCGTTGGCCGAATAGGCGACGCGCACGGCGACATCCGCGAGAGTCGGGGACCAGTACTCGACGATGTTCCCCTGGCGCCTTTCGTACGATGCGTTGGCCACGTTCGCGAACGTGCGTCCGTCGCCGCTTGTCCCGGGCGCGCCGATCGTCACGGGGCCGACTCCGAATCCGGGCGTGCCGATGAGCGCCCCTGTGTATGTGATCCCCGTGAAGTACATGGGATCGACGGCGCCCGAGATCGACTTGTAAGGCGTGTCCCATTGGCCCATGCGAATCGAGCCCCACTTCGGCGAGCTGAGGCCGATCGCGGTGTTACGCGAAGCGATGCTGCTACCACCGGCGTCGACGGCAACGCCGGACTCGATCTGGAAGAACGCGGCCAGGTCCGGAGTGATTCGCTCCGTGCCGCGGAATCCCAGGTTCGAGGAGTTCTGCGTGACGCGGTTGCGCATTGGAACGTTCACGCCGGTCGGGTTGATGCCGAGGAATCCGTCCGGCAGCGTGGCTGCAGCGGTGGCGCCGCGGGCCTCGACGCTTTCGAAGTCGACGTTCAGTGTTCCGTAGATCTGCATTCCACTGTCCTGCGAGAAGACCGCAGTGGACGCTGCCGCGACGACGAGTGATGCGCACTGCACAACAGGCCTTGAAATTCCCACGTGCTCCTCCTGGGGGTTGTGGCGCATCCGCGGCAAGGTCTTCACCTCACCGCGGATCGGGTAGTGCGTACTGCGTACTGCTTCGTAGTGCGTATTACTTCTTGGCGACGATTTGCTCGCCGGCCGCCGGCTTGCCCGCGGCGCTCGCGCCTTGCGCCGTCATGCATTCACGTGGGGTCGGGACCGTCGGATCGACGTCGCCGTCCGTGCGCGCCCGCTGGCGCTCGAACCATGCGGACGCTCGCGCGCTCTTGCACGCCGCCGATTCCGTTTGCATCGAACGCGCGCCAGGCTCGGTGCCACCGACGGGGTCGGCGTGCGCGCCGAGCGCGAGAACGAGGCAACCGGACGCGACGATCGCGGCCGCGAACTGCTTGGTGGATTGAATCTTGAACATGACGAATCTCCTGGGTTGGAAAAGGATGCGAGGACGCAATCGCCTGCGCCAATGAAGATGCATTCGGCACCACGGATATTCCGAGCGCGCGGAGTTTTTCCAAACGAGGAATAAGGGGAGCCCATCGCGAGTAATGCATGGTGAAAGCGAGGGCGTCGATGACCGATTCAGCTCAGGCAGCGCGATTCCAGCAGGTTGTGCTGCCCCATATGGATGCTGCGTATAACCTGGCCCGCTGGCTTACGAGCGATGCGCAGGAGGCGGAGGACGTGACGCAGGAAGCCTTCCTGCGCGCGTTCAGGTTCTTCGACAGCTTTCGCGGCGAGGACGCGCGGACGTGGCTGCTCGCGATCGTGCGCAACGTCTTCTATACGCAGTGGAGACGCTCGCGGTCCTCCGGAGCGTCGACCGAGTTCGACGAGGAGATGCACTCCTTCAGCGACGACGAGTCCCTGCCCAGCCTGGGGCGCGCCGACACGAACCCGGAATCGATCCTTTCGCGCAATGACGACATCCGCCTTCTCGACCAGGCTCTGCAGGCGCTTCCGGTCGAGTACCGCGAAGCCCTCGTCCTTCGCGAGCTGGAGGATCTCTCGTACAAGGAAATCGCAACAACCCTGGATATTCCGATCGGCACCGTCATGTCGCGCCTCGCGCGCGCGCGCCGGCTGATGCTGGACTCCTTCAAACGCCTGAGCAAGGGAAACCATGAACTGCAGCGAAGCCAGAATCCAGCTCTCCGGGTACGTTGACGGCGAATTGAGCACGTCGCAGAGCTCGCGTCTCGACGATCACGTATCTACCTGCGCGGCGTGCCAGCGCGAACGCACCGTGCAGTCGTTCGTCCATACGGAGTTGCGGCGCGAGCTCACGCGCTTCCACGCTCCCGCCACCTTGCATCGCCGGATCCGCGCGGACCTGCAGGCGAGATCGGGCGAATCGCGCCCGTGGTGGCGGCGTTTGAGCTGGGCCATGCTCACGCCGGCCGCCGGCATGGCGTTCGCGGTGCTCTTCTGCGCCAACGTCGTCATCCTGGCTTCGGCTCCGTCGAAGGAGGATCGTCTCGCCGACGAGGTCCTCACCAGCCACGTCCGCGCGCTGGTGGCCTCTCATGCGATCGACGTCGTCTCGTCGGACCGCCACACGGTGAAACCCTGGTACACCGGCAAGCTCGACTTCTCGCCGGCGGTCAGGGATTTCGTGGCGGACGGATTCAAGCTGATGGGCGGACGTCTCGACTACGTCGATGGCCGGACCGTGGCGGCACTCGTCTATGAGCACGGCGGGCACGTCGTCGATGTCTTCATCTGGCCCGCGACGGATGCCGCGACCGCGCGTCCGTCGGGGCTCGAGCGGCGCGGGTACAACCTCGTGCACGTGAATCATGCCGGCATGACCTATTGGCTCGCCTCGGATCTCGAATCGACGGAGCTGGACCGCCTGGAAGGCCTGATCACGGGAACAAACGCGATGTGAACGGCGCGGAATATTCGCGCGGCGAATGCGTCATTCATCTTGAACCTCACATCCGGAGTCCACCATGTCGTTGCTGAAACATATCGATCGCCTCGCAGTCCTGTCCATCCTGTCCGTGTGTCTCGGCATTCCCGCCGCGGCCTATGCCTTCTCCGCCGGGGACGAACCCTCGAGCCAAGTCGTCACCCGTGCGGCGCCGACCGACGCCAACTTCCGCAGCATCAAGGCGGGAATGACGTCCGCCGATGTCCTCGCGCGCCTCGGGCCG
>DATGGI010000195.1:0-6717 GCA_035308545.1 Usitatibacter sp.
ATGGATGCACACATGGACACTAGTCTGGATCGATGGATCCGGCGGCCCGTGTCGTTCATTTCGTCCTCGGAAATCTCACGACCCACTGGCGCGACATCGAGCGCCTCGACGAGTCGCACATCGCTTCGCAGTCCCGCAGGTTCGTGGCGGGACGCAACTCGTGGATCGCGCAGACCTACGTGCGCCTGCGTCCCATCCTCGAGGCGAGGGGCTGGACCGTCACGGTGGGTGAGGCTTTCGAGCCGGGCGCGATCGTCATGGTGCATCGCGACGACGCCAACGATTTCGCGACCTGCGCGCACGCAAGCTATCTCGTCGTGGTGCGCGCCGACCGCGCGCCGGTAGCGGCCTGCGACCTCGCGATCGTCCAGAACCGGATCGACAACGCGCCCCACGAGCGCTTCATCCCGCTGTGGCCGCAGCCCGGCCTGCGCTCGCGTGACCCATCGCGTGGCGCGTCGATCTCGCGCATCGCGTACTACGGGCGCACCACTTCCGCGCCGGCGTGGTTTTCGGATGCGGCATTCCTTCGCGCGCTGAGGCGGCGGGGAATCGAGTTCGACATCCAGGCCACGCAGTGGGAGGACTACCGCCGCGTGGACGTCTGCATCGCGGCCCGTGAGGACTCGGGCACGCTGCTCGCCACGAAGCCCGCGACCAAGGTGTACAACGCGTGGCTGGCGGGCGTGCCCGTGCTCGCAGCGCCCGAGCCCGCGTACGTGGAGCTGCGTCGCGGGCCGCTCGATTTCATCGAGATCCACGATGGCGGCGAGGTGCTCGAGGCTCTCGACGCGCTGCGCGCCGATCCGGCACTCTTCAACGCGATGGCCGCCAACGGCCTGGAGCGCGGGAAGGATTACTCGGTCGATGCGATCCGGAATCGCTGGCTCGCGTTGCTCGAGGAAGAGGTCCAGCCCGCGTTCGCGGCGCGGTCGGGCGATCTCGCGTCGCGCCGCCTCTGGCACCTGCGCGCCATGGCGGCGCAGAAAACGATGAGCCGCGTGCATCGCGCGCGCATCGCCTACCAGCGTTGGAGCGTACGGCAGCCGCCGCTGTTTTCCCCGGGCCGGCCGTCAGGACAGGGCGCGGTCGACAACCTCGCCGACGTTCCCGGAGAGCCCTTCGGCGCCGCGGATTGACTCGAGCGCGCGGCGCGCGTGCGCCTGGCGTCCGGTGTCGTATTTTTTCCAGCGATCGAAAGCGCGCGCGAGGCGCGAGGCCACCTGGGGATTCAACCGGTCGAGCGCGACCACTTGCTCGGCGATCCATTGGTATCCGCTTCCATCGGCCGCGTGGAAATGCAGCGGGTTCTCCATGGCGAATGCGTGGAGAAGCGCCCGGGCACGGTTGGGATTCCTGAGATCGAACGAAGGATGCTTCGTGAGGGCCTTCACGCGGTCGAGCGTGCCGGGCAGCCACGACGTCGCCTGCACGTTGAACCACTTGTCCACGACGAGCGCCTGGTCCTTCCACTTGTCGAGGAACATCGCGAGCGCGCGTTCGCGCTCCGCGCCGGCGGAATCCGCGAGGCACATGAGCGCGGCCATCGCGTCGGTCATGTTCTCCGCGCGGCGGAACTCGAGGAACGCGAGGGCGCGCGAGGTTGCGTCGTCGATCGTCGTCACATACGAGAGCGCGGCATTGCGAAGCGCGCGGCGTCCCGCGGCGGCGGCGTCGGGCGAATAGGGGCCGTGATCGGTGAAGTACCGGAAAGCGCCTTCGAACCGCGTGCGGTACTTGGTCGCGATCTCGCGAATGAGGCGCAGGCGGGCCACGTGGATCGCGTCCGGATCGGCCACGCCCATGCACTCGGCGAGGTAGCCCTCCGAGGGAAGCTGCAGCGCCTCGGCGGCGAACGCGGGGTCCCTGGAGCCGTCGGAGATCACGCGGCCCATCGCCTCGATGAACGCCGGGGCAACTTCCATCGCGCGGCCCGCGCGGATGTTGTCCACCGCGGCGAGGATGATCCGCGTCGCGAGGGTCTGGCCTGCTTCCCAGCGGTTGAACGCATCGGAGTCATACGCCATCAGGTGCGTGAGCTCCGAGTCGGAATAGTCGTAGCGCACTTGCACCGGCGCGGAAAAACCGCGCAGCAGCGAAGGCACGGGGTTCTCCGGCACCTTGCGAAACACGAACGATTGCTCGCCGCGCGTGAGCGCGAGCGTGGCCGTGTGAGCGCCGGCGTTCTCGTTGCGCGCCCCTTTGAACAGGAGCGCTGCATCGAGCTCGAGCGGAAGGTCGCGCCCGTCGAGGTCCACGAGTCCCACTGCCAGCGGAATCACGAACGGTTCCTTCGTCGCCTGCCCGGGCGTGGGCGGGCACGATTGCTTCACGTGCAGCGTGTAGGTCTCCGCGTTGCCGTCGTATTCGCCGCGGCATTCGACCACGGGCGTGCCGGCCTGCGAATACCAGCGGCCGAACTGGGCGAGATCGGCGTCGTTGGCGTCGGCCATGGCGGCGCGGAAATCGTCGCACGTGACCGCCTGGCCGTCGTGGCGCTTGAAGTAGAGGTCCATGCCGCGGCGGAAACCGTCCTTGCCGAGCATCGAGGCGTACATGCGCACGACCTCCGCTCCCTTGTCGTACACCGTGGCGGTGTAGAAGTTGTTGATCTCGACGTACGAGTCGGGCCGCACCGCGTGCGCCATCGGTCCCGCGTCCTCGGGGAACTGGCGGCTGCGCAGGTCGCGCACTTCCTGGATGCGCACGACGGGCCGCGTGTACTCGTCGGCGCTGTATTCCTGGTCGCGATAGACGGTGAGCCCTTCCTTGAGCGAGAGCTGGAACCAATCGCGGCACGTCACGCGGTTGCCGGTCCAGTTGTGGAAGTACTCGTGGGCGATCACCTTGTCGACGGCGAAGTAGTCGTTGTCGGTCGCGGTGTCCGAGCGCGCGAGGATGTACTTCGCGTTGAAGATGTTGAGGCCCTTGTTCTCCATCGCGCCGGCGTTGAAGTCCGAGACCGCGACGATCATGAAGCGCTCGAGGTCGAGCTCGAGCCCGAAGACGTCCTCGTCCCAGCGCATGCACTTCTTGAGCGCCTGCATCGCGAAGCCCGCCTGGTCGAGCTTGCCCGGCTCCACGTAGATCTGCAGCAACGCCTTCTTGCCCGAGCGCGTCGTGAAGTGGTCCTCGATCAGCTCGAGGTTCGCGGCCACCATCGCGAAGAGGTAGGACGGTTTCGGGAACGGATCTTCCCACCTCGCCCAGTGCCGGCTGTCGGCCTTCGCCTTGAACCAGCCCGAGGGCGATCCTTCGCCCGAAGCGACGAGGTTGCCGTTGGCGAGCAGGCGCGGGAATTTCGCCTTGTCCCCGCAAAGCGTGACGGAGTAGGTCGCCATCACGTCGGGGCGGTCGATGAAGTAGGTGATGCGGCGGAAACCTTCCGCTTCGCATTGGGTGACGAGGCCGCTCGCGGCACCGTACAAACCCTCGAGCTTGGTGTTCTTCCAGGGATCGAAGCGCACCACGGTCTCGAGCGCGAACGCGTCGGGCACGTCCGCGATCGTGAGGCGCATGCCGTCCACCTTGTACTGCGCGGTGGAAAGCGCCCGGCCGTCGATCGCGACCGAGAGGAGCTCGAGGCTCTCGCCGTCGAGCACCAGCGGCGCCGACGCGCTTCCGCCATTTCGAGAGACCTGGAGCGTCGAGCGGATCGTGACCTCGCCCGGCTCGATGTCCACATCCAGCGCGACGCGTGAGATGTGGAATGCGGGCGGCGTGTAGTCCTTGAGGTTCGTGACCTGGGGTACGGCGTCTCTCATCCGGGGAAACGGCGGCCCGTCGCGGCATCGCGCGGGCCGGTCACTTGTTATCTATGGGATAGGGAGATTTTACTCTCCCGCCGCTTCCCGCGGGTTCAGGCCGCCTTCTTCCGGAAGAGTGCCGGGATGGGCTGCGAGCGGCGTCGCGAAGGTTCGGGTGCAGGCGTCGCGGCGGCCGTCGGCGACGGCTCGTAGGGCTTGTTGAAGTCCATGCCGCCGGAATTGCCGGAGTTCGGCGCCGCGGGCGTCTGGCGGTACCGCGGAGCGCGATCCTCGCGGGGCGCTTCCTTGCGGCCGCGCTTGCGGCTCTCCTCGCGCGGCGGCTTCGCATGGGGCTTGGCGCGCGGCGCTTCTTCGGCGCGATGCTGCTGCGGCATGCGCCCGGCCTCGAATCCCTCGACGGGCCGCACTTCGATCTTGCGGTTGATGAGTTTCTCGATCGCCGCGAGCAGCGGGCGATCCTCGCCGCAGACGAGCGAGAGCGCCTCGCCCGTGGAGCCGGCGCGGCCCGTGCGCCCGATGCGATGCACGTAATCCTCGGGAACGTGCGGAAGGTCGAAGTTCACAACGTGCGGCAGCTCTTCGATGTCGAGGCCGCGCGCGGCGATGTCGGTCGCCACGAGCACCTTCACCTTGCCTTCCTTGAAATCGTCCAGCGCGCGAATGCGGGCGTTCTGGCTCTTGTTGCCGTGGATCGCGTCGGCGTTGATGTGGTCGCGCTGCAGCTGCGAGGCGAGGCGGTTGGCCCCGTGCTTCGTCTTCGTGAAGACGAGCACCTGCTCCCAGTCGTTCTTGCGCACGAGGTGCGAGAGCAGCTCGCGCTTGCGGTTCGCGTCGATGAAGTGCACGTACTGCGTGACGAGCGCGATCGGCTCGTTGCGCCGCGCGACCTCCACCTTCGCAGGGTCCTTCTGGAATTGCGCGGCGAGCTTGCGGATCTCATCGGAAAAAGTCGCCGAGAAGAGCAGCGTCTGCCGCATCGCCGGCAGCAGCGCGATGATGCGCTTGATGTCGGGGATGAAGCCCATGTCGAGCATGCGGTCGGCTTCGTCGAGGACCAGGATCTGGACCTTGCCGAGGTTCACCGCCTTCTGGCCCACGAGGTCGAGCAGGCGTCCCGGCGTGGCCACCAGGATTTCGACGCCGCGCTTGAGCTCCTCGATCTGCGGATTGATGTTCACGCCGCCGTACACGCAGAACGAGCGCAGCGGGATGTGCTTGCCATAGCCCTTCACGCTGTCGTGCACCTGGATCGCGAGCTCGCGCGTGGGCGTGAGGATCAGGCAGCGAACGGGGTGCAGCGCGGGCGAGAAGCTCTTGGTCGCGAGCGGCGCGAGGCGCTGCAGCAGCGGAAGCGTGAAGCCCGCGGTCTTGCCGGTGCCCGTCTGTGCCGCGCCGAGAAGGTCGCGGCCCGAGAGCACGAGGGGAATGGCTTGCGCCTGGATGGGGGTGGGTTCGGTGTAGCCCTGCTCCGCGACGGCGCGAAGCAGCTCGGGCATGAGCCCGAGGCTTTCGAATGACGTACTGATGACGATCTCCTGAACGACGGCCCGCGCGGGACAAGTCCCTCGAAACCGGTTCAGGCAGACGAATTTGTGTTGATGGCTCGGATTCGCGGCGGGGCGGAATGCCTTCGACCGCTACTTGAATCGCGCCGGAGCGCGACCGCGCATGGATGCCAACCGGATGAAACACCCAATACGCACGATTGACATTATACACGAGTGAGGCCGCCACCGCCGGTAACCCACATGTACATCGTGTAACAGATCGCAACCATGTTGTTGTATTTGCAACATGCGCCGGTGCTAGCCTCCCCCGGAGGTGCGCTGGGAGCAACCAAAAAATAGAAGGACGCTTCCCATGGAAGACGTTCGGGAGGCAGAGTATTTGAAGGTTCCAAATGCGGGCCCGCGCGGGCAGCGACACCGCCGTAGCCTTTCGGAAAAGATCGCGATCGTCCGCGAGTCGATGCTGCCGGGCATGTCGGCTGCGCACGTCGCCAAGCGCCACCAGATCGCGCTGAACGTCCTCTATTACTGGCGCAAGGTCTACCGGGACATCATCGACGCGGACCTCACGGCGCCCGCTCCGGCGCGGCCGGAAGAAAGCGAGATCGCGGACCTGAAGCTCCAGGTGCGCAATCTCGAGCGGCTTCTCGGGCAACGCACGCTCGAGGTGGCCATCCTCAAGGACAAACTGGGAATCCGCGGAAGCGGAGTCGAAATCGATGAATAAACGCCGCAGGCATGTTCACCTCGGAGAGCGCCTCGACGCGATCGAGCGCATCCGCTCGGGACGATCCACGCCGGAAAAAGCCGCCGACGAGCTCGGCGTCCCGGCCGAGGAGGTCCAGCTGTGGATGCAGATCCACGCCGGCGACCGGATCGTCGCCCTGGAGGACACCCGGGTCTCCCCGGAGGTTCGCCGGCTTTCGAAGCGCGCCGAGCGCCTGGTCGAGCTGATCGCCAACGCCGACCTCACCATTCGCGTCCTGAACCGCATGCTGACGGAAATCAGCGCCGGGAGGTCGCCCGTCCGCAACGGATAGCGGATTCCAAGAAATTTGGTGTGGATTCACCAATAAGAATGGGGCGGTTGCGGATAGGCAACGTGGTCGGTCACTGTTTGTTGAATTCCGTTGACGGTCCATTTCACGCTCATTACTTTCTCGAAGCCGAAACTAAAAGACCTGGGGATAACAATGAATCACAGAAAGAACACGCTCGCCATTGCGGTGGCGGGGGCCTTCGCATTTGCGTCGTCCGGACTCGCAACGAGCGCATTTGCCCAACAAACCACTGACCAGAGCAAGCCCGCGGCCAAGGAGCGCATCGAGGTCACGGGCTCTAGCATCAAGCGCGTGGAAGGGGAAAGCGCGCTGCCGGTGACGGTGATCTCGCGTGACGAGATCGACAAGAGTGGCGCGACCTCGCCGATGGAGCTTCTGCAG
>DATGGI010000196.1:0-25927 GCA_035308545.1 Usitatibacter sp.
GGCAGCGCGAGCATCACCGAGAATGGCAGCGACCATTTTTCATACTGCGCCGCGAGGATGAGGAACGCCATGAGGGCGCCCGCCAGCAGCGCGATCACCGACGTGCCGCTCGAATGCACCTCCTGGTACGAAGCGCCACCCCAGTCGTACGTGAAGTTGGGCGGCAGCACTTCCTTCGCGACCTTGGTCACCTTCTCGATGACCTGCCCCGAGCTCACGCCAGGCGCGCCGGCCCCGAGCATGGTCACTGCCGGCAGGTTGTTGAAACGCTCGAGCGTGTCGGGACCGTTGATGTAATCCACCTTGGCGAGCGCGCTCACGGGAACCATGTCGCCCTTGGCGCTGCGCACGTAGATGGCGCCGATATCCTCGGGACGTTTCCGGAAGCGTGAATCCGCCGACATCAGCACCTGCCAGGTGCGCCCGTAGCGGTTGAAGTCGTTCACGTAGTAGGTGCCGAGCGTCGCGGCGAGCGCGTTGAAGACGTCGTCCACGTTCACGCCGAGCGACTTGGCCTTGGCGCGATCGACGTCCACGTAGAGCTGCGGGACGTTGGGCTGCCAGAACGAATTCACCTGCGCCATGCCCGGCTCCTGCATCGCCCGGCCCATGAAGGCATACATTACCTGGGCAAGCCGTTGCGGGCCGCCATCGCCGCGGTTCTGGATGTGCATCTCGAAGCCGCCCGTGGCGCCGAGCGCGAAGATCGCGGGCGCGTTGAACGCGAGCGCGAGCCCGTCCTTGAGCCCGCCGGTCCTGCCGTAGAACTCACCCACGAGCTGCTGCACGGGAACCTTGCGCTCATCCCAATGTTTCAACGTCACGAAGATCGTCGCCGCGTTGTTGCGGAATGTCGCGCCGCCGATGAAGTCGAAGCCCGTGAACGCGACGCAGTTCTCGATGTTCGGGTTCTCCTTGATCGAGGCGACCACCTTCTGGACCATGTCGTCGGTGCGCTCGAGCGAAGAGCCGTTGGGCAGCAGCACCACCGCGATGTAGAAGCCCTGGTCTTCCTCGGGGACGAGGGAGCCCGGCGTCTTCCACCAGAGGAAGCCCGTGGCCACCACCATCACCGCGAAGAGCGTGATCGCGAGGGCGCCGCGGCGGATCATGAAGGCCACGCCGTCCTCGTACTTGTCGGTCACCTTCGCGAAGCCACGATTGAAGCGCTGGAAGAACCACCCCGGCTCCTTGTGCTTGCGTTTCAACATCAGCACCGAGAGCGCCGGAGTCAGGGTGAGCGCCACGACACCCGAGATCACGACCGCGATGGAGATCGTGACCGCGAACTGGCGGTAGAGCTCACCCGTGAGGCCGCCCAGGAACGCGATCGGGATGAACACCGCGCAGAGCACGAGCACGATCGCGATGATGGGGCTCGTGACCTCCTTCATCGCCTTGATCGCCGCCTCGCGGGCGTCCACGTGCTCCTCGTGCATGATGCGTTCGACGTTTTCGAGCACGACGATCGCATCGTCCACGACGATGCCGATCGCGAGCACCATGCCGAAGAGCGTGAGCGTGTTGATCGAGTAGCCGAGCGCGAGCATCCCCGCGAACGTCCCCAGCAGCGAAACCGGCACGGCCGCGAGCGGAATCAGCGTCGCCCGGATGTTCTGCAGGAAGATGAACACCACGATGAAGACGAGCACCATCGCTTCGCCCAGCGTGAACATCACCTCGCGGATGGAGACCTCGACGAACTTGGTCGTGTCGTACACCACGTCGTAGCGCAGGCCCTCGGGGAAGCTCTTCGACAGGCGAGTCATCTCCGCGTCGACTTCCTTCGCCACGGAAAGCGCGTTGGCGCCGGGCTGGAGGAAGACGCCCATCAGCGTCGCGGGCTTGTTGTTCACGCGGCCCATGAAGCCGTAGTCGGCCGAAGCGAGCGCGACCCGCGCCACATCCTTCAGGCGCAGGCTCGAGCCATCCGGGTTCGAGCGGATGATGATGTCCTCGAACTCCTTGGGATCGGCGAGCCGGCCCTTGGTCGTGATCGTGTAGACGAGCTCCTGCCCGCCGCCGGTCGGCGGCTCACCGATCTTGCCCGCGGCGAACTGGGCGTTCTGCTCGTTCACGGCGTTGATCACGTCGCTCGGCGCGAGCTTCAGCTGCGCGAGGCGGTCCGGCCTCAGCCAGATGCGCATCGCGTAGTCCTTCGCGCCGAAGATCTGCACGTTGGTCGTGCCGGGGATGCGCTTGATGTTGTCCAGGACGTTCAGCGTCACGTAGTTCGACGTGAAGAAGTCGTCGTACTTGCCGGTGGGCGAATTGACGGCGATCACCTGCAGGAAGGACTGCGAGCCCTTCTCCACGGAAACACCCTGGCGCCGCACCTCGAGCGGCAGGCGCGGCTCGATCTGCTTGGTGCGGTTGTTCACGTTGAGCGCGGCCTTGTCCACGTCCGCGCCGATGTTGAAAGTGACCGTGATCTGCACCACGCCGTTGGACGCCGACACCGAGGACATGTAGAGCATGTTCTCGACGCCGTTGATGGCGTTCTCGAGCGGGGCTGCCACCGTTTGCTCGAGCACCGCGGCCGACGCGCCGGGATAGACCGCGCGAACGGTCACGACGGGCGGAGCGATCTCCGGATACTGGGCGATCGGCAGCACGCGCATCGCCGCGAGGCCGGCCAACGCGATGAAGATCGAGAGGACCGCCGCGAAGATCGGGCGGTCGATGAAGAAGCGAGAGAGCATGGCGTTCTCCTACTTCTTCGCGTCTTTGGGTGGCGGAGCGCCGTCCTTGCCCGGGGCGCCACCCGGCGCGCCAGGCGGCGGCGCATTCGGATCGCCCACCACGAGCGGCGCGCCGGGCATCATCATCACCTTCATGAGGCCGTCGGTGATCACCTTGTCACCGGGCGCGAGGCCATTCAGCACGATCCAATCGGCGCCTGTCCAGTCGCCCAGGACCACGGGACGCGGCTCGGCCTTGTTCTCCTTGGTGAACAGGTACACGACCTTGCCCTGCGGGCCTTCCTGCACCGCGCGCTGGGGAACCGTGATCGCATTGGGACGCGTCGCGCCCTTCAGCGAGATGCGCACGAACTGGCCGGGGTGCACGTCGCCGCCGGGATTCGCGATTTCGGCGCGCGCGTCCGACGTTCCGGTCTGCGCGTTCACGCGGATGTCCGTGAAGACGAGCCTGCCGCTACGCGAATACTCGCGGCCGTCTTCGAAGCGGATCGACACGTCGAAGCGTCCATCCTTCGGCAGGATGAGCTTGCCGGCCGCCGCGTCGCGCTTGAGCGCCGCCTGCTCGCCTTCCGACAAGCCGAAATTCACCCAGATCGGATCGACCTGGCTCACCGTGGTGAGCAGGTCCTGCGGCCCGGCGATCAGCGTTCCTTCGCTCTTGAGGGAGCGGCTCGTGACGCCCGTGATGGGAGACTCGACCTTGGTGTAGGCGAGATCGCGCCGCGCATCGGCGAGCCGCGCGGTAGCGCTCTTCAGATCCGCGGCGGCGACCTCCTGGCCGGAAGTCGCATCGTCGAGATCCTTCTGCGAGGCCGCCTTCGCGTCGAAGAGCGGCTTCATGCGCTTGAAGTTGCGCGAGGCGTTGTTGAGCTTCGCTTCGGCGGAGCTCACGTCGGCTTCCGCGCGGGCGACGGCCGCTTCATAGGGCGCCGAATCCAGCGTGAAGAGCGATTGGCCCTCGCGCACGGTCGCGCCTTCCTCGTAGTTGCGCTTGAGGAGGATGCCCGAGACGCGCGCGCGCACCTCCGCCTCGCGGGAGCCCGCCGTCTGCGCGGGATATTCGAACTGCACCGCCACCGTGTGCGGCTGGATTTCCTGCACCGCGACCGGCGTGGGGGGCATCCCGCCACCCATGCCGCCATGGCCGCCTTGCTGGCCGCAGGAAGCGATGGCGAGTGAAATAGCGAAAAGGGCGACCGGCCTCGCGGCGCGCGAGTTGATCTGGATCATGATTTTTTCCTTGTTCGATTCTTGACGGCGCCTCGCGGCCACGGGGGCTTTACAGGCTTCTTCGAGGAGAGGATAATTTACATACAGACATGTATGTATGTCAAGCCGGGGCCAACAACCGGTAACAAAAGGGATTCATCAACCGGGGGAGACGGCGCAGGAACATGGCCCGAAGGACGAAGGAAGAAGCCCAGGAAACCCGCACCCGCATTCTCGATGCGGCGGAGGTGGTTTTTCATGACAAGGGCGTGGCGAACTCCTCGCTCGAGGAGATCGCCGCCGAAGCCGACTTGACGCGCGGCGCGATCTATTGGCACTTCAAGGACAAGGCCGAGCTCTTCGACGCGATGATGCAGCGCGTGGCGCTGCCCGTGGAGGACATCCTCGAGCGCGCAGGCGGCGGCCGCTGCGACCTGGAGCCGCTCCAGGTGCTGCGCCGCGCCACGGCGGATGTGCTGCTGCGCACGGCGCGCGATACGCGCGTGCAGCGCGTCTTCGACATCGCGTATCACAAGTGCGAATACGTGGGCGACGCGGCGGGCGTGCGCGAGCGCCACATCGCGAGCCAGTCCGAATGCCTGAAGACGATCGAATCGGCCATGCGCGCCTGCGTCGAATCCGGCGCGCTGCCGAAGACAGTGAACCCGCGCGAAGCGGCAATCGGCGCGCTCTCGCTCGTCTCCGGCCTCATCGCCAACTGGGTGCTCGCGCCCAAGAGCTTCTCCCTCGAGCGCCATGCCGAGTCGCTCGTGGACATCTGGTTCCGCGGGCTCGCGACCGCGCCCACCGCGGCGATGGAGTGCCCGGCGAAGGCTATCGTGAAACGACTTCGGAAGTAATCGCGAGGACGTTGCCCTCGCTGTCGTCGAAGAAGCACATCCAGACCTCGCGGCCGGGCAGCCTCGCCACCAGGTGCGGCTCATCCCGGAAATGCACGCCCCGCCCTTTCAGGTCGGCGTACGCCTTGCGAATCTCGTCCACGCGAAAGTAGAGGATCGATCCCGGATGGTCGAACTCCGTCTTCTCCGCGACCGAGATCATCAGCCGGATCCCGCCCGCGTCGAAGAAGGTGAGCTGCGGTCCCGCGTCGAAGAGGTGCTTCACGCCGAGCGCGTCGCGATAGAAGGCCGTGGCGCGGGCGAGGTCGTGGGCGTTCACGCTGATCTGCTGGATGGTCGAGAGCTGGGTCATGACAGGGCCTCCGTTTTATGTTAGCCTTACTAACTATTAGCCATGCTAAGTAGTTGGAGGGCTCCATGTCAACCCCCCGCGCAACGGTGATCGAGCGGTTCCACCACGCGGCCATCCGGATGCTGCGCTCCATGCGCGCGGTGGACGAGGCCGGCGGTTTCTCCGGCCCGCGCGCATCCGCGCTGTCGGTGCTCGTCTTCGTCGGGCCGCAATCGCTCGGTGACCTGGCGGCGATCGAGGGCGTGAAGCCCCCGACCATGTCGCGCCTCGTGAAGGCCATGCAGGCCGAGGGGCTCGTCGACGCCAGGCCGCAAGACCACGACCAGCGGCAGATCCGCATCGCCGCGAGCGAACGCGGCAAGCGCGCCCTCATGAAGGCGCGCGAACGGCGCCTCGAGGCGCTGCAGGATATGCTTCGCGATGCGAGCCCCGCCGAGATCCAGGCGATGGAAAAGGTCGTGGCGCTCCTCACCCGATCCTTCGAACGACGCAGCCAGAAGCCGGAGGCCCCGTGAAACCGCATTACCTCGACGACCTTTCCGTGGGCCAGCGCTTCACGAGCGGCACCAAGCTCGTGACCGAGGAGGAAGTGCTCCGCTTCGCGCGCGAATACGATCCGCAGCCCTTCCATACGGATCCCGAGGCCGCGAAGACCACGTTCTTCAAGGGACTCGCCGCGAGCGGCTGGCACACGATGGCCATGTCGATGCGCCTCATGGTCGACGGTGGGTTGCCGCTCGCCGGCGGCATCGTCGGCGCGGGCGGCGAGATCACGTGGCCCATGCCCACGCGTCCCGGCGACACGCTCACGGTCGAATCCGAGGTGATGGAGATCCGGCCCTCGAAGTCGCGTCCCGACCGCGGCATGGTGACAGTCAAGAACGAGACGAAGAACCAGCGCGGCGAAGTCGTGCAGGTCCTGATCGGAAAACTGGTCGTTCCCCGGCGCCCTGCCTGAGGCCCCCGCGCACCGGGCTTGACGAGGCCACCGGCAATATGTCACCTTATGGTGACATATGAAACCCGACGACATGGATGCCACGTTCGCCGCGCTCGCGAGCGCCGCGCGCCGGCGCATCCTCGACATCCTCAAGAAGGAGCCGGGCTGCAACGTGAACCGCGTCTGCGAGTTCTTCGACATCGGGAGGATCGCCGTCATGAAGCACCTGGATGCGCTCGAGGAAGCGAACCTCCTGGTCTCGGAGAAGGTCGGGCGGGAGCGCCTGCTCTACTTCAATCCCGTGCCCATCCACATGATCCACGACCGCTGGACCACGGAGCTGAGCGCCTACTGGGGCGGCAGCCTCGCGCGAATGAAATACCGGCTCGAGCATGCCCCGATCCCCATCCGCCGCAAGAAAGGCGCCGCCCATGGCTGAGAAGCAGGTCTTCCGCATCGTGATCGCCGCCTCGCAGGAAGCCATCTTTCACGAGCTCACCGCGACCGACCGGCCCCTGGGGGCGGTCTTCAACGCGCAGATGCACACGAAGGGCCTCGTTCCCCGCTCGCGCATGCAGATGCGCACGCCGAGCGGCGCGCACGTGATGGTCGACGGCGAGATCCTCGAGTACGACCCGCCGCGGCGTTTCGCGCACACCCACAAGTTCACGCAACACGACGATCCCGTCTGCACGGTGACCTACGACCTGAAGCCCGTGGCGGGTGGCGTGGAAGTCACGCTGACCGTGGGCGACGTGACCCCGGGCACGAAGACCGCGAAGTCCATGCAATCCGGCGGCGACTTCATCCTGAAGAACCTCAAGGCCATCGCGGAGACGGGACGGCCGCCCTTCGGCACGCGCGTGATGTACGCGATGTTCGGGGCGATGGAGTTCGTCCTGCCCGCGAGAACCCGGACCGAGCATTGGCCGCTCGACCCGAAATGACCTATGCGGAACGGCGCGCGTGCGTCGTCATCACCTGCAGGACCTTGCGGCCTTCCCTGCCCGTGACCTCGGTGCGCACGACGGCGGTGTCGCGGCCGTGATGGATGATCTTCGCGGAGGCGTGGAGCGCGTCGCCCTCGCCGGGGCTCACGAAGCATGCGGTCGCCGAGGCGAGCGCCCAGCTCGCGGGCAACGCCGCCATCGCGGTGCGCGCCGCGAGCCCCACGAGCAGGCCTCCTTGCGCGTGACCCACGCGATTGCCCACGTGCGCGCCATTCTTCATCGCGCAGGAGGCTCCCGTTTGCGTGCGATGCGGCTCGTATCCCCAATAGGCCTCGACGAACGAAAGCTTCGGCCCCATGCGCTCGAGCGACGCATCGGCGTGCGCGAGGATCGCAGCCTCGTGCGCCGTGAGGTCCTTCTCGGCAAGCGGCGCCTCGTCGCGATGGCGCTCCAGGACCACCGGGTGCATCGTCACGCCCGGCGGCGGTTCGAGCGCCATGAAGGCACCGGTCCCGTAGCAAAGCAGCGTCCCGTTGCCGTCGACCGACACGCGAGCGATGCCCTGCCGCGAGGCGGCACCCGCGAGGAATCCTTCGAACGCGCCGCGCCCTTCGACCGGGCCGTCCATGCGCGCGCCGGTGAACTGGAGATGCATGCTCACCGTGGCGAGGCGCACGCGATCCGAATCGAGGGCCGCGCGAATCGTCACCGCGAGCGCGATGTCGGCGATCATCGCCACGGCGCCGAGGCTCACCTGGCCGTCGGCCTCGATGCAATGGGGGCCGCCCTCGAGGCCGATTCTCGATCCGCTCGCCGAGATGTCCTCGAAGGAAACGCCGAGGAAGCTGCCGGCGAAATGGAATCCGGGAATGCGGTTGGCGGCGAGGCCGCGCAGCACGCGCTCGCGGATCGTGTCTTTCGGGCTCATTGCGGTAATCTACCCGAATGAAGACCTTCATCGCCCTCGCCCTCACCACGCTCGCGCTCTTCGCGAGCGCCGAAGAACGCATGATCACGAAGCAGGTCGTCGTGAAGGCGCCGCTCCCGCAGGTCTGGGATGCGTGGACCACGACCGAGGGCATCAAGACCTTCTTCGCCCCGGACGGCCACGTGGAAGCGCATCCCGACGGCCCCTTCCAGATCTACATCAATCCCTACGCCGAGCCGGGAATGAAGGGCGCCGACGACATGCGCGTGCTCGCCGTGCAGCGATTCAAGATGCTGTCGTTCACCTGGAACGCCCCACCCTCGCTGCCCGAAGCGCGCAAGCAGCGCACCGTCGTGATCCTGCGCTTCGATGCGCCGAACGCGGAAGAGACCCGCGTCACGCTCACCCACGTGGGCTGGGGCGATGGCGGCGAGTGGGACAAGACCTATGCCTATTTCGACAAAGCCTGGGAGAAAGTCCTCGGCAACCTCCAGACACGCTTCGCCACGGGGCCCATCGACTGGACCGAATGGCTCAACAGGCTCAAGGCACCGCCCGCCGCTCCCAAATGAGCGTGGAGAGGGCGTCGTTCATGTATAATGCGCGACGCAGTGATCAGGATCGGTAAGCAGTAACTCCAGTACCCGCCGGCAGCATCGGCGCTTCACTTCAGTTTCCGCCTTGCTTTCCTTTTGACGCTGACCCCAGCCCCGTGGGTTTTCCGGGGAATCAAACGAAAGGAAATGCAATGAGCACCGGTACCGTGAAGTGGTTCAACGACTCCAAAGGCTTCGGCTTCATCAAACCCGACGGCGGCGGCGAGGATCTCTTCGCCCATTTCTCCGAAATCCAGGGCGCTGGCTTCAAGACCCTGAAGGAGAACCAGAAGGTCGAGTTCGAAATCAAGGAAGGCCCGAAGGGCAAGCAAGCGACCCAGATCAAGCCGATCGAGTGATCGCCGAGCTTCGATAGAATGGAAGACGGCAGCTTCGGCTGCCGTTTTCGTTTGCAAACATGAAAACGCTCGCCACCACGCCCCTCAACGTCCTCGACCTCGCCACCTACCCGCAGGGCGGCACGATCGCGGGCGCGTTCCAGACTTCGCGCGAGCTCGCGCAGGGCGCCGAGCGCTGGGGCTACAAGCGCTACTGGGTCGCGGAGCACCACAACCTCGAGGGCGTCGCGAGCTCGGCCACGGTCGTGCTGATGGGCCACATCGCCGACCACACGAAGTCGATCCGCGTGGGATCGGGCGGGATCATGCTTCCCAATCACGCGCCGCTCGTGGTCGCCGAGCAGGTCGGCACGCTCGAGACGCTGCACCCGGGACGCATCGACCTCGGGCTCGGTCGCGCGCCGGGAACGGATCCGCGCACGATGATGGCGCTGCGTCGCGGCGGCGGGCGCGGCGAGGAGTTCGACGTGCAGGTGGGCGAGCTCCTCTCGTACTTCGAGGGCGAGCGCCCGGGGCAATCGGTGAAAGCGATTCCCGGCGCGGGAATCGACGTGCCGGTGTGGATCCTCGGATCGAGCACGTGGAGCGCGCATTTCGCCGCGGCGATCGGGCGGCCGTACTCGTTCGCGTCGCACTTCGCGCCCGACGACCTGCTCGAATCGCTCGAGATCTATCGCCGCGAGTTCAAGCCGTCGAAGCAGCTCGACAAGCCCTACGTGATGGTCGGCGTGCCCGCGCTCGCCGCCGAGACCGACGAGCGCGCGGAGTTCCTCGCCACGAGCCTGTACCAGCGATTCCTGGGCATGGTCCGCAACAAGCGCGCGCCGCTGCCGCCTCCCGTGGAAAACATGGACGCGATCTGGACCGAGGCCGAGCGATACGCCGTGGCCGCGCGCATGGCGTTGATGGTGGTGGGCGGCCCGAAGCGCATCGCCGAAGGCCTCGAGGAAATCATCCGCGCGACCGATGCGGACGAGCTCATCATCGTGTCGGACGCCTATGAGCGCGCGGACCGCCTGAATTCCTACAAGCTCATTGCGAGCGCGGCCGCGCGGAACGTGGCGACCTGATCGCTGTCCACGCCTTCATGCTCCCACATCGCATTCGCATCGTCGCTTCCGCTGCCGTGGTCCTGGCGGCATCCGGCGCGCAGGCGCAGGACGTTCTCAAGGGTTCGGCGGCATTCGGCGACTGGCGAGCCGACAAGCCCGGAGTGCGCCGCCACATCACCGCACAGGACCTTCCGCCCGTCACCACGCCCACCACGGCGGACACTCACGTGGAACGCAAGCCCACGGGCGCGTCGCCCACGGTGCCCGAAGGATTCGCCGTGAGCATCTTCGCGACCGGATTGAAGAATCCGCGCGCAATGAAGGTCGCCCCCAACGGCGATCTCTTCGTGGCCGACAGCAAGGCGGACGAGATCCACGTGTACCGGCCGAGCGCCGACGGCACGAAGCCCGCGAGCCACGAGGTCTTCGCGAGCGGATTGCACCAGCCCTACGGGATCGCGTTCTATCCTCCGGGACCCGATCCGAAGTGGGTGTACGTCGGCAACAGCGACAGCGTCGTGCGCTTCGCGTACATGAACGGAGCGATGAAGGCGGCCGGCGCCGCGGAATCCATCGTGGGTCACATCCCCTCGGTCCACCACTGGACGCGCGACCTCGCGTTCACGCCGGATGGCGCGCGATTGTTGATCGCCGTGGGTTCGGGTTCCAACGTCGCAGAGGGCATGCCTTCGGATCCGCACGCCGCGCTGCTGCTGAATCCGCATCCGGTCAAGGGGCTCGCGGACTGGATCGCCACCGAGCCGCTCGGCGCGACGTGGGATGGCGAAGAGCTTCGCGCCGATGTCCTTTCGGTGGACCCGATGGGCAAGGACATGAAGATCTTCGCCACGGGATTGCGCAACTGCACCGGGCTCACGATCAGTCCTGCGACGGGACAACCGTGGTGCGTCGTGAACGAGCGTGACCTCATCGGCGACAACACGCCTTTCGAGTACGCGACGCACGTGGAGGAAGGAAAATTCTACGGCTGGCCCTGGTACTACATCGGCGGCAACGAGGACCCCCGGGAGAAGGGCCGGCGCCCGGACCTGAAGGACAAGGTGACCGTTCCCGACGTGTTGATGCAGGCGCACTCGGCACCGTTGCAGATCGCGTTCTACGAAGCCGCCGCGTTCCCCGCGTCGTACAAGGGTGGCGCATTCGTCACCATGCACGGCTCGTGGAATCGCGCGCAGCGAACCGGCTACAAGGTCGTATACCTGCCCTTCCGCGACAACAAGCCGACGGGCGAATACGTGGACTTCATGACGGGCTTCGTGACCGCCGAGGGCAACGCGTGGGGAAGACCCGTGGGTGTCGCCGTCGCGAAGGACGGCTCGCTCTTCGTTTCCGACGACGGCAGCAACACGATCTGGCGCGTCGCGCGGCGCTAGCGCCATCCCTCCTCCCGGCCGCGCGCTTTGGAGTAATGTGCGCGGTGTATCGCACAACTGCCAAAAGGGGGAGCACTGCCATGAACGGAAGACGCGACATGCTTCTGCGAGCGGGCGGCGTGGTCGCCGGCGCTGCGTTGGGAATCCGGCCCGCCGCGGCGCAGCACAACGTGAAATTCTCGACGGGAACCGAATCCGCGAAGACCAAGGCGCCGCCCAACGCGACGGATTGCCACTTCCACATCTACGACAATCGCTTTCCCCCGGCCGCCGGGGGGTTGCCCGCGCCCGATGCGCTGCCCGCCGACTATCGCATGCTGCAGGCGCGCACCGGCACCACGCGCGGCGTCGTCATCCAGCCCTCGCTCTTCGGCACGGATAACCGCCCCACGCTCGAGGGCATGGCGGCCCTGGGCCCGAACTTCCGCGCCGTCGCCGTGGTGAATACGTCGGTCACCGATGCGGAGCTCAAGAGGATGCACGACCTGGGCGTGCGCGGCATCCGCTTCAACCTGGTGCAGATCGGCGCGACCAGCCTCGAGATGGTGGAGCCCCTGTCCCAGCGCGTCGATGCGATGGGCTGGCACTGCCAGATCCACATGTCGGGCGCCAAGATCGTGGCCGCGGCCGATACGTTCCTCAAGATTCGCGGCAGGCTCGTGTTCGACCATCTCGGACACTGCGGACAAACCGACGGCGTCCAGGGCGACACGTTCAAGCTGATGCGCCGCCTGCTCGACAAAGGCAATACCTGGGTCAAGTTGTCGGGCCTCTACATGGACACCAAGGTGGGTCCGCCGAGCTATTCCGACAACGTCGCCATCGCCACCGCATTCGCGGCGGCCGCCCCGACGCGCGTCGTCTGGGGCAGCGACTGGCCGCATCCGACGGAGAAGCTCGACAACAAGCCCGACGATGCGATCCTCTTCGATCGCCTCGCCGATTGCGTGCCCGACGAGGCCGCGCGCAAGCGCGTGCTCGTCGACAATCCCGCGGAGCTCTACGACTTCCCGAAGGGCTGATCGGTCCCGCGGTTTCGGCCCGTCATTCGAACTTGGCGCCCGATTCCTTCACGACCTTCGCCCAGCGTGCTTTCTCGCTGCGGATGAATTCGCCGAACTGCGCGGGAGATTGCGGCCGCACCTCGGCGCCTGCCTTGTCGAGTCGATCCTTCATCTCCGCGGTGGCCAGGATCTTCGTGACCGCCGCATGCAGTTTGTCGACGATCTCGGCCGGCGTTCCCGCGGGTGCGACGAGGCCCTGCCAGGAGCCCGTCTCGAATCCCGGAATTCCCGATTCGGCGACCGTGGGAATCCCGGGGGCGGCGGAAAACCGCTTCGCGCTCGAGATCGCGATCGCCCTCAACTTGCCGTCCTTCACGAAGGGATAGGTCGCGAGCATGCCGTTGAAGAGCACCTGCGCCTGCCCTCCGACGACATCCGAGATCGCCTGCGAGCCGCCCTTGTAGGGGATGTACGTCCACTGGATGCCGGCGCGCATCGCGAAGTCGATACCCGCGAGGTGATTCGCGCCGCCGATTCCCGAGACCGCGAAGTTGAGCGAATCGGGCTTCGCCTTGGCGAGCGCGATCAGCTCCTTCACGTCCTTCGCGGGAACCGAGGGATGCACGGCGAGCAGGTGCGGTGAATAAGCGACCATCGCGACGGGCGCGAAGTCCTTCACCGGGTCGAAGGGAAGATCGGCCTGCACGCTCGGGCTGATCGCGAGCGACCCGATGTCGGCGAGCAGGAACACGTATCCGTCGGGCTTCGATTTCGCGACGTAGTCCGCGCCGAGGTTGCCCGTCGCGCCGGCCTTGTTTTCCACGACGACCGCTTGGCCGAACGCCTCGGTGATTCCCGGCGCGAGCGCGCGAGCAAGGATGTCCGACGTTCCGCCCGGCGGATAGGGCACGATGATGCGGATCGGCTTCGACGGCCACGCATCGGCGAATGCGATGCCGGATGTAGCGCACGCGACAGCGAGTATGCAGGTCAGAAGACGCTTCATGGATGACTCCTCAGGTAACTACCCCGGGGTCAGACCCCGAACGCGAGAGCGCCTCGGGGTCTGACCCCTAGCGTTTGAATCCCAGCACCAGCACGCCCGCGCCCACGAGCGCGATGCCGCTCCATTCCCGAAGCGACGGCCGCTCGCCGAGGAAGATCACGGCGAAGACCGCGACGAGGAGCAACGAAAGCTTGTCGACGGGCGCCACCTTCGAAGCATCGCCGATCTTGAGCGCGCGGAAGTAGCAGATCCACGAGGCGCCGGTCGCGAGCGCCGACAGCACGAGGAAGACGAGCGTCTTCGCCGGAAGCGTCGTGGGATCGCTCCACTTTCCGGTCGCGTACACGAATGCGGAGAGCACCACGAGGATCACGACGGTGCGGATCAACGTCGCGAGGTCCGAATCCACGCCCGCCACGCCCACCTTCGCGAAGATCGCCGTGAGCGCGGCGAATACCGCCGAGCCCAGCGCCCAGATGAACCAGTTTCCTTCAGCCGCCATCGGAGCCTCCGATCTTCATCAGGTGTTGCGGGCCCAGCTCCTCGAGCGTGTTCACGCCGAGAAGCGCCATGTTGCGATCGACCTCGCCGCGCAGGATCTCGATCGCGTGGGCCACGCCCTCCTCGCCCGCGATCGCCGCGGCGTAGTTGAAGGGCCGTCCCACCCACACGAATGCCGCGCCAAGCGCGAGCGCCTTGAGCACGTCGGTGCCTCGCCGGATCCCGCCGTCGATCATCACGGGCATCGCGCGCGCTTCCTGGAGAACCGCGGGCAGCACGCGAAGCGGCGACACGGTGCCATCGAGCTGCCGTCCGCCGTGGTTCGACACGATGATCGCATCCATGCCGGACTCCCTCGCGATGCGCGCATCCCCGGGCGCCACGATGCCCTTGATCACGAGCCGCCCTTTCCATCGCGCGCGAATCTGCTCCACGTGCTTCCAGTTGAGGTGCGCCCGTCCCGTGAAATCGCGCTCGACGGTCCGTGACAGGATCGGCGCGCCACGCTCGGCGAAATTGTTCTCGAAGTGCGGCATCCCGTGCCGGGCGAAGGTCGCGAGGAAGCTTCCGAAGAGCCAGCGTGGGTGCGTGATGCCATCCCAGGCGAGGCGAAGCGTGGGCCGCAGCGGCGTGGAAAATCCCGCGCGGATGTTGTT
This sequence comes from Usitatibacter sp., assembly GCA_035308545.1. Lineage (GTDB taxonomy): Bacteria > Pseudomonadota > Gammaproteobacteria > Burkholderiales > Usitatibacteraceae > Usitatibacter. Next base: position 14,510 of record DATGGI010000196.1, read on the forward strand.
CTCGCGGTTCGAGAGCACCGCGGTATCGACAGTCACGACAAGCGTCGCGAATCCCGCTGCAGCCACGCGATCGACGAGCGGCATGATCTTGCTGGTATCACCCGGGAGGTAGGCCTGGAACCACGCGAGGGGATTCGCCTGGGCGATTTCCTCGAGGCGGATCAGGGACGAACCGCTCATCGCCATGGGAACGTTGGCCTTCGCCGCGGCCTGCGCGAGCACGAGGTCTCCGCGATAGGCGGAGAGCGCCGAGATCCCCATCGGCGCCATGCCGAAGGGCACGGACCACTCGCGGCCCAGGAGCTTCGCCTTCGTGGTGCGCTTCGAGACGTCCACGAGGATGCGCGGGATGAAGCCCAGCTCCTCGAGGGCGGCGCGGTTGTCCCGGTAGGAGGCGTTGTCCTCGACCGCGCCCGACACGTAGGCGAAGACCGGACGCGGCAGGTAGCTGCGCGCGGCGTGCTCGAAGTCGTCCAGCGAGAGGATGCGTCGGAGGGATCGGGACACGGCGTTACTATACCGTCATGCGCGCCACCCCCTCCCTCGCCCGCCACTTTTCCGCCGAGGCCTACAACAACGCGTGGGCCAATCACCGGCTGCTCAACGCCTGCCGCCAGCTCACGCAGGAAGAATTCGCCGCGAAACGCACGAGCTTCTTCCCGTCCATCAAGGCGACCCTGAATCACATCCTCATCGTCGACTGGTACTACCTCGAAGTGCTCGAGCGCAGCGTCGCCGGGCTTCCGCCCTCGGAAAATCCCCGGCGGCATTTCGCCGTGGAGGAGCCTTTCGAGACCTGCGCGGACCTTTCCCGCGAGCAGCGCGCGGTGGACCGGCGCCTCATCGCGCTCTGCAAGTCGCTCGGCGACGACCGCATGGATATCCCGGTGCTCCTGCCGCGGCGCGAGGGCGTGGTCACCGACAGCCTGGAGCGCATCCTCCAGCATCTGTTCCAGCACGACATCCATCATCGCGGCCAGGTCCACGCGATGCTCGCGGGCACGCGCGTGAAGCCGCCGCAGCTGGATGATTTCTATTGCGCCAATGACGCGCCGATCCGCGCGGCGGATTTCGCGGAGCTGGGCTTTTCCGACGAGGAAATCTGGCGATGAGGCGGCGCGACGCGCTTCGATGCATGGGACTTGCCGCGGCCGCGTTCGCGAGCGGAGCGCGCGGAACCCGGGAGGAAACCATGATGCAGCGTCCCATCCCCTCGACTCGCGAGCTGCTCCCGGTGATCGGGATCGGCACGTGGCAGACGTTCGACGTAGGTGCCGGCGCCTCCGACCGCACGCCGCTCGAGGAGGTGCTGAAGGCCTTCTCCGAGCTGGGCGGCACGATGATCGACTCCTCCCCCATGTACGGCCGCTCCGAGGAAGTCGTGGGCGATCTCGTCGCGAAGACCCGCGCGCCGATGAAACCCTTCATCGCGACCAAGGTCTGGACCTCGGGCAAGGACGAAGGCATCCGGCAGATGCGCGACTCGATGCGCAAGCTCCGCGTGAAGGTGTGCGACCTCATGCAGGTCCACAACCTGCTCGACGTGGACACGCACCTCGACACGCTCGCGGGCTGGAAGCGCGAAGGCACGGTGCGCTACGTGGGCGTAACCCATTACACGGCGAGCGGCGCCGACGCGGTCGCGCAGTTGATCTCGCGCCGCAACGTCGACTTCGTGCAGATCAACTACTCGGTCGCCGAGCGCGACGCGGAGAATCGCTTGTTGCCCCTCTGCCGGGACAAGGGCGTGGCGGTGATCGCGAATCGGCCCTTCGCCGGCGGCGAGATCTTCCGCCGCGTGGCCGGCAAGCCCGTGCCCGATTGGGCCGCGGAGATCGATTGCACGAGCTGGGCGCAGCTCATGCTGAAATTCATCGTCGCCCACCCGGCCATCACGTGCGCGATCCCCGCGAGCGCGAAGCCCGAGCACACGCGCGACAACATGAAGGGCGGCTACGGGCGAATGCCCGACGAGAAGATGCGCGAGCGGATCGCCGAGGCGATCGCGAAGACCTAGAGCGTCTCTCCGTCCTTCAGTACGCCGGCGACCCGCAGCGTTCCCTCGAGCCACTTGGGACGGAGCTCGCGCCCCTGCTTGATCGCTGCGATGCGCGCGGTCTCTTCGGCGACCTTCTTCGCGGCGCCGTCGAGGAGCGATGCGGCTTTCTCGCGCTCGACCACGAGCACGCCGTCGGCATCGGCCGCGATGAGATCGCCGGGACTCACGCTCATGCCGCCACAGGAAATCGTCCAGTTGATGCGGCCGGGCGCGACCTTGAGCGGGCCATTGGGATTGGCGCCCGCGGCGAACACGGGGAAGCCCAGCTCGCGCAGCTCGAGGGTATCGCGCACGGCGCCATCGATCACCACGCCCGCGAGCTTCAACTGGTGGCACGCGTTGATCATGATCGCGCCCATCAGCGCGCACGTGAGGTCGCCCTTGCCGTCGATCACGAGCACGTCGCCGGGCTTCGCCATCGTCATCGCCGTGTGGATCATCAGGTTGTCGCCGGGGCGCACCTCGACCGTGAAGGCGGGGCCGGTGCATTTCATCTCCGAAGAAAGCGCGGCGATGCGGCCGTGCATCGTGCCGCGGCGGCCGGCGATGTCGGCGAGGATGGCGGGCTGGAATTCGGCGGAGCGCTTCACCACGTCGGCGGAAACGCGCTCGAAGTCGCGGCGGATATCGGAAAGGGGATTGCTCATCAGACCTCGGCGGGCGGGTAAGCGGCGAATTGGGGCAGCGCTTCGGCGCGCTGCGATAGCGCGGCGAGCGCGGGATATTTCGCGATGGAGGCGGCCGTGCACTCGCGCAGGTTCACGAATCGCCACATGCAGGCCGTCATGACATCGGAAGCGGTGAGGCGATCGCCGTGCATCCAGGGCTTCGCCCCGGCGGCGATTTTTTCCAGCTCGCCGAGGGCCGCGTGCATCTGGTTCATCGCGCGATCGGTCCACGACTTGTGGCGCTTGTCCTCGGGGCGCTGCTCCATTTCGTAGATGATCGAAACGCCCTTGTCGGTGCCTGCGAGCGCAAGCCCGTGGACGCGCAGCGCCGCGAGCCTCGCATCGATGGCGGTGGGCATGAGGCGCTTCTGCGCCGGCAGCGTCGATTCCACGTAGTCGAGGATCAGCGTGGAATCCATGAGCACGGTCCCATCGTCCGCGACGAACGTCGGGGCCTTGATCACGGGATTGATCTTGCCGAACTCGGGCATGTTCCGGAACACTGAAATCGACCGGTGCTCGAAGGGCACGTCCATCAGCGCGAGGGATACGGCGCAACGCCGCACGTAGGGCGAATCGAGCATGCCGATGAGGATCACCGCGGCCCCGCTACGCCTTCTTGTCGTCGTCGATCAGGTCGAGGATCACGTGGCCGCGGGCCCTCAGCCCCTTGCCGACGTCGAGGACGAGCTGGTCGCGAAGCGCCTTCGCCTCTTCGAGGGTCCTGCCCTCGGCGGTCTTCACTCCCCCGGTGCGGTCCTGCGTCCGCTCGTTCTTCGGAACGGCGGAGACCGTGACGAAAAATCGCCCCGGAGAGACTTCCACGATGTCTGCCCAGATCTGATAGGTAGCCATGGCGCTATTGTAACCGCCGCGCCACGCCGGGAACTCATTGGCCCGGGGGCGGCTGCCACAGCTCGACCTTGTTGCCCTCGGGGTCGATCACCCAGCCGAACTTTCCGTATTCGGAGTCGTCGGTCTTCTCGAGCACGTTGCAGCCTTCCGCGCGAAGCGCTTCGAGAAGCGCGGCGAGATCGTCCACGCGATAGTTGACCATGAACGGCGCCTTGCTCGGCGCGAAGTGGCCGCTTCCGGCGTTTCCGATGGACCAGGCCGTGGTCCCTTTTTCCGCCCAGACGAAGGCAGCGCCTCCCCAATCCTGGACGTCGATTCCCAGGTGCCGCTTGTACCAGGCACGCAGCGCGACGGGGTCGTTCGCGTTGAAGAAGATTCCGCCGATTCCGGTCACTCTTTTCATGAAGCCTCCCTGGAAAGCGCAATGCCGTTCGAAGTACGGGACAGGTCGAGCGACATGTGGACCTTGGACCTGAATCCGCCCGGCGTGGCGATGGCCTTGGGCTCGACGCCGAAGGTCCGGAATCCGCAGGACTCGTACAAGCCGATGGCGGACGCGTTGCCCTCCGTGACGCTCAACGTGACCACCTCGACTCCCGTACGCGCTGCAGCCGCCTCGAGCGCGGCACGGACGAGCGCCCGGCCGGCTCCCAGGCCGCGCGCGGATTCGTTCACGAACATGCCGATGAGGTGGGCCTTGTGCAGCGTCTTGGACTTCACCGCGAACTCGATCGTCACCGTGCCGACGAGATCGTCATCGTGGAAGGCGCCGAAGGAAATGCTCAGCGACTCGGGATCGGCGATGCGCTTCACCCACCACGACTCGGGCTGGGCGGCACGCTCTTCCGGCGTGGACGTGAAAGCGTCGGCCGCCACTTCGTACGCGTGCAGCATGAGCGCGCGGTAGCGGGCCGCATCGGACGCGGCGAGGCGGGCGATCTTCATTTCGGCTTCAGCAAGTGGGGCTTGCCCACGAATCCCGCGCCGACCGCGTACGCGAGGCCGATCACGCCGCCGGCGACCGCGAGCCCGAACGGCATCGTGTCGCCCTCGACCCACATGGAGCCCACGATCCACCCGAGGACGTTGTAGGCCACGAAGAAAGCCGCCAGCATTTTCGTGCCTCGATGCTCGACCTTGAACAGCACGTAGATCGAGACGATGAACCACAGGAGCTCGGCGATCGATACCGCGATCGAGATCCCGCCGATCTCGCCGCTGTTCTTGATGAGGTTCGATGCGTCGAATACTTCCGCCACGCCGATCACGAACGCGCCGACGATGTACCTCTTCGCCGACTTGAGATCGACGGCACGCGCTGCCTCGGAGGACTCGAGCGGCGCTTGTGGCGGTTGGAAGGGATCTTGCGTCACCTGGGCTCCTAGCGCATGTGGTCGATATCGTCCGGCATCACGACCCACGAATGCATGCGCTCCTCGTACACCGAGAAGTTGGGGCCGGGGAACGCCGGGTCAGCGAATGCTCCGACCGGAATGGCGATCACGTCCTCGCGTCCGGCCAGGACGTAGTGCACCGTGGCGCCACAAGTCGGGCAGAAAGTGAAAATGCACTTGCCGCCCTCATCGCCGACGCGGACGAACTCACGGCCCTCGCCCGAGAATTGCACGTTGGCACGAGGGAAGCGGGCTTGGGCGCCGAAGACACTTCCGGTTCGTCGCTGGCAGGCAAGGCAATGGCAGACGGAAACCCTGACCGGGTCGCCCGTGACGCGCGCCTGGAGCTGGCCGCAACTGCACGCGGCGATCCGCTCGCTCATGACCCGACACGCCGGAATCGCAACTCCGATCGCTGCTTCGCCTTCGCGGCCTCGACCTCGCGGCTGCGCGCGTGCGCATTCGTGACGAGCGAGCCGATCAGCGTTTCCGCGCTCGCGGCGATCTCCTGGACCGCGCGCTCGAACGCGGCCTCGTTCGCGTGGGACGGCCTCGTGAAGCCACTCAGCTTCCGGACGAACTGAAGCGATGCATCGCGGATTTCCGCCCGGGTCGCGGGCGGCTCGAAATTGAACAGCGTCTTGATGTTGCGGCACATGGCGATTCCACTCTATCGAAGGGTCAGGGCCTGGGTTCGTGATAAACCGCTTCTATATTGTGCCCGTCCGGGCCGATCACGAAGGCCGCATAGTAGCCCGCGCTGTAACGCGGGCGCAGGCCCGGCGGCCCATTGTCCTTGCCGCCCGCCGCGAGGGCCGCGCGATGGAATGCATCGACCTGCTCGCGACTCTGCGCCGCGAACGCGAGGTGGAGATGCGCCGGCTTCTCGTCGGTCTGGAAGATGCACAACGAAATCGTTCCCTTCGGGTGGCAAAGCTCCGCGCCGTACGTGGGCTCACCTTCCGCGACGACGACGACCCCCAGAGGCTCGAGTGCCTTGAGATAGAACGCCTTGCTCGCGGCATAGTCGCTCACTCCGAACTTCACGTGGTCAAACATGATTTCCGCAAGGACGATCTTGCCGATTTGTCGATGACGCCTGCATTGTCCGATTGGAAATCGGGGACGGTCAACTGCCCCCGCCATTTGCGTGAATCCGCCGATTCCGGTACTAAAGCATTCCATGGGAGCTTCCAAGGCGATCCTCATTCGCGGACGCAAGCTGGGCGGCAAGACGCCGCTCATCTGCGCGCCGCTTGTCGCCGCCACCGCTACGAAGCTGATCGACGAAGCGCGCGCGGTCCTGAAGAAGAAACCCGACGTCATCGAGTGGCGCGTCGATTACTTCGAAGGCATCACGGACACCCAGGCGGTCGTCGATGCCGCGCGAAAGCTTCGCCGGACGATCGGGAACACTCCGCTCATCTTCACGCGCCGTTCCCCGCGGGAGGGCGGACAGCCCACGACACTGGACACGGCCGCGGTGGTGCGCCTCTACAAGGCCATCGGCGCGAAGAAAGTCGCGGACGTCGTGGATTTCGAGATGCGCAACGAGCATTCCCTCGTGCGAAGGGTAGTCGCCACCGCGCACCGGCAGGGCGTTCGCGTGATCCTCTCGTACCACAACTTCAAACGCACTCCGGGCGCGCGGACCCTCCGCGATCGATTCCTGAAAGCCGAACGGCTGGGTGCCGACATCGCGAAGGTGGCCGTCATGCCACGCAACCGCTCCGACGTCCTCGCGCTCCTCGCGGCCACGGCCCGCGCCGATGCGAAGTCGCGAATTCCACTCATCAGCATGTCGATGGGCCCGATGGGCGCGATCACGCGCATCGTGGGCGGGCTCTTCGGTTCGACGCTCACGTTCGCGGTGGGCGAAGGCGCCTCGGCGCCGGGGCAGCTGCCGATCGCGGACCTTCGGGAAGTCTTCGCGCTGCTGGATCGAACGCGGAAGAAGTGAAGCCTAGCGCTTCTCCGGAATCGGGCGCCCTTCGACGATGCGGTACTTGAACCACTCGTCGATCATGATCTTCTCGTAGCGCATCGGGTCGTACGAGAGCGACTCGCCGTGCATGAGGTAGCTCTCGCCGGAGATCTTCTCGGTGCTCTCCATCGGCGGCCGGCCCGGCACGTGCAGGGTGAACTTCACCTTGATGCTCGGCCAATCCGCGTCGCCGGACATGTGGCGGATCCAGACGCCGCGCCCCACGAGGCGGCGGTCGCCCGCGAGATCCACGTCGAGGATTTCGAGATCGAAGTTCGCGTCCACCGGGAGATCCCGTTTCGCGATGCCCGCGATGTAGGTCGCGAGGTCGCGCACGTTCGAGACGGCCTCGTCTCCCGGCATTCCCGCGTCGGCATACCTGCGGCTCTTGTCGAAGGACACGTTGATCGCGGCGACGGAAGGCAGCGCCGCACCGAGGAGCAACACGACGAGGATGGTCTTCATGGGGCCATCCTACACCCGCCGCGCCGGGCCTAGAACACCCAGAAATCGGCGGCGGGAATCTCGATCCAGTGGCGCCCCGGCGCGAGCGCATTCGGGCCGTGCGCGCGCAGCAACGTGCTGCCGAGCTTGAAGAGGTGCTCCCACTTGTCGCCGAGGAACATGGACGTCGTGAGCTCGGGCTGAACGCGGTTGTCGCCGGGCCCGCTCGCGAGGCGGACGCGCTCGAGGCGAATCATCCCGGTGCCCTTGGATCCCGCCTTCGCGCTTGCGCGAGCCTGTCCCCAGAGGCTCCAGCCCTCGCCGGAGAGCTTCGCCTTGCCGCCGGCAAGCTCGTCCACCTTTCCTTCGAGGCGATTGTTGCTGCCCATGAAGTCGGCCGTGAAGAGCGTGTGCGGCGAGTCGTACATCTCCTGCGGCGCGCCCTGCTGCTCGATCACGCCGTTGTTGAGTAGCAGGATTCGGTCCGACATCGCCATGGCTTCGCCCTGGTCGTGCGTCACCACCAGCGCGGAAAGCTTGAGCTCCAGGATCAAACCCCGCAGCCAGGCGCGCGCCTCTTCGCGCAGCTTCGCGTCGAGGTTCGAAAGCGGCTCGTCCATCAGGATCACCGGCGGGTTGTAGACGAGCGCCCGTGCGATCGCGACGCGCTGCTGCTGGCCGCCCGAGAGCTGGTGCGGATACCGTTCGCCGAGATGGCCGAGCGAGAGTCCCTCGAGCGCCTTCTTTACACGCGCCTCGACTTCCCCCGCCGCGACCTTGCGAAGCTTGAGGCCGAACGCGACGTTCTCGAACACGGTCTTGTGGGGCCAGAGCGCGTACGACTGGAACACGAGTCCCAGGTTGCGTCCCTCGGCCGGGATGTCCACGCCCGCCGCCCCGTCGAACATCGTCCGCTCGCCGATCTTGATGGATCCCTTGAGCGGCGCCTCGAGCCCCGCCACCGCGCGAAGCAACGTCGTCTTCCCGCTTCCCGACGGCCCCAGCAGCGAGACCACCTCGCCGCGATTGAGGTCCATCGACACGCCCTTGAGAATCGGGTTGTCGCCGTAGGCGAGGTGCAGGTCCTGGACGGTCAGCTCAGCCATGTTCGTTCCTCAATCCCTCAATTTCACGCCGAACCGCAGCGCGACCGCGAGCCCCACGCTCACCAGCACGATGTTGATGAGCGAGAGCGCCGCGACGATGTCGATCGCCCCGCCCTGCCAGAGCGACACGAGCTGCGCGCCGATCACCTCGGTGCCCGGCGCGAGAAGGTAGACGCCCGTCGAATATTCGCGCTCGAAGATCATGAAGACGAGCAGCCACGAACCGATGAGGCCCGGGCGAATGAGCGGCAGCGTGATGGAGCGCGAGATCACTCCGCGCGATGCGCCCACGGATCTCCCCGCCTCCTCGAGCTCCGGGCTCACCTGCATCAGCGACGACGAGATCAAACGCATTCCGTAGGCAAGCCACACGACCGAATACGCGAGCCACATGCTGAAGATCGTGGTGCGAAGCGGCGTGAGCGGCGGGAAGAAGAGGAACACCCACAGGAACGCAAGCCCCGCCAGCAGGCCCGGGATCGCGCGTGGAATGAGGACCAGGAAATCGACGAATTTCGAGATCCAGTCGTTGCGCCGGTGCGTGGCGAACCCGATCGCGGTGTAGCACGCCACTGTCAACGCGCCGCCCACCGTGCCGATCAGGATCGTGTTCCAGATGGCGCGCGTATTCGTGGGTTCGTTGAACACCTCGCGGAAGCCGTCGAGCGTCCACACCTCCGAGAGCTTCATGCCGAAGCCCCAGCTCGACACGAATGCGCGAAGCGTGATGCCCGAGATCGGCACGATCACGGTCACGAAGATGAAGAGCAGGATCAACGCGAGCGCGGGCCACGCCCACGCGCCAAGCGGCAGCTCGCGCATGCGGCCCGCCTTGCCCTTGATCGTCGCGTACTTGCGCGCGCCCACGAGCAGGCGGCGTTGCAGCAGGACCAGCGGCACCGTGATCGCCACGATGCAGATCGCCACCGCGGCCATCAGGTGGTACGACGGCGTGCCCAGCTTGTTGGTGAGCTTGTACAGGTACGTCGAGAGGACGAGGATGCCTTCGGGGTCACCGAGGACCAGCGGCAGGCCGAAGAGCTCGAAGCCGAGGAAGAAGACGAGCACCGCCGAGAAAAGCAGCGACGGCATGATGAGCGGCAGGCTCACGGAGAATGCGACGCGAAGCGGTGACGCACCCGCGCAGCGGGCCGCTTCCTCGACGTCGCTGCCGAGGTTCTTCAGCGCCGACGATGCGTACACGTAGACGTTCGGCACGTGCGTGAGTCCCGCGAGGATCGTCATCGCGGTCACCGAGTAGATGCCCCAGGGCGAGGCGCCGAAGAGGTCCTGGCACCACACGGTGTAGAAACCCACCGGACCCGCGGCGACGACATAGCCGAACGACAGCACCATCGGCGAGACGAAGCTCGGCACGAGCAGGAACGGCTCCATCCAGCGCTTGAAGGGCAGGTCCGTGCGCTCCATGATGAACGCGAGCAACCCACCGAGGGGCACGGCAATCAGCGTCATCCCTGTTGCGATGCGGATCGAGTTCCACGCCGCCTGCCAGAAGTCCTCGTCGTGGAAGATGAACCGGTACGCATCGAGGCCGATGGACTTGTTCGCCTCGAAGAACGGCGCCGACAGCAGCGACTGGTAGATGATGAGCGAGAGCGGCCCGAGGACCGCCGCCGCCGTCACGAGGATCGTGAGCGCGCGCCACGAAAAAATGCCCGGCAGGCCTTTGGCCGCGCCGGGCATCGGGGTGGCGGGAACCGCCGACATCTACTTCGCGCCCGAGGCGAGCGTGGACTTCCAGTTGGCGAGAAACTCCAGGCGCTTCTTCGAGTCGAGCATCTCGGTGATCTCGCCGCTCACGGGGATCGGCTTGATGTTGGCGCCGAGCTCGGCCTTGAGCTTCGCGGCCGTGTAGGGCGCATCGACGTCGTCGCGAATCGAGTAGAGCTCCACGTCGCTGCCGATCATCTTCTGCCCGCGCTGCGAGAGCACGTAGTCGACCCAGAGCTTGGCCGCGTTCGGGTTCTTCGCGTTCTTGCCGATGAAGATCACGCGCGAAAGGACCAGCGTGTAGTCCTTCGGCAGCACGACGCCGAGGCCCGGATCCTTCTTCGCCCGCACCATCGCGTAGGAGCCGAGCACGTTGTAGCCGAGCAGGTGCTCGCCCGACGAGGTCTTCTCGAGCATGTTGCCGGTGCTGCCGTAGACCTTGTAGCCCGTCGCGCCGAACCCCTTCTCGAGATCCTTCATGCCGGGGAAGAACTTCGTGTCCTGCACCACGAACATGAAGCCCACGCCGCTCTTCTCGATGTCGTACGTGGTGACCTTGCCCTTGAACTTCTCGTGGTTCGAATTGATGATCTTCGCGAACGACGCGTGGTCCGTCGGGATCTCCGCGCCGGTCACGAGGCGCTTGTTGTAGATGAAGACCGCAGGCTCGAACGTCGTGCCATAAGCCTGGTTCTTGTACACCGACCACGTGGGCAGCTTCGGGATCTCGGGCGACTTGTATTCCATCGCCTTGCCTTCGTCGACGAGCTTCACCTGGAGGTCCATGGCGGAGCTCCACATCACGTCGGCCCCGCCCTGCCCCGCCGCCACTTCCGCGATGAAGCGGTTGTAGAGCTCGGTCGAATTCATGTCGTTGTACTCGACCTTGATATCCGGATACACCGCGTTGAAATCGCGGATCAGCGGCTGCGCGGCCTTGGTGTCGAGCGCGCTGTAGATCACGACCTTGCCTTCGGCCTTCGCCGCGGCGATGACCTTGGCGTAGTCGGCGGGATAGCCGGCCGGAGCCTGGGCGATTGCGATCGCCGGCACGAGCGCGGCGGCCAGCAGCGAGATTCTGGAAAGCTTCATTGAAATCCTCCTCGTTCTTCGAACTTGAATCCTACGCCTACATCATCCCCATCTTCCGCGGCAGCCAAAGCGAAAGCTCGGGCCA
>DATGGI010000197.1:0-5190 GCA_035308545.1 Usitatibacter sp.
CGATTTTTCTACAGCGCGGCGAGCCTGTGGGAGATCGCCATCAAGGCCGGGCTCGGCAGGGATGACTTCGTGGCCGATGCCGCGGCGATTCACGAGACCTTGAACGAGAATGGCTTCCACGAGCTCCACGTGACGGCGCAGCACGCGGTCGCGGTCTCCCGCCTGCCGGCGATCCATGGCGACCCGTTCGATCGAATGCTCATCGCGCAGGCGATCAGCGAGCCGATGGCGTTGATCACCACGGACCAACGGCTGGCCGCTTACCCGGGAACGATCGAAGTCGTCTGATTTAGTCGCGAATCCGTCACGGAGACCTTCTACCCTGTGGAGCCGCCCCGCGCTCCCCTCGTCGACAGGAATCCGCAACCAACCATGAAACAGTTCTCGCTGCGTGCGCGGCTGACCGCGTTCGCCATCACCGCCACCGTGCTCATCGGAGCCGTGGGAGCTTTGGCGGCATGGGCCACGAACAGGGTGGCCGAAAGCATGGGCTCGGTCGAGACGGGGCGCCTGAAGCCGCTCGTGAGCCTCGATACGATCGCCCGCAAGCTCGAGCGCCAGCGCGCGCAGGTGCTCGCGACGCTCGCGGCCACCAACGACATCATGGTGGCGGAGCTCGAGGCGACCGTGAAGAAGGATGCGGTCGAGATTCCGAAGACGATCGACAAGCTCAAGGCCTCCGCGGCCGACGCGAACGAGAAGGCGGCGCTCGCGACGCTGAGCGATGCGGTGACGAAGAGCCGCGACGATGGCCTCGCCGCCGTCCTCGACAAGCTTCGCAAGGGACAATTCGCCGAGGCCGACATCGCCTCGCAGACCCGGTACACGCCGCAGATGAACGCCGTCTCGAAAGCGCTCGACGGCGTGATCGCCCTGCAAGTCGATGCCGCGGACCAGGCGTACGGTGAGGCGCTTCATGGAGTTCGGACGCAGATCATGGTGACGCTCGTCGCCACGGCCCTTGCCCTCGCCCTCTGCCTCGTGCTCACGAACCTCATCGCGCGGGCGCTGCATCGGCTCCTGGGGGCGGACGAGAACAAGCTCGTGGAAGGCGCGCGCCGCGTGGCCGAGGGCCGGCTGGATCACCGCATCGCGGTTCGCGAAGGCGACCGCGAGAGCGTCGCGGCGAACCTCAATGCCATGTCGGCCGAGTTCTCCCGGCTCGCGGCCGGCGCGGCGTCGAGCGCGCAGTGGGTCGCGCAAGCAGCCGGCCGGCTGGTATCGGCGAGCCGCGATCTATCCGAAAGGACGAGCGCCCAGGCGACGAGCCTCGAGGAGACGGCCGCGTCGATGGAAGAGCTGGCGACGACGGTGAAGCTCAATACGCAGAACGCATCGCGCGCGCACGAGCTCGCGGCGGAGGCGTCGCGCATCGCTCGCGAAGGCGGCACCGCAATGGGCAGCGCCATCGACACCATGGACGACATCCGCAAGGCGTCGCGCAAGATCGCCGACATCGTGGGCGTGATCGACGGGATCGCGTTCCAGACGAACCTTCTCGCGTTGAATGCCGCCGTCGAAGCGGCGCGCGCCGGAGAGCAAGGCCGCGGATTCTCCGTGGTGGCCGCCGAGGTGCGGGCCCTCGCGCAACAGAGCGCCACGTCGGCGCGGGACATCAAGCTGCTGATCGAGGAGTCTGTCCGGCGGACGGACAACGGCGCCAAGTTCGTGAGCGCGGCGGGCGAGACCATGCAGCGCATCGTGGACTCGACGTCGGCGGTGAAGGGAATCGTCGCGGAGATCGCCGAGGCGTCGCGCGAGCAGCTCAGCGGAATCGAACAGGTGAATGGAGCCGTCGCGCAGCTCGAGGGCATGACCCAGATGAATGTCGCCCTCGTCGAGCAGGCGGCCCGCGATGCCCACGAGATGACGGCGCAGGCCGGCACGCTCGTCGAAGCGGTGTCGCGCTTCCATGTGGAAGAGGTCGAAGCGGAGCCGGTCGCCCGTGTAGGACTCGAGGAGGCTCACACGCCGCTTCCGGGGGAATATCATGCGGCATGGCGCGCAGTGTAATTCCCTCTTCCCTGGTGGTCACCGTCGACCGCCTTGCGAAGGCTCGCGCATGGGGACGCGTCACCCAGGCTGACGTCGCCTTCGATTACTCGTGGGCGACGGAGGACACCGCCTCGTTCCTCCTGATTCGCGAGCCTCGCCACACCGACGAAGACATCGATCGCGCCGTCGCGGAAATCGTCGCGTCGGGCGAATCCGCAGGGCCCGTGCGCGTGGCGCGCCTCGTCGTCGAAGGCGGCCGCGCAGCGGAGGCATCGGGCCTTCTGTAGGACAAGAAACTTAGCCGAAACTGATGATGTCCCACTCGTAGTGAGGAGGGAAATACAATGGCTTTCACACTCGAATCGCCTGCATTCCTGCAGAACGGAGCGATCCCCGTCATCCACACATGCGAAGGGGGCGACGCGTCACCGCCGCTGAGCTGGAGCGGCGCGCCGGCCGGCACGAAGAGCTTCGCACTCATCGTCGATGATCCGGATGCGCCTGATCCCACCGCGCCCAAGATGACCTGGGTCCACTGGGTGCTCTACAACATTCCCGCCACGACGAACGAGCTGCCCAAGAACGCGGCCAAGGTCCTGCCGCCGGGGACGCTCGCCGGCGCGAACGATTGGAAGCGCACCGACTATGGCGGCCCGTGCCCGCCGATCGGATCGCATCGCTACTACCACAAGCTCTACGCGCTGGATACGAAGCTCACCATCGCCAACGCGAACAAGGCGGCGCTGGAGAAGGCGATGAAGGGGCATGTGCTCGGCGAGGCGGTGCTCGTCGGGACATACAAGAAGCGGAACTCCTAGCGGGGTTCGATGCGCCTCAGCGTGCAGGAGATCCAGGTGCGATGGTCCGCGGTGGGAGGATGCGCCGCGAGATAGGCCACGACGTCGTCGCCGCCCTCGTCGAATTGCATGCCGGCCATGTAGCCCAGGCCTTCATCGGCCTCGCACCAGATGAGCTTCATCGAGCACGATATCAGGCCGTCCACGAGGAGCTGGACGCGGTAGTGGCCGCCCATGAAGTCACCGTCATCGTCGACGAGGATCCTCATGCCGCTTTCGCTCGCGTCGAGGATCACGCCGGCGCGCGCGTCGAGATCCTTGGCGGGCTTGTTCACCCAGAAGCGGACGCGCTCCTCCTGGGTGGGCACGAGGAACATGTGCATCCGTTCGTGCCGGCGCTTGTCACGGGGGAAATCGGGCATGCCCGAAAGCATACCCGATCATTCAATCCTTCAAATTGAACGCGATCTCGTATTCGCCGACGAATCCAACGGCCTCGGGATTGAATTTCCACAACGAGAGCGCCCTCACGACCTCGCGATCGAAGACGTGATGGGTCGATGAGATGATCTGCACGCGCGTCACGCTGCCGTTCGGCGCGACGTACACATGCGCCACGACCTTGCCCGTGATGTTCTGGGTGCGCGCTTCGCGCGGATAGACCGGCTCCACGCGATAGGCCGCCTTGAATTCCTTGCGCACGGCGACCGTGGGCGTGTTGTCGGGCGTGCCCTGGACGGCCGCGACAGGCGCGGGCGCCGGATTCTCGACCGGAGTCACGGCGATCGTCGGTTCCGGAGGCGTCTCGACCTTGAATTCCGGGATCGGCACGGTGACGTTCTGGACCGGCGCGACCTCCGGCTTCGGGATGATCTTCATCTCGGGCGGCTTGGGCGGCGGCGCTTCCTTCACCAGCGTGACCTCGTTCGTCGGTTTGATCGCCTGCACCAGCGTCCTGCCCAGGCCGTTCATCAGCGCATAGACAAGCATGACGTGCAGCAAGATGACGAACATCACTCCGGCGGGGTTTCGTTCCTTCATCACGAAGCGGTCAGCGAAGCGATCCATCGCGTCCTCCATGGGGCCACGGTTGTCCATCCAGATTACTTAAACGTGGATCCGGCGGAAACGGGTTACAAGGCGGGCGCGATGTAGGTATTGTCCGACGCGCTAGTCGAGCGGCCAGGGGACGACGGACGTGAGCTGCGCCTCGTGCGCCTCTGGCGCCACGGGATGATCGAGCGCCCCGACACGCCGCCACCAGGGCACGACGCGATCGACGTGCGCGGGCTCCACGGCCTCGCCCAGTTGCGGCATCACGAGCTGGACGCCGCTTGCGGGCCCCTTGTCGAAGAGCACCTCCGCGGGCTGGTCCCATGCGTGCGTCGAGAGGCTGAACGTTCCCCAGTGAACGGGAAGGAACGCGCCGCCCAGCATCGCATGCGCCTTCAACGCATTGTCCGGGCCGAGGTGAATGTCGCCCCACGCCGGGTGGAAGGCGCCCACTTCGAGCATCACGAGGTCGAAGGGACCGAGACGCGCGCGGATGTCCTGATACTCCGTTGTAAGCCCCGTGTCGCCGCTGAAGAAGACGCTGTGCTTCGGCGAATGCACGACGAACGAAGACCAGAGCGTGCTGTTGCGATCCTTGAGGCCGCGCCCGGAAAAATGCTGCGAGGGAGCGGCGGTGATGCGCACGCCACCCTTGGGCAGCTCGTGAGATTCCCACCAATCGAGCTCCGTGATGCGCTCGGCCGGAACGCCCCAACCCTCGAGATGTGCACCAACGCCCAGCGACGTCACGAAGGGAACGTCGGTCTTCGCGAGCGCGCGAATCGTCGGATAGTCGAGGTGATCGTAGTGATCGTGCGAGACGATCACGACATCGACGGGCGGCATCTCGCGCAGCGTCACGGGGACGGGTTGGAAGCGCTTCGGTCCGGCCAGCGATAGCGGAGAAGCGCGCGCGCCCCAGACCGGATCCGTGAGCACGCGTACGCCGTCGATCTCGATGAGGACCGTGGAGTGGCCGAGCCACGTGGCGCGAAGGCCGCTTCGCGGCTTGCGCCGCCATGATTCAAGGGGATTCACCGCGGGAAGCGGCTCGGTCGGGATGCGCCGGTCGCCGCCGCAGAGGAATTCCTTGATCGTGGGCATGGCTGCGTTGGGATCGCGCAGGCCGGGGATTTTCGGATGGAGGTTACGGAAGCCGCCCTCCGCCCACCGCGGTGACGCCTGGACGCGCTCGAGGCGCGCGCCTTCCACCCTGGAACCCAGCGATTTCATCTGTGTCTTCCCTGAATTGCAATCATCCTAACGTGTGGGCCATGAACCAGTATCGCAAGCTTTGACCGTATCATTCGGATATTCCCTCGAGTATCCGCATGACTCCCTTCAC
>DATGGI010000198.1:0-15062 GCA_035308545.1 Usitatibacter sp.
GACATCGCCAGGCGCGACGCTTCGGTCGCTGCGATCGGCAAGGCGTACCTCGACCTCACGCTCTCGTATCCGCGGGTGAAGACGATGATGTGCTGGGGCATGGTCGATCCGGTGAGCTGGCTCCAGGATCGATATCCGCGCGCCGACGGCCTGCCGCAGCGGCCGGCTCCCTACGACGGCGAGTTCAAGGCGAAGGCGTTGCGCGGCGCGATCGCCGACGCGATTCGCGCGATGCCGCAGAGAGCCGCCTAGATCGGCCGCGCCTAGCGTTTCGAGTCGAGGAGCTTCCCCAGCTCCGCTTCGTAGCGCAGCGCCGATTCGACCAGCGCGTCGTCGATCGGATTTTCCGAGGAGTCCTTCACGAGCCCGTGGTCCAGCATGTGGCGCACGGTCTCCTCCAGCATCGATCGAAGCGTCCCCACGGGCTTGTAGCCCAGGCGCTGGACGGCCTTCGCGTTGCTGTAAGGGCGATGCCAGTTGAACACCGACGGCTCCTTCACGTGGTGGCGGAACACGTGGGACGGGATCGCCACGAGCTTCAACTCCACGCCGAGGATCGCCGCGACGCATGCGTAGTAATCCCGCTGCGTCACGGTCTCGTCGCCCACCGCGTTGAAGATCTCCCCACCGGCCACGGGACTATCGAAGGCGCGGATCACCCAGTTCGCCACGTCGAGCGCATACACCGGCGTCATGAGATTGCGCCCGCCGTCGATCGCGGGAATCGCCTTTCCCTTCTTCAGCCGATCGACGAGATACGGGCTGCGGCTCCAGAGGCTCGTGGTGAGATAGTTGCGGCCCAGCATGTGGCTCGGCCGAATCACGGTCGCGCGGCGGCCGAGGCCTTCGAGCAAGACGCGCTCGCACAAAGCCTTGCCCATCGCATAGGAGGTCACGGGCTTGGTCCCGTGTTTCTCGGTGACCGGCATCGCGCCCACGTCCTCGCCATACACGTCGACGCTGCTGATGAGCACCACGCGCCGCGCCTTCGGGAAGAGCGCCACGAGATCCTCGGCCCGCGCGGCCTCGAAACAGATGGAGTCGACGACCGCCTCGGGCGCGAACTGCGCGAGGTCGGCCGCGCAGGCGCGAAGGTCGGCGCGCTCGGCCACGAGCGTCTTCACGGGCAATCCTTCGGGAAGCGCGCGCTTGCCGCGCGAGACGATCATCACGTCGTGGCCCATGCCGACTGCGACCTCGGCGATGCGCGCCGACATGGAACCCGTTCCGCCGATGAGGAGGACGCGCATGGCTAGAGGCGCGGGCTCTCGGGGGGACCCAGATAGCTGGGGAGCAATCCGCCCGCATCCACCACGAGCTTCTCGAGCACCACGCCCGGATCGAGGGCCCAGAAGCGCAGGACATGCGCGCCGGGTTTCGCGAGCGTGTGCGAAGTCGTGAATTCGGCGACACCATCCAGCACCGTCTTGCTCCAGTACGGTTTCGATTCGTCGGCGTGGATGTTCACGACCTGGGGAGGCTCGTCGTCGAAGGAGACCGCGTAGCGGAAGCCCGGGCCCGGCTGGAATTTCTGCGTCGGAGAAAGGACCGCGTGCACGGTGACCTTGCCCGCGTCGAAGAGATGCACCTTGTATTCGAGGCTCATCGCGTCGGCGAGCGTCGCGGCCGGCGCTTCGGCGGGCATCGTCGTCATCCCCGAAATCGAACGGCCGAAATCGGGAATGCGAAGCCACTCGCGCCCCTTCGGGGCATTGGCCTTCGCGTAGTGCTCCGCCTCGATGGAGACGACGCCCGCGGTCTCGACGAATCCGGCGCCCGCGGCGGGACGATTGCCTGCGGGGTTGTGGATAGGCACCTGCAGGGTCATCTCTCGCCCCGCGGGATCCGTGACCGTCACGGTCGCCCGCTCCGCGCCCGGCGGAACCTCGCTCCATCGCGCGCCGACCTCGATTCGTACCTCTCGGTCGACGTTGCCGGAGCTCTTGCTCAGCACGATCCACGGCTCGCTCGCCTTCGCCTCGAACGCAAAGGCGTCCTCGCCGCGGTTGAAGATCTCGAAGTAGTGCGTGCGCCGATCGAAGGCGTCGAGCGCGGGCAGCACGAGCTTCGCGCCGCGTCCCGGTCCCGCCAGCTCGCTTCCTTCCACCACGATCCCCATCTCGGCGGGCTTGGGCACCTGGATCTCGGAGATCGCGGGCATGACGTTGCGCGGCGGATCCGACCAGGTCGTGTATCCCAGGTGCGTCTGCGTCATCATGCCGGCCCATTTGCCGCCGGCGAGATCCAGGTTGTAGTGGCTCGCGAGCTTCGCATCGAGCGTGAAAAGGCCACGCACGTACCGGGCGACTTCGTTCGTCGTCGCGCGCCCCTGGCTCGCGTAGAGGCGGTTCAGCCCCGCCGTGACGTTGATCTCGTTCACCACCGCGGCGGCGCGCGCGGGATAGAACACGAGCTCGTAGAAGGCGTCGCGGTACTCGGGCGCGAGATCCTCGGCGATCTGCCTCGCCCGCTCGGCCACGTCGTTGAATTCCGACACGCGGGTCTCGGCCTCGCGGTAGTTCACGAGGCTGAACGTGTTCGGGTCCAGCGCCTCGGGCTTGCGCAGCCCGTTGTACTTGGCGTACTTCGCGACGATGTCCGCGATGTCCGCCGCATGCTTCGGCCCGAATTCGCGCGTGGCCCAGAGGTGCAGGTATTCCCGGAGGCGATCGGCCGGCCAGCGGGACGGATTCCACGCGTAGGCGAGGAAGAACTCGATCGGGACTTCCATGGGCTTGATGTCGCCCACGTTCACGATCCAGATTCGCGTGGCGTCGTATTTCCACGCGAGGTGCATCTGCTCCCAAATCTTCGGAAGCGGCGTCACGTTGATCCACTTGTAGGACCGCGGGCCGCCGAAGTAATCGAAGTGATAGTAGATGCCCGCGCCGCCGCCGCGGTTTCGCTCCGCGGGCGTCGGCAGCCGGCGGATGTTGGCGAAATTGTCGTCGCACCAGAGCAGCGTCACGTCGTCCGGCACGCGCATGCCGCGCTCGTAGTATTCCTGCACTTCCTTGTAGAGCATCCACGCCTGCGGAACGCGGGTCACGTCGGGATCGACTTTCTTCGCGAGGATCTCCCGCTGGTCGGCGACGATCTTCTCGAGGAGCGCGACGTTCGCCTCGTCGCTCATGGGCTTGTCGCCGTCGCCCCGCATGCCGACCGTGAAGATGCTGTCCCAGCCCCGCGAGCGCTCCGCGCCCAGCGTCCAGAACTCGCGCAGCTTCTCGCCGTTCCTCTCGTAGTCCCACGGACCGCTGCCGTGGCGATGCCACTCGACCTGGTCCCGCATGAGCGGCTCGTGGTGCGAGGTGCCCATGACGATGCCGTATTCCTGCGCGAGCGACCCGTTGCGCGGATCGTCGTCGAAGAACGCGTCGCGCCACATGGCGGGCCAGAGGTAGTTGCCCTTGAGGCGCAGGATCAGCTCGAACACGTGCGCGTACATCTCGTGGTTCAGGCCGCCGAACTTCCCGCGCGCCCAGCCCCCGAGTGCCGGGTACTCGTCGTTGATGAAGATGCCGCGATACTTCACCACGGGCGCGTCGGTCACGCGGGTATCGGCGGCGATGAAGAGGTTGTCCTGGTGCTTCACCGGGACGTCGGCCCACCAATACCAGGGCGACACGCCGATCTGCTCCGAGATCTCGTAGATGCCGAAGATGGTGCCGCGCTTGTCCGAACCCGCCACGAGGAGCGCGCGATGAACGCCGGGCAACGGATTCAGCACCACCTGGACGAGGTAGCCCTCCCACCGATCCTTGACCGCGGACACGTCGATGTTCCGGGTCTTGAGCAATCCGTCGACGAGGCGGCTCTTGCCGATCGTGCCGACGATCACGACCTCCTCGCCCGAGGGCCACGCCTCCTTCTCGAGCTTCGGGCGAACGGACGTGACGCGCTCGATGTCCGATTGCAAATCGGTGGCGGCGCGGACCACGCCGGCATGATCGCTCCCGTCGACGTAGATCGTCGTCGCCTTGCCCGCGTTCACCAACGCCAACGCACCCTTGCCCGGTTCGTGAAGGACGTATGACGGCAGGCCGAGCCCGTGCGCCGGCAACGCGAGCGAAAGCGCGAACGCGCAAGTGGCGGCGAGGTTATGCGTCCAGCGCTTCATAATCGAACCATGCGAAATCGGCTGCAGGCATCGTAGC
Source organism: Usitatibacter sp. (assembly GCA_035308545.1). Lineage (GTDB taxonomy): Bacteria > Pseudomonadota > Gammaproteobacteria > Burkholderiales > Usitatibacteraceae > Usitatibacter. The sequence goes on from DATGGI010000198.1 coordinate 4,158, forward strand.
GCCTGCGGCGCCGCTCGCATACATCCCGACGAAGACACCGGTGAATCCGCCGGTCCTTTCCGAGGAAAGCGGTGCGGTTGGCGCGGATCCCACGTCCCGTCGCGGCGCGCTACCCAGCATGAACGCGAAATCGTAGCGGTCGCGGAACGACTCGACCTGCAGCGTGACGGCGCCGTTGCCGATCGGGACAGCGTGCTCGATCTTCGTGTTCCCGGCCACGCGCGTGACGAGCTCTACGCGCCGGTGTCCCGCGACGCCGGTGATTCGCAGCGCGTAGTGGTTCGCCTCGTCCTGGCGAAGGACCAGCCCCGCGACCTGGTTGGCGGTGGGCTCGAACTCAACTCGCGTCGCGGCGCGCATCCTGAAGTGCTCCTGGCGGCGCGCGACGAACGCGGGCGAGCCGATCTCGTCCAGGGTCTCGGCGTTTCCCCTCAGGCGCAGGAATCCGCGGCGGTCGGTGAGCGACCAGCGATCGGTCGAGGGCGCGCGGAGGTGAACCCACTCGGGCCCCAGGCGCGGTCCGTCGAATTCGGTGCGGACCGAGGCCGCGGGCCATGGCGACGATCGCGGCAGGCCCTCGGTGCTCATCTCGATCGCGAGCGGCTCGTCGTGATTCACGTGCGGCCAACCGTTCGCATCCCACGACACGGGCGCGAGGAGCGTCTCGCGTCCCAGGTGATGCAGGCGATTCGTCGGACGAATGCCGAGCAGCACGACCCACCACGCGCCCTCGGGCGTCTGCACGAGATCGCCGTGCCCGACCGCTTGCAATGGCAGCCCGGGCTTGTCGCGATGCGTGAGGATCGGATTCGCGGGATTCGCCTCGAAGGGTCCCCAGGGCGACTTCGATCGCGCCACCGTGAGGCTGTGGTTGTACGAGGTGCCGCCCTCGGAAATCATGAGGTAGTAGGTGCCGTTCACCCTGTAGAGGTGCGGGCCTTCGGGCCAGATGCCGCCGGTGCCGGGCCAGACGAGCTTCGGTTCCTCGCGCAGCTTCCCCGTCGCGACGTCGATCTCGGATTGATAGACGCCGCCGTTGCGTCCGCCTCCGTGGCGCGTGTAGTAGACCTTGCCGTCGTCATCGAAGAGCAGCGACGGATCCATGCTGAAGCCCTTCTCGCCCACGAAGACCGGCTCGGACCATTCGCCCGCGGGATCCTTCGCCGTCACGAAGAAGCTTCCGCCGTTCTCGATGTTCGTGGTGACCATGTAGAACGTGCCGTCGTGGAAACGGATCGCGGGCGCGAAGATGCCCTTCGAGCTCTTCTGCCCCGCGAGCTCGAGCTGGCTCTCGCGCGTGAGGCAATTGCCGACCTGCTTCCAGCTCACGAGGTCGCGGCTGCGATACACGGGCACGCCGGGAAAATATTCGAAGCTGCTCGTGACGAGGTAGTAGTCGTTCCCGGCGCGGACCACGCTGGGATCGGCATGGAACCCGGGAAGGATCGGATTCCTGTAGGTGGCGGGCATCTACGCCGGGCGGCGCTCGAGGATCGCCTGCGCGAGCGTGCCGCTGTCGACATGCTCGAGTTCGCCGCCGACGGGAAGCCCGCGGGCAATGCGCGAGACTCTCACTCCCTTGCCGGCCAGCAGTTCGGAAATGTAGTGTGCCGTCGCTTCGCCCTCGACCGTGAAGTTCGTGGCGAGGATCACTTCCTTCACGATGCCGTCGAGCGCTCGCTTGGCGAGGCGATCGAGGTGGATCTCGCGCGGGCCGATGCCGTCGAGCGGAGAAAGGCGGCCCATGAGCACGAAGTACAGGCCCGGGTAACTCTGCGTCTGCTCCATCATCAGGAGATCGCCGGGAGATTCGACCACGCAGAGCAGCGACGCATCGCGGCGGGGCGACGAGCAAAGTGAGCACATCTCCGCCTCGGTGAACGTGTTGCAGCGGCCGCAGTGGCGGATGCGATCGACCGCATCCGCAAGTCCGCGCGAGAGGCGTCCCGCTCCCTGGGGATCGCGTTGCAGCAAGTGATAGGCCATGCGCTGCGCGGACTTCGGACCCACGCCCGGCAGGCAACGCAGCGCCTGGATCAGCTCCTCGAGGGCCGCCGGTTTTTCCATCTCGCGATCAGAATCCCGGCAGGTTCATTCCGGGCGGCAGGTTGAGTCCCGCCGTGAAGCCCGCCATCTTCGCCTGCGTCGCCGCTTCGGCCTTGGCGACCGCGTCGTTCATGGCGGCCATCACGAGGTCTTCGAGCATGTCCTTTTCCTCGGTGAGGAGGCTCTGGTCGATCGCGACCTTCTTCACAGCGAAGCGGCACGTGATCGTGACCTTCACGAGGCCCGCGCCCGACTGGCCCTCGACCTCGGTCTTCGCGAGTTCTTCCTGGGCCTTGCGCATGTTCTCCTGCATCTGCTGCGCCTGCTTCATCAAGGCGCCCAATCCACCCTTCGGGATCATCGCGTCACCTTTCGAATTCGTTCAGTTGCCCGGATGCTCAATTGCCGGCTTCGGGCGGCCGGATCGACGAAGGCACGACTTCGGCGCCCAGGTCCTGCACGAGGCTCTTCACGAACGGATCGCCCTCGATGGACTGGTTCGCCCGCGCCTGGAGCTGTTCCTGCTCGCGCGATCGCGCCGCGGCCACCGTCTTGCCGTTGGTGGACCCGACGCGCACCGTGACGCGCAGGTTGGCGCCGAAGTGCGGCGCAAGGTCGGCCTTGAGCTTGTCGATGTAGCCCTTCTCCGCGTACATCTTCGCGGACTCGGGAACGGCAAGCTCGAGATTGTTGTTCTCGAACGACACGAGCTCGGCGTTGCGCGCCGCCATGCCCGCCATCCCGGTGAGGCCGGAACGCTCGACGAAACCGGGCCAGTTGCCGTCGAAAGCGCTCGTCGACCGGGCCACGGCCGCGGGTTGCGCCGCCGCAGATTTTGTCGCCGCACCCTGCGGCGGAGCCGCAACACGTTGAGGGCTCGGCACCGCCCGCGGCTCCGGCGAGGCGCCCGCGAACGACAGCATGCGAAGCAGCGACATCGTGAATCCCGCGAGCTCGTCGGGCGCGAGCGGCAAGTCGCGCCGGCCGAGCAGCGCGATCTGGTACATCACCTGGACGCGTCCCGCGTCGAGTTTCTGGGCCATCGCGGCAACGCGCGCCGCGTCGGGCTCATCGGCCGGCGGCAACGCGCCGGCTTGCGCGAGGGCCACGCGATGCAGGATCGACGCGAGGTCTTCCAGCGCCGTATCGAGCGATACGCTGCGTTGCGCGATGCGCTCGGCTTCCTCGATCGTGCCCTTGCCGTCGCCCGCGGCGATCTTCTCGAGGATCGGCCAGACGAGATCGGCGCCGAGCGAGCCGAGCATCTCGGCCACCTGGCCCGCGGAGACCTTACCGCCGCCGTGCGCGATCGCCTGGTCGAGGAGGCTCAGGCTGTCGCGGATGCTTCCCGACGCCGCCTTGGCGATGAGCGCCAGCGCCGGCTCCTCGAACGGAATCTTCTCCTCGGTGAGGACGCGCTTGAGATGCCCCGCGATGAGCTGCGGCGTGAGCGGCTTGAGGTTGAACTGGAGGCAACGCGACAGGATCGTCACCGGCAGGCGCTGCGGGTCCGTGGTGGCGAGGATGAACTTCACGTGCTCGGGCGGCTCTTCCAGCGTCTTCAGCATCGAGTTGAAGGCGTGCCGCGAGAGCATGTGCACCTCGTCGATGAGGTACACCTTGAATCGTCCGACGACCGGCATGTAGGCCGCGGTGTCGAGAAGCTCGCGCATCTCGTCGACCTTGGTGTTGGTCGCCGCGTCCACTTCCATCAGGTCCACGAAGCGGCCGGAGTCGATCTCCGTGCACGCCCGGCATTTCCCGCAGGGATGGGAGCTGATGCCGTTGGTCTCGCAGTTGATCGCCTTGGCGAGGATGCGCGCGAGCGTGGTCTTGCCCACGCCGCGGGTGCCGGTGAAGAGATACGCGTGGTGCAGGCGCTTCGAATCCAGCGCGTTCGCGAGCGCCGTCACGACGTGCGGCTGTCCGACGATCTCCTCGAAGACCCGGGGACGCCACTTACGCGCGAGGACTTGATACGTCATCAGCTATTCGGAAGGGGGGAAAGGCGAGCCTGACCCCCGGCACTTGAAGGAATCGACTATGGCTGCTTCGTTCCCGACCTGACCAGGTTCATCGCTCTTCAATGCGGGGAGGCCCGCCGGAGACAATTATACAGGGCCGCGACGTCACTTCGCGCACGTGCGAAATCCGGCGAACATGTCGCCGCGGTGGGGCAGGTAGAAATTGCGATAGCGGGGATTGGCGATGCGGCTGCGGGTAACGAAGCTCGCGCCGCGCAGCACGTAGTGGTCGTGGAACCAGGGTTCGGAGTAGTCGCGATAAGGCCCGGGTTCGAACCCGGGATAAGGCTCGAACGGCGTCGAGGTCCATTCCCACACGTCACCCCAGGCGAGCGCCTCGCCCGCGCTTCGCGCCGCGAATTCCCACTCGCTTTCCGTCGGAAGGCGCCGTCCCGCCCAATCGCAGTAGGCCTGCGCTTCCGCCAGGCATACGTGGACCATCGGCTCGTCCGCCGCGACCGGTTCCCAGCGATCGAAGCGGCGCGCCTCCCAGTGCCCATTCTCCCTTCGCCAGTAACGCGGTGGTTTGGCGCCCGTCTCATCCACGTAGCGCGCGAACTCGCCCTGCGTGACCGGGTGCGACGCGATCGCGAAGGGCGCGACGCGGACGCGCTTCGGTGGCCCTTCGTTATCGAAGACGAAATCGCCGTGCTTCGCCCCCTGCTCGAACGTTCCACCGTCGAGGATGAGATCGCGCACCGGCGCCTCCGGAGTGAACGGCCGTGCGCGCAGTTGCATGCGCGGCGCGGGCAGGGCCAGCGTCTGCAGCGTCATGATCAGCGCCTCGCCATGCATGTCCTCGTGGAGCGCCGCCAGCTTGAAGAAATACCGATCCTCGTCGGATGCATGGACCAGCGCTTCGCGCGTCGCATCGAGCGTGTCGGCCAGGTATTTCTGCACGCCCTTCGCATCGGGAAGATCGAGTGTCCAGCGCGTCGCGTGCGGCACGCGGCTCGAATTGAACATCGAATCCTCCGCGCCCTGCAGGCACCAATACTCCTGGAACCACGCGACGTGCGCGAGTTCCCAGAGCGGAAGGTTCACGATTGGAATCCGCTCGACCTCGAGCGCGTCCAGGTCCAGGTGCCCGTAGATCGCCAGCGTGCGGGTGCGCGCATCCACCAGCGCGTGGTCGAGGCGCTCGCCTTCGTATAATCCTCGGATGGTTTCAGCCGCCAAGCCCGTGGTCTGCATCGTCACGCCCGGTACGAGAGGAGCGAACAACGGCAATTGGCGCACCGCCGTGCGATGGGCCGACATGCTTCGCGATCGCTTCCGGGTCATTCTACAGAGTGAATGGGACGGCGGGCGCTGCGACGCGATGATCGCATTGCACGCCCGCCGAAGCGCCGCTTCGGTCGCGCGCTATCACGGCGAGCGCGGTCCGAAGGGCCTCGCCGTGGCGCTGAGCGGCACCGACCTCTACAAGGACATTCCCGACGGAAGCCGCGAGGCGCGGCATTCGCTCGATTGCGCGGGCCATCTCGTCGTGCTCCAGGAGGAAGCGATGCGCGCCCTCGAAGCGAATTGGCGGCGCAAGGCGCGGGTGATCTTCCAGTCCGCGAAGCTGCTGCGCGCGCGGCACAAGCCGGACGACGCGCTCCATTGCGTGACAGTCGGGCACCTGCGCGAGGTCAAGGATCCGCGCACGCTCTTCGCGGCGATGCGCCGCTTGCCGGCGGGCTTGCCGATCACGCTCCGGCACATCGGCGCACCGCTCGATGCCGCCCTCGCCCGCGAAGCGCGAAAACTCGCGCAACAGGACTCGCGCTACCGCTATTCCGGCGCCCTGCCCCACGGCCTCGCGCGTGCCGCGATCCAGTCCGCGCACCTGCTCGTGCATCCCTCGAGAGTCGAGGGCGGCGCCAACGTGATTTCCGAGGCGATCGCCTCGGGCACGGCGATCGTCGCGAGCCGGATCGCGGGAAACGTGGGACTTCTCGGGCGAAGCTACCCGGGCTTCTTCGAAGCCGGCGATGCATCCGGATTGGCCGCCTGCCTCGTACAGGCATGGGACGATGCGAACTTCCTCAAACGCCTGCAAAAAGCCTGCTCCGGCCGCAGGCCGCTCCTCAGCCCGGCCGCCGAGCAGCGGGCGTTACGCAACCTTGTGGCCGACCTCCTGTCGTAAGGGCGGCTGTAGAATTCCGACTCACAGGCGGGGAGGCAGGGGTCGCACATGGACATGCAGGTGAAGCTCACCCAGTTCAGCCACGGCGGTGGATGCGGCTGCAAGATCGCGCCCGGCGTCCTCGAACAGATCCTGGCGAAGAGCGCCCCCGGGCTCATCCCGAAGGAGCTGCTGGTCGGCATCGAGACCAGCGACGATGCGGCCGTCTACCGGATCAACGACACGCAGGCGATCGTCGCCACGACGGACTTCTTCATGCCCATCGTGGACGATCCGTTCGATTTCGGCGCCATCGCCGCGACCAACGCGATCTCCGACGTCTACGCGATGGGCGGGACGCCTCTTTTCGCGCTCGCCCTGGTCGGCATGCCCGTGAACCAGATTCCGTTGGAGGTGATCCGCAAGATCCTCGAGGGCGGCGAATCGGTCTGCGCGCGCGCGGGCATTCCGATCGCCGGCGGCCACACCATCGACTCCGTCGAGCCGATCTACGGGCTCGTGGCGATCGGCCTCGTGGATCCGAAGAACCTGAAGCGCAACTCCGGCGCCCGCGTGGGCGACAAGCTCGTGCTGGGCAAGCCCATCGGCGTCGGCGTGATCTCGGCTGCGCTCAAGAAGGGTCGCCTCGATGACGCCGGGTACAAGGCGATGATCGCCGCGACGACGAAGCTCAACACGCCGGGCACGAAGCTCGGACGCATCGAAGGAGTCCACGCGCTCACCGACGTCACGGGGTTCGGGATCCTCGGGCACCTGCTCGAGATCGCGAAGGGCTCGAATGCCTCGGCGAAGCTCGACTGGACCGCGCTCCCGCTCCTTCCCGGCGCCCTCGAATTCGCGCGCGAGGGAATTGCGACGGGTGCATCGGGTCGAAACTGGACGGGATACGGAGAGCGCATCACGCTGGGCGGGACCATCGGGGAGGCCGAACGCATCCTCCTCACGGATCCGCAGACGAGCGGCGGATTGCTCGTCGCGTGCGCGCCATCGGCGGTGGACGAAGTGATGGAGATTTTCCGATCGGAGGGATTCGACCATGCAGCGACAGTCGGCGAGATCGTCGAAGGACAAGGACATGTCAGGGTCGGCTGAAGTCGCCGCGCGGGGCAGTGCGCAGGCCGATCGCTTTCGCGCGGTGCGTGAGGTCACCCGCAGCCTCGCCGCGCCTCTTTCGGCTGAGGACTGCGCGATCCAGTCGATGGCCGACGCGAGCCCGGTGAAATGGCATCTCGCGCACACCACGTGGTTCTTCGAGACGTTCGTCCTGTCGAGGGCCGATCCGGCGCGCGCGCCGTTCCATCCGGCCTTCCGCGTCCTCTTCAACTCGTACTACAACGCCGTGGGCGACAAGCATCCGCGCCCGCAGCGCGGATTGCTCTCGCGTCCCTCGCTGGACGAAGTGCTCGCCTACCGGGCCCACGTGGAAGACGGATTGCTTTCCCTCATCACCGCGGGACGCCTCGACGCGGACACGAGCGCGCTCGTCGATCTGGGCATCCAGCACGAGCAGCAGCACCAGGAGCTCATCCTCACGGACGTGAAGCACCTGCTGTCGTGCAATCCGTTGAAGCCCGTGTATCGCAAGCCGTGGCCGCTCACGCAGATCCAGCCGACGCGCGGCGCGTGGATTCGCGTCCCGGGCGGCCAGAAGCAGGTCGGCCACGAGGGCGACGCCTTTTCCTTCGACAACGAGACGCCGCGCCACACGGTGTGGATCGACGATTTCCGCATCGCCTCGCATCCCGTCACGCACGGCGACTTCGCCGACTTCATCGAGGATGGCGGCTACCGGCGCCCCGAGCTCTGGCTATCCATGGGCTGGGATGCGGTGAGCACGCGCGGCTGGGAAGCGCCCCTCTATTGGGAAAAGCGCGACGGCCAGTGGCACACGTTCACGCTGCACGGCATGGCGCCCATCGAGCGCAACACGCCCGTGTGCCACGTGAGTTTCTTCGAAGCCGACGCCTTCGCGCGCTGGTCCGATGCGCGCCTGCCCACGGAAGCGGAATGGGAAGTCGCCTCGGCCCTCGCGAGTCGCGACGGAAACTTCCTGGAAAGCGGCGCGCTGCACCCGCTCGCCTTGCGCGAAGCGCCGGCGTCCGGAGAGATCGTGCAAATGTTCGGCGACGTGTGGGAATGGACGCGCAGCGACTACGCCCCCTACCCCGGGTTCCGTCCCGCGAAAGGGGCCGTCGGCGAGTACAACGGGAAGTTCATGAGCAACCAGTACGTGCTGCGCGGAGGCTCCTGCGCGACGCCGGCTTCGCACATCCGCCCGACCTACCGGAATTTCTTCCCGTCGGACGCGCGCTGGCAGTTCTCGGGATTGCGCCTCGCGCGCGACGCGTGAGCGACGGCCGGAGCCTGCAAGCCTCACTCGCGCACTACCGCGACCTCGCCCTGCGTTACGACGCGAGCACCCATCGCATCGACGCGATCCGCGATCGCGCCATCGACGCGCTTCGCCTTCGCCACGGCGAGACCGTCGTCGATGCGGGCTGCGGCACCGGCTGGTGCGTGCCCAGGCTCCTCGAGCGCGTCGGCAACGAGGGACGCGTCGTCGGTTTCGATCCGTCGCCGGAAATGTTGAGCATGGCGCGCGAACGGCTGAACGGGCATGCGAACCGCGTGCTCCTCGTCGATGCGTCGGCCCAGGCCGCGACCGTGCCGCCCGCGACGGACGCGATCCTCTTCAGCTATACCCACGACCTCCTGCGCTCACGCGAGGCGCTGGACAACCTCTTCGGCCAGGTGAGGCCCGGGACGCGCGTCGTGTCGGTGGGCACCAAGCTGCTCTCGCCGTGGGTTGTTCCGGCCAATTGGTTCGTGCGCTACCGGCATCGCGGCTACATCACCGATCTCGATTCGCTCGGGCGGCCGTGGTCGCTGCTGGAAAGCTACCTCGAGGATTTCTCGGTGATCGCGGCGCCGCTGCGGCAGCACTACATCGCGGCCGGCCGCGTGCGCGCGCGTCAGCTCGCGTAGAAGACGTAGTACCCGCCGCCCGCGCTCTCCCACCGGCGCACCGAGGCGAAGCCCGCCTCCGTGAGCAGCGCCTCGAACTCGGCGGCGTGATACTTGTAGGAATTCTCCGTGTGGATGCGATCGCCCCTGGCGAAGCGGCGCTGCGTCGTCCCCAGCTTCACGACCTGGTCGCGCGTCGATTCCAGGTGCATCTCGATGCGTCCCTCGCGCTCGTTGTAGAAGCCGCGGTGGACGAACGCCTCGAGCACGAAATCGAACCCGAAGCGCTGGTTCAGGTGCAGCAGCGCGTTGCGATTGAATGCCGCGGTCACGCCGAGCGCATCGTCGTATGCCGCGTCGAGGACGGCCTTGCCCTTCTTGCCGTCGACGCCGATGAGAAGCCCGCTGCCGGGACGTTGCACGCATTGCGAACGGATTCGCGCGAGGAACGCGCGCGCATCGGCGGGCGCGAAGTTTCCGATGCTGGAGCCGGGATAGAAGAACGTCGCGGGCTGCGCATCGAGGATGCCGTCGAGCGGCAGCCCGTGCGTGAAATCGGCGACGACGCCCACCATCTCGACCTCGGGGAAATCCGGCGCCATGCCCGCCAACGCGCGCTCGATCTCCGCGGCCGCGATGTCGACCGCGATATACCGGGCGGGCGCCACGAAGGGCAGCCACGCCTGCGCCTTGCAGCAATCGCCCGCGCCGAGATCCACGAACTGGCGCGCCTTGCCGATCGCATCGGCGATGTCGCTGCGGCGGTCGCGGAAGAGCGCGGCCTCGGTGCGCGTGGGGTAGTACTCGGGCAGCCGGCAGATCGCGCCGTAGAGCGCGCAGCCCAGCTCGTCGTAGAAATACTTCGGCTCGATGCGGGCGGGATTCGCGACGAGGCCCGCGATCACGCGGCCGAGCTCGTCGCCCGAGTCGCGCTCCAGGCGGTCGACGATGCGATACTGCACCGGCTTCGAATCAGGCATGCGGAGCCTCCGCAAGCAGCGTTTCGATCAGCTTGTACGACTCCCCCTCGGTCCAGTTGCGCTCCCCGTAGACCCAGTAGCGCACCTGCCCCTTCGAGTCCACGAGGAAGGTCATCGGCAGGCCCTGCACGTTCCAGCCCGTCGCGGCGCTGTTGGGCGGACCGATCCATACGGGAAGGTCGAGTTTCGCGCGCGTGAGGTAGCGCGTGATCGTGGACTCGGACTCGCCGTCGTTCACCGTGACGAGCTCGAAGGGCCGGCCCGCGAGCTTCTGCCTGAGCTTCACGAGCGAGGGCAGCTCTTCCTTGCACGGGCCGCACCACGTGGCCCAGAAATTCACGAGCACCACGCGGCCCTGGAGATCGCGCAGGCTCACGCTGCGGCCATCGAGCGCGTGGGTCGCGAGCGGCGGCGTGGGCTTCGCGCCCCAGGCGCGGATCGGATCCTCGTCCGCGAGCGCGGACGCCGCCGCCGTGAGGATGAGGGCCGCGGCGGCGAGTCGTGCGTTGATCAGGCGAGCTCCTTCGAGCTGATCGTGTACTTGAAGTTGTCGGAGTCGAGCGAATCGAGGCGCGTGCCCGCGGTCTCGCATTGCGGATACATGAGGAACGGAACCTTGCCCTGGGTGGCGCCCGGCAGCACGACGTCGTTGCCGGTGTTGTACGCGAGCCAGTTCATTTCCCACGATCCGAAGAGGCGCTTCCTCGCGGCGAGAACCTTCGGATCGTCGGGCGCCTTGCCGCCCTCTTCCTCGAGGATC
>DATGGI010000199.1:0-22298 GCA_035308545.1 Usitatibacter sp.
CGTCGAGGAGCCATTGGTGACCGTGGCCACTCCACCCGACCAGCGGCCCCAGGTCAGGCCGGTATCCGGATCGAAGCCCGAATCGACGACAGTCGCCGTGCCGAGCGCGTAGGTCGAATGGGCACCACCGGTCGGCGCGAAGGGCGCCGAGAAGCTGATCACGTGGTTGGCCGCGTCGAAAGTGACCTCCTCGGGCCGGTCCGTGGTCGCGTAGGTGCGGATGATGCTGTCCGAGAGGGAGCTCGTCGGATCCGAGATGCGCCCTTCGCGATACGCGGCCGCGTTGTTCTGACGCGTGCCGATGAGCGCCGCAACACCGCTCACGTCGTTCCAGTTGGACGAACTGGTCGAGGTGTGGTCGCTGATCCCGTATCCCAGGATCGCCGCCGTGAGTCCGTTGCCGACGAAGCTGCCCTGGAAACCGCCCGTGAGCGCGGAGCTGGTAGCCGAGCTCGCCGTGCCGTTGGTGATCGTGAGCGTGTCGGACGTCGACGCGGCGAAGGTGTTGAACGAGAACGGAACGTTGCTCGCATTCAGGTTCCACGTGCCGCCGTTGTTCGAGCCGTTCGAGGGAATCGTCACGTTGGCGTTGAACGAGAGCACCCGGTTGCTGAAGTTCACGTCGAGTGTCGCGCTGTTGAGCGTGCCGGCCGTGTTGTTCTGGTTCGTGGGCGACGTGGCCGCGGCGAGCGTGTAGGTCGCGGTGCCGGTGAGGACCTCGGACAAGTAAGTCGGATAGCCCGAGTTCGTATAGATCCAGTGCGTGCTCCCGGGGATGGGCGTCGTCTCGCCCTGCGTGCCGTCGAACCCGAGCGAGGCATTCGCGTAGCGTCCCATGATGATGTTCACGCCGTCGGCGTTGACCTGGTGCGTATCCGTGAGCGTTCCGCCGATGATCGCGGGGTTCACGCCGCTCTGCGAACCCGGATAGGACGTGTAGCCCGTGAGGTTCGAGCCGCTGAGCTGCAACCCGTCCGGCGTGGCCTGTCCGAGGAATGGCGAGCCCGCGACGATGATCACGTCCTGCAGGTTGATCGGATCGGACAGCAGGTTACGCGTCGCATCGACGGGGCTCACGAATCCCACCGGGTTGCCGGTCACGACCTGCGTGCTCGGCTGCTGCGAAGGCGGAAGCGCCGGCGCGTCGCTCGGCGAGTAGTTGCGCGTTTCGGCCGCGGCCGTCGCGCCGGAAGCCTCCACCGCCTTGTTCGTCATGGTGACGGCCACGTTCGCGATGAACTTCGGCGTCGGGATGTAGCGCGGCGCCGTGAAGCCCGCCACCAGGACCGTTTGCCCCGGACCCGTGACGAGCGTATCGACGTTTCCGGGATGGCCGGGATCCGGGTTGTTGGTGACCGAGTGGCTGCCCTCGATCGTGTGGTTCACCGTGACCGGCTCCGTGTTGGGCTTTCCGTTGGTCACGCTCTCGTCGCACTCGCCCGGATCGCACGCGTACAGGATATTGCCGGAGCCACGGATTCCGACCGTCGCGACGCGCGTCTTCATCACGAATTTCTCGCGGTTCGTCGATGCGAGCAGGCCGGTGAAGGTGCGCAGCGTGCCGCGGAGCAGGTTGAGGACGGCGCCGCCGGCGGAGTCGGCCTTCTCGGGATAGGCCTCGATCTGGAATGTCGTGCTGGGCCGCAGCGACAGCCGCGCCTGGTCGACCATGGTGAGCTGCGCCATTCCACTCGCGCCGGTCACGATCCGGTCGCCCGCGTCGACGGCGGTTCCCTTCGCGGGCGTGGACTTCTGGCCGCCCGCCTTCTGGAGCGTGACGTCTCCCGTCACGAAGGTGAACTCCCCGGCCGCTGCACCCACGAGCATCGGAAGGGCGGCGAACGCGCAAGCGATCAGTCGTTTCATCATGGCAAGTCTCTCCCAGCTAGTTCAGGTCGCAACGCACAGCCGAGGAAACCTCGCTGCGGTTGTAATCGTAGATGTCGATGTTCGAATTGTTGTTGGAGTAGTAGTACTGGACCCGCAACGTGCACTTGTCGCGGAATTGCCACGCCACGCCGCCGCCGATCTCGCCCCAGAGGTCGTGGCCGTTCTGGACGATGGTCGACCGCGCATAGTCGTCCTTGTCCTTGCGGTAGATCACGCTCAGGCTGCCGAAGTACTGCAGCTTCGGGTTCGCGGAATAGGCGAAGAAGCTGCGGCCGCCGAAGAGGTTCTTGCTCTTGGTGGCCGTCTCCCCGTTCACGCCGTTGTCGAACTGCTGCTTCGCGTCGTCGTTGGTGACGAAGGCCGTGAGATACATGAGCGGCGAACCCTTGGCCTCGAAGGTCTCGAGGTACGAGGCCGCGACGTACACCTGCTTGAAATTCTCGACCGTGTCCGTCGGAAAGCGCACGTCGTTGTACTGGATGCCGAGGCCCAACTGCCGGCGCGTGTCGAGCGAATGGCGCCAGTCGAAGCTCGCGCCGCCGATGCGCCGGTCGTTCGTGGGCTGCGGATCGCCGGGTGCCGCGCCCTTCTGGTTGTACGGCGCGTATGCGCCCGTGAACCTGTACTGGTCGTCGCCGGCGTTGAGCGCCGCGCCGCCGTGGACCTCGCCCGAGGCGATGTCGAAATCGGTCTCGCCGAAGTAATACCGGCCGCGGGCTTCCCCACCCACGAACCAGCTCCAGCCCCGGCTGATGGGATTGTGGTATTCACCACCGATCGCGCCTTGCGTATACGCCGCATCGCGCTTGATCGCGTTGCCCGTGGCGGTGATTCCGATGATGTTGAAGGACTGCGCCGCGGCCGCGCCGAAATTGCCCGGCACGCCGGTGATGTTGGAGTCGTACCCGATCGCGAGCTCGCCCCAGCCGCTCCATCCCGCGGAGGTGAGCAGGCGGCGCGCCCGCAAGGTCTCCAGGTAGCGATTGATGGCGATCTGGGCCGCGGGAGGCGGGTTGGAGGCCTGCAGCTTGAGGAAGGCCGCCTCCGCGAGGTCGAACGACCCGGCCGCATAGTACGCGCGCGCCAGGTCCATCTGGGCGCCCGCGTGGCCGGGAACGATCGCCAGCACGCGCTCGAAAGCGATGATGGCATCGTCGATATGCCCGCTATCGAGCGCCGCGACGCCGAAGAGGTAGTCGAACTCCGGCATCCCCGACATCTTGGACTGGACGGCCGAAAGCTCCTGGTAAGCCTGCTTGGGATTGCCGGCGGCCAGCAGCCGCTTGGCATTCTCTACGACTGGATCGCTGCCCTGCGCCATGGCCCCGGGCGAGGAAAAGCTCGCCAAAACGGCCACAAGCGCCACTCCGCAGTACCGCGCGCGCCAATTCATTTTTTCATTTTCCTTGTTCTGATGGCCTCATGCACCACTTCCTCCCAGGACACCGAGGCCGCAAGGAGTGGCACAAATCCATGTTATTCCTGTTGATTCCCTCTGGCAACGCAGGTTTTTCCGCATTCCGGGGTGCGATAATTCGGCTTGACCGGGTTTTTCGGGACTTTTCATGAACGATCGCCCTCGCGAAACCGATGCCCAGGCGGATCCTGTGGTGCTCCGCGCGGACCGCGATAGGGTCGCCACGCTCACGCTCAACCGGCCCAAGCAATACAACGCGCTTTCACGCGCGGTCCTCGAGACCCTCTCCGCGGAATTGAATGCAGTCGCCGTCGACGAGACCGTCCGGGTCGTCGTCATCGCGGGTGCCGGGCGCGCTTTCTGCGCCGGCCATGACCTGAACGAGCTGCGGAGCCTCGCGACCGAGGCCGAGGTCCGCGAGCTCTTCACGCTCTGCAGCACGGTGATGCAGCAGCTCGTCACCCTGCCGCAGCCCGTGATCGCGGCCGTGAACGGCGTGGCCACGGCCGCAGGATGCCAGCTCGTGGCGCAGTGCGATCTCGCAGTCGCCAGCGGGAATGCGCGCTTCGCGGTCTCGGGCGTGAATCTCGGACTTTTCTGCTCCACGCCCGCCGTGGCGCTCACACGAAACATCTCCCGCAAACACGCCGCGGAGATGCTCTTCACCGGCGAATTCATCGAAGCCCCGGTCGCCCTCGAATGGGGACTGGTGAACCGCGTGGCTCCCCCCGATCGCCTCATGGAGACCGTCCAGGAGCTCGCCAACAACCTCATCGCCAAGCCCCGCGAGGTGCTGGCGCTCGGCAAGGCGCTCTTCTACCGGCAGCTCGAGACCGGCCTCGCCGCCGCATATTCGGATGCGACCCGCACCATCGCGGGCAACATGGCAAGCGACGTCGCGCGCGAAGGCGTGGATGCGTTCCTCGCGAAGGTCCCCCCGAAGTGGAGCTCGTGACGCGCCGCTAGGCGTGACGCATGCGGCGTCCCAGGTCCCGAAGGATCTCGCGCGCCGCGTTGTGCCCTGGCGCTCCCGTCACGCCGCCGCCGGGATGGGCCCCGGCCCCGCAGAGGTACAAGCCCTTCACCGGCATGCGGTAGTCGGCATATCCGAGGACGGGACGCGCGCTGAAGAGCTGGTTCATCGTGAGCTTGCCGTGGAAGATGTCGCCGCGAACGAGTCCGAACTCGCGTTCCAGGTCCCATGGCGACAGGGCGCGGCGGCCGATGATCGACGTTCGAAAATTCGGCGCGAACCGGTTCACGTGATCGATCACCGCGTCCGCGGCGCGGCCGCGCTCCGCCTCCCACGTGGCGCCGTTCGGCAACTCGTAGCGGAAGTGCTGGCAGAAGAGACTTGCGACGTGGGCGCCCCGCGGCGCGAGCGTGTCGTCCACGGTGCTGGGAATCAGCATCTCGACGATGGGCTCGCTCGACCAGCCCTGCTCGCGCGCGCTCGAGTAAGCGCGGTCCATGAACGCGAGCGACGGCGCGAGGATGATCCCCGAGCTGTGATGCGGTTGCGCCGCGATTCCGGGAAGCGCCGTGAAGTCCGGCAATTCCGAGAGCGCGACGTTCATGCGGAAGGTCGCGCTTTCCGATTGATGGTGCGCGAACGCCTCGCGCCAATCACCACCCTGCTCTCCCAGCAAGCCCAGGAGCGCCCGCGGATGCGCGTTGGAGACGACGCATCGCGCGTCGATCTCGCTTCCATCCTCGAGGACCACACCGGCCGCGCGGTCTTCGCGAACCTGGATGCGGGCCACCCCGTTTCCGGTACGCAATTCCACGCCGCGGGCGCGCGCTTCGGCGGCCATCGCCTGGGTGATCGCTCCCATCCCGCCGATCGCGTGCCCCCAGCTGCCGCGCTTGCCGTTCACCTCGCCGAAGACGTGATGAAGCAGGACGTAGGCCGAGCCCGCCGAATGGGGACTCGCGAAATGGCCCACGACGCTGTCGAATCCGAAGCACGCCTTGATCGGATCGGACTCGAACCAGCGATCGAGCCACTCGGACGCCGAGAGCGTGAAGAGGTCGAGCACGTCGCGCTTCGCATCGAGCGGCAGCGCGTTCAGCACGCGCGCCGACTTCCACGCCGCAAACAGGTCGCGGATTCCGCCGCCAACGTTCGGCGGCGTCTCGAGAATCAGCGCGCGCAGGATATCGGCGACGACCTCCAGGCGCTCGTAGTAACGCGGCAATTGCGCGGCGTCCTTCTTCGAGAAGCGCGCGACCTCGCGTTGCGTGGCCTCCAATCCGCCGCCGACCTTGAGATGGTTGCCATCGGGCAGCGGGAGGAAGTTGGCGAAAGGACGCTCCACGACGCGCAGGCCGTGCTGCGCGAGCTTCAGGTCGCGAATCACCCTGGGATTGAGCAGGCTCACCGTGTAGCTCGCGGTCGAGTTGCGAAATCCCGGATGGAACTCCTCCGTGACGGCCGCCCCGCCCAACACGGCGCGCCGTTCGACGACGCAAACCCGCAGCCCCGCGGCCGCGAGGTAGCACGCGCACGTGAGGCCGTTGTGACCGCCGCCGACGATGAGCGCGTCGTAGGCCACTCAGGTGAGCAGGAAGTGCCGGACCGCGCCGGCCTGGTGAGCGTCCATCAGCATCGGCGCATGCCCGGTGTCCGGCACGACGAGCCGTTCCGTGTGGGGACGCGCGCACATCTCGTCGAGCGTCTCGGCGAGCAGCAGGTCCGAGTTGGCGCCGCGGATCACGAGCGCGGGCCCGTGGAAGGCGTTCCAAAAGCGGCGCAAGTCGATATCGGCGGGGGGAGCCGCGTGGAAGTTCTTCGCGATGCCGGGGTCGTAGCGGAATCGCCAGCGGCCGTCCTCGTCATGCCTCGCGACGTGGAGCGAAAGATGCCGCCATTGCTCGGCGGAGAGATTCCCGAACGGGCTCGCCGTCTTCATCGCCGCTTCAAGGGCATCGATCGTGTCGAACGCAAGGTCCCGGCCCAGGTACTGGCCGATGCGTTCGATCGCAGCCTTCGGGATGAAGCAGCCCACATCGTTGAGGACCAGCTTGCGGATCGGCGAACCCGGCGGCGACGCGAGGAACATGCCGATGATGCCGCCCATCGACGTGCCTACCCAATCGACGGTCTCCGCGTGCAGGCTCGCGATGAGCGTCGCCATGTCGCCGCAGAAGACCGGGTAGTTGTAGTCGGCAGGGTCGCGAAGCCAGTCGCTGCGCCCGCGCCCCACCACGTCGGGGCACACGACGCGATACGCGTCTGCAAGGCTCTCGGCGAGATAGTCGAAATCGCGCGCGTTGCGCGTCAGGCCGTGCACGCAGATCACGACGCGCGTGTTGCCGGGATCGCCCCACTCCGTGTACCGCATGAAATGAAACCCGTGGGGATCGAGGCACCGCACCTGCCCTTCACGCATCGCGCTCATGGATTTTCCCGGATCAAATGTCATTCGATGGCCGCGGTGCTTCGCGCCCGTTCCCGCAGCAGGAATTTCTGGATCTTGCCCGTGGAGGTCTTCGGCAGCGCACCGAAGACGACGCTCTTCGGGGCCTTGAAGCGCGCCATGCGCGCGCGGCAGAACTCGATGATCTCCTCGACGCTCGCCGAAGCGCCCTCCTTCAGCTCGATGAACGCGCACGGCGTCTCGCCCCATTTCGCATCGGGTTGCGCGACCACGGCGGCGAGCATCACGGCGGGATGCCCATGCAGCACATCTTCGACCTCCTGGGACGAGATGTTCTCGCCTCCGGAGATGATCACGTCCTTGGAGCGGTCCTTGATCTTCGCGTAACCGTCGGGATGCATCACCGCGAGGTCGCCCGTGTGGAACCAGCCGCCGCGGAACGCCTCGTCGCTCGCCGCCGGATTCTTGAGGTAGCCCTTCATCGTGATGTTGCCGCGGAACATGATCTCGCCCATGGTCTCGCCGTCCCATGGCACGGAGCGCATCGTCTCCGGATCCATTACGTCCATGCCCTCCTGGAGCAGGTAGGCCACGCCCTGGCGCCCGTTGAGGCGCACCTGCTCTTCGAGCGGAAGCGCCCTCCATTCGGGATGCTTGGCGCACACGGCCGCCGGCCCATAGACCTCGGTGAGGCCATAGACGTGCGTGATGTCGAAGCCGATGTTGGCCATGCCCTCGATCATCGCGGCGGGCGGAGCCGCGGCCGCCACGAGGCAATGCACCTCGTGATCGATTCCCTTGCGCAATTCCGCGGGCGCGTTGACCAGCATCGAGTGCACGATGGGAGCGCCGCAATAATGCGTGACGCGATGCTCGCGGATGAGATCGAGGATCGCCTTCGCCTCGACTCTTCGCAGGCACACGTTGGTGCCGGCGGCCGCGGCGATCGTCCAGTTGAAGCACCAGCCGTTGCAATGGAACATCGGAAGCGTCCAGAGGTACACGGGATGCTTCGGCATGGACCAGTCGAGGATGTTGTTGACCGCATTCAGGTACGCGCCGCGCTAGTGGTAGACGACACCCTTGGGATTGCCGGTGGTGCCCGAGGTGTAGTTGAGCGCGATCGCATCCCACTCGTCGGGCGGCGCCGACCACGCGAATTGCGGATCGCCTTCCTCGAGGAGCGCTTCGTATTCGATCGCGCCCAGGCGCTCGCCGCCTTCGCAGAGCGCGTCGTCCACGTCGATCACCAGCGGGCGCGCCTTCGCGATCGCCAATGCCTTCGCGACCACGCCCGAGAACTCGCGGTCCGTGAAGAGCACCTTCGCCTCGCCGTGATCGAGCATGAACGCGATCGCTTCGGCATCGAGTCGCGTATTCAACGTATTCAGGACGGCGCCCGTCATCGCCGGCCCGAAGTGCAGCTCGATCATCGCGGGAACGTTGGGAAGCATCGCCGCCACGGTGTCGCCGCGGCCAATGCCGCGCCGCGCGAGCGCGGAGGCGAGGCGGCGCGCGCGGGAATACACCTCGCTCCAGGTGCGCCTCAGCTCGCCATGGACGACAGCGATCCGCTCCGGATACACATACGCGGCCTTCGCCAGGAACGATACCGGCGTGAGCGCCGCGTAGTTCGCCGCGTTGCGGTCGAGTCCCTGCTCGTAGGGTGTCATGGCGCCGGCCTCACGCGATGCGCGTTTCCCCTTGGGCGGCGAGGCCCGCGGCACGTTCGGCGGATTTCACTGTGTTGCCCAGGAGCATCGCGATCGTCATGGGTCCCACGCCACCGGGCACGGGCGTGATGCGCGAGGCCACTTCGCGCACCGCGCCGAAGTCCACGTCGCCCACGAGCTTGCCGTCGGGCAACCGGTTGATGCCCACGTCGATCACGACGGCGCCGGGTTTCACCATGTCGGCCTTGATCATGCGCGCCTTTCCGACCGCGGCGACGAGGATGTCGGCCTGGCGCGTCATCGCGCCGAGGTCGCGCGTCTTCGAATGGCAGATCGTGACTGTCGCGCCGGCGTTGAGCAACAGGAGCGACATGGGCTTGCCGACGATCGTGGAGCGGCCGACGACCACCGCGTGCGACCCCTCGATCGGAACGCCCTCGTGCTCGAGCATCTTCATCACGCCCCACGGCGTGCATGGATAGAACGCGGGCTCGCCGACCACGAGGGAACCCACGTTGAAATAATGGAAGCCGTCCACATCCTTCTCGGGAAGGATCGCCTCGATCACCGCGCGCGCATCGAGCGGCTTGGGCAGCGGGAGCTGCACGAGGATGCCGTGGATCGCGGGGTCCGCGTCCAGCCGCCGGACGAACGAGATGAGCTGCGCCTGGGAGGTGTCGGCGGAAAGCCGGTGCACTTCCGAATGGATTCCCGTCGCCTCGCACGCGAGCGCCTTGTTGCGCACGTAGACCTGGCTCGCCGGATCCTCGCCCACGAGCACGACCGCGAGCCCCGGCAGCACGCCGCGATCCTTCAGGCGCGCGACGCGTACCGCGAGCTCCTGGCGATAGGTCGCCGCGATGGCTTTTCCATCGATGAGGAGCGCGCTCACGGCGACAGCTCGGAGATCGCCGCATCGAGCGGCACGTCGTGCGATTCGCGCGGCAGCGATTCCACGTGGAATTGCGCGGGCAACGCCGCGATGCAGAACGGCCGCTTGCCGCGCCCTGCGAGCAATCCGTCGAAATATCCGGCGCCGTATCCGAGCCGGTAGTGCCCGCGATCCACGGCGAGCGCCGGAATCCATGCGAAATCCACTTCGGAGAGCTGCACCGGGGAGCATCGCGCCGGATCGGGTTCGGGGATATCCCACACGCCGGGAACGAGATCCGCGGCGAGATCGCGAACCGCGCGGATCTCCAGCCGGCGCGGCGGCGGCGTGACCCTCGGGAGCACGATCGCTTTTCCGTCCGCCACGGCGCGTTCGATGAAAGACCGGGTGTCGAATTCGCTGCCGATCGTCATGGTGGCGAGCACCATGCGCGCATCGCGATATTGCGGCATCGCGACGAGGCGTTCGGTGAATCTTGCCGCGAGGCGCGCGCGTTCTTCCGGTGGGATGGCGTCGCGCCTCGCGATCATGGCGCGCCTGAGTTCCTTCTTGTCCATCCCTCTATTCTATAGGTGGCTCCGCGTGCTGGAATTCGGTATCCTCGCGCTTCCATTGTGCGGAGGATTCAACCGATGAGAACCACCCGGATCGCGGCCCTCGCCGCGCTGGCCGTCGCGGCCTCGGCGCCCGCTTTGGCGGACGACCTCTCCTTCTTCAAGAGCAAGGCGAAGGCCGGCCTCTACGAATACAAGATGCAGATGGACATGTCCCAGATGCCGGGAATGCCGCCGGGAATGGGGCAACAGTCGTTCACCACGCAGCACTGCCTCACGCAGGAAGACATCGATCGCGGCGCGATGAGCCGGGGCCGCGACGGATCGAGCAACGACTGCCAGGTGAAGAACGTCTCGACTTCGGGAAGCTCCGCGAGCTACTCGATGACGTGCACCAAGCCTCGCGCGATGAACGCCGACGTGAAGATCACCTTCGTGGGCGACGGCTATCACATGGACATGAAGATGAACATGGAGAACCCGAAGGGCGGCGGCACGATGGCGATGGCGCAGCACATGGACGCGAAGTACCTGGGCGCCTGCACGAAGTAGTCGATGTCCACGTCGCGAGACGGCGGCAACCCCTTCGCCCCGCCCAAGGCCGCGGTCCTCGAGCCCGCGGTCTCGGAGAGCGGCCTGCTCGGAGAAGGGCGCAAGGTCGCCGCGTCGCGGGGCGCGGGATGGTTCGCCGACGGTTGGCGCCTGTTCAAGCTCGCGCCCGGAACGTGGATCGTGATGTTCCTCGTATTCTCGGTGATGTGGATCGCACTCGCCATCGTCCCGGGCGGTTCTCTTCTCGGAAGCCTGCTCTACCCCGTGTTCGCGGGCGGCATCATGCTCGGGTGCCGCAAGCTGGAGGACGGTGACGGTCTCCAGCTCTCGGACCTCTTCTCCGGATTCAAGAAGAACACCGGCAACCTGCTGCTCGTCGGGCTCCTCTACCTCGCCTCCACGTTCATGATCGGGATCCTCGTGGGAATCGGCGTGGCGGTGATGGTTCCCCTGATGAAGGGAACGACGGCCGTCGCCCCTACCATGATGACGCTCGCGCCGATCTTCGCGCTGGTCTTCCTCGTCGTGATGGCGCTCATGGTCCCCATCTTCATGGCGATCTGGTTCGCGCCGGCGATCGTCGTGTTCCACGACGCGCAGCCCATGGCTTCGCTGCGCGCGAGCTTCTCCGGCTGCCTGCGCAACCTCGTTCCGTTCCTGCTGTATGGCATCGTGGGGCTCGCGCTAGCCATCGTCGCCATGCTGCCCGTGGGACTCGGCTTCCTCGTCCTGGGTCCGGTCGTCTGGGGCGCGATGTACGCGGGATACCGCGACATCTTCCTGCAGCGCGACTGAAGCCGCTGCCCGCCGGCGGTGATCGACACTCTCAGGCCGGTCTCGCTTCCCGAGGGCGTGGAGATCACGCTCCATCTCGCCGGACCGCTCGCCCGGGCGAGGGCGTGGCTCATCGATTTCATGTGCAAGATGGTCCTCACGACGCTCATCCCGCCGATGCTCACCTGGCTGGGGAAGTCCGGCATGGGACTCGTGATGATCGCGTTCTTCGCGATCTGGATCCTCTATCCCATCCCGTTCGAAGCGCTCTGGGGCGGCGCGACCCCGGGCAAGAAGATCTGCGGGCTCGCCGTCGTGAACGGCGACGGGACGCCGATCGGGTGGGCGGCGGCGTTCCTGCGCAACGTGATGCGCCTCGCGGACATGCTGCCGATCGGCTACGCCGTGGGGCTCGCCTCGATGATGCTCGACCGGCAATTCAGGCGCCTCGGCGATCTCGCCGCCGGCACGGTCGTGATCCATCGCGATGCGCCCCGCGCGTCGAAGGCGCGGCGCACGAACCTGCCGCCCGCTTCCGCGCCCGCGGTTGCGCTCACCGCGCTTGAGCAGCGCGCGGTGCTGGACTTCGTCGAGCGCCGCCCGAGCTGGTCCGATGAGCGCGCCGCGGAGATCGCCGAGCTCGCCGCTCCGCTCGTGCAGGGCCTGGCCGGAGCGCAGGCCGTGACGCGGATCGATTCGGTCGCCGCCGCGCTGGTGGAGCGCAAATGAACCAGATCGAATTCGAGTCGCAGCACGAAGCGGAGTGGAACCGGCTCGCGCAGGCGCTCGATCCACCGAAGAAGGGCGCGGCGGAGGCCACGATGAGCGCGGCGGCGGTGCCGGCCCTCTTTCGCCGCCTCGCCGCCGAGCTCGCCATCGCGCGCGATCGCCAATACCGCACCTCCCTCCTCGACCGCCTGCACGCGCTCGTGGTGGCCGCGCATTTCGCGGTGCACGGCGCGCGCGTCCGCCGCCGCGGCGGAATGATCGGCGACGTGCTCTCCTTCTTCCTTCGCGAGTTTCCCGCGGAGGTGCGGCGCCAGTGGCCCTTCGTCACGGTGGCCGCGGCGACCTTCTTCATTCCCACCGTGGCCAGCATCATCGCGTTGCAATGGTTCCCCGATTTCGTCTACTACCTCGTGTCGCCCGACAGGCTCTCGCACGTCCAGTCCATGTACTCGGACGAGGCCATGCGATTCGGGGCGGAACGCGGAGCCGATTCGGACATCGCCATGTTCGGTTTCTACATCCTCAACAACGTCCGCATCGACCTGCAGTGCCTCGCGGGCGGAATCTTCTTCGGACTCGGCACGCTCGTGGTGCTCCTTGCGAACGGCATCTTCTTCGGCGCGATCGCCGGCCACCTCACGCAGGCGGGACTTGGGCGCAACTTCTGGGGATTCGTGGTCGGCCACAGTGCGCCCGAGCTTGTCGGCATGACGCTCGCGAGCGCCGCGGGGCTCATGATCGGCTATGCGCTGATCGCGCCGGGACGCAAGACGCGGGTCGCGGCCCTGAAGGAGCGCGCCCAATCCGCGGCGATCCTCCTCTACGGCGCGGCGTTGATGACGGTGTGCGCCGCGGTGATCGAGGCGTTCTGGTCGTCGCGCGTCGAGCTCGACTTCTACCTGAAGCTCGTGGTCGGCGCCGTCGTGGCCACGCTCACGATCGCCTTCCTCGCCCTGGGAGGCCGCGAACGT
The DNA here is from genome assembly GCA_035308545.1 of Usitatibacter sp. GTDB lineage: Bacteria > Pseudomonadota > Gammaproteobacteria > Burkholderiales > Usitatibacteraceae > Usitatibacter. The sequence goes on from DATGGI010000199.1 coordinate 12,833, forward strand.
GGACCTTGAGCGCATGACGCTGCGGCTGAGGCCGCGCAACGCGTGGGAAGCGCTCGACGTGGGTCTCCTGCTCGTGCGCGACCACGGAAAGAGCGCGTACCTCGCATGGATGGCGATCTTCCTGCCCGTCGCCGCGCTCGCGCTCGCGTTCTTCCATGAGTCGCCCTTCTTCGCCTGGCTCGTGCTGTGGTGGCTCAAGCCGCTCTTCGACCGCGTCGTGCTCGAAGTGCTCTCCACGGAGCTCTTCGGGGACGAGGCGCCCATCGCGCAAGTCTTCCGGCGCTTGCCCGCGACTCTCTGGCGCAGCGGCATCGTGGGCGCCCTCACCTGGCGCCGCCTGGACTTCGCGCGGTCCCTGCACCTGCCCGTCTACCAACTTGAGCGCCTTTCGGGAAAGCCATCGCGGCAACGCATCCGGTTGCTCGACCGCGAGACCCGCGGCGCGGCGGTGTGGCTCACGTTCCTGCTCCTGAACGTCGAAGCCATCTTCACACTCGCCCTCTCGCTAGCGATGGCGATCCTGTTGCCCGTTCAGGTTCCCATGGAGGTGCTCATGGAAACGTGGATGCGCGGAACGTTCGGACCGGCGGCGAACATGACGGGCGGCGTGATCCTCGCGGCGATCGCCATGAGCGCGATCGAGCCGCTCTACGTCGCGTGCGGATTCACGCTCTACCTCCAGCGGCGCACGGCACTCGAGGGCTGGGACATCGAGCTGCGCTTCCGCCAGCTCGCATCGCGCATCGAAAGCCTGTCGCGTGCGGCAGGGACCGCGAGCCTCGCCGCCGCGTTCCTCCTCGGTGCATGCCTCGCGTTCGCGTCGTTGCACGATGCGCGCGCGGAAGAAGCCGACCGCGCCGCGAAGGAGATCCACGAGATCCTCAAGGATCCCGAGTTCGGCCACGAGGAGCAGCGCTGGCACCTGGTGTACGTGGGTCCGAACATGCCCGAGCGGCCGAAGGGTGAGCCCATCAACTGGGAATGGCTCGAGAAGGTGCTGCGCCTGGGCGCCAAGGCCACGCGCTTCGCGGCGTGGACCGCTTTCGCGGTCGCCGTCGCGTTCCTGCTCTACTACCTCGCGAAGTACCTGCGCCTTCGAGCCTCCGCACGTGCGCGCGGAGCCCGCCCCGATTTTCTGTTCGGTCTCGACGTGCGCCCCGAATCCCTGCCGGACGACGTCGCGGGCGCCGCCGAAGCCCTCGCGCGCGAAGGGCGCGTGCGAGAAGCGCTCTCTCTGCTCTATCGCGCGTCGCTCGTGCGCCTCATGGATGAGGGCCTGGAATTCAGGCAGGGCGACACCGAGGGAGATTGCCTGCGCCGCGTGAGGGATTCCGCACCGCGCCGCCATGGCTATTTCGCGCATCTCGTGAATGCCTGGCAGCTCCTCGCCTACGGTCATCGCCCCGTTGCCGCGGCGGCCGTGGAGCAGTTCGCGCGCGAATGGCGCTCGCAGTTCCCGGGGGCTGATGAGCAAGGGCCCCTCGCGAGGCCCGCGTGAACCGAAAGCTCCTTTTCCGGTCCCTGCTCATCGGCGCGCCGCTCGCCGCGGCGATCCTCTACATCGCGCTCAACTGGTACCGCGTGGAATACGAGCCGTACTGGGTCGCGTCGGGAAAGGCCGCGGTCGAGGATCCGTTCCTCGCCTACAAGCGCCTGCTGGAGCGCATGGGCGTGAAGGCGATCGTGTTCCGCGCTCCCTCGAACCTGTCGAACCTCCAGCATCGCGCCACGCTGGTCCTCGCCGCGCCCCGCCTCGCGTACATGACGCCCACTCACGTGGACGAGATCGTGGACTGGGTCGAACACGGCGGACGCCTCGTCGTCGAGGCCGAGCGCTGGGAAGTCTCCGATCCGCTCCTCGACGCCCTGGGCGTGAGGAACGTGCCGCCCGTCGAGTCGCGCAAGGGCCCCCAGAACGAATTCCAGGCGCCGCGGCCCTCGCCACCCACGATCGAGACAGCGTTCGACTGGCCCGGCGCCGGACGCAAGCTGAGGGCGAACCTGATGCCGATGGCCACGAACCTGCGCGACGATCGCAAGCGCGCGATCGTCGCCTCGATCACGGCCGGAAAGTTGACGGCGGCCCTCGATTTCGACGAAGGCGAGGGGCACGTGACGATCCTTCCCACGTTCCGCTTCTTGGCCAACACGCAGGTGGGCCGGCTCGATCACGCGGAGTTCGCGTGGCTCGTGACGGGCGCGCCGAATCCCGCCGCCCCGGTGATGCTCTTCCTCAAGATGGATTCCCCGCCGCTCGGTGCATGGCTCTGGCGCGAAGCGTGGACGGTGGTCGTCGCGGCCGCGCTCCTCGTGGTCCTGTGGCTCGGCCGGATCGTTCCGCGTTTCGGGCCCCTCGCGCCCGATCCCGCGCCGCAACGCCGCAGCCTCGCGGAGCACATCGTGGCGAGCGGACGCTTCCTGTGGTCGCGTGCCGAGAGCGGCTACCTGCTGGATGCGCTGCGGGAGCGCGTGATGCGCGCGGCACGCAGGCGTGGCGTGGCCGCTTCCGCCGGCGCCTCGCAAGCCGCCGCAGCGATCGCGCAGCTCACGGCATCGCCCGAAGGCGCGATCCGCGACGCCCTCGGAAGCCCGACGACGAACGACGATGAATTCACATCCACCGTGGCGACGCTTCGCGACCTCGAATCGCGGCTCGCCCGGCGCACCTCGCCAACGCAACGGCCCCGGAGGGCCAAGACATGAGCCAACCCCACGAGATCAACCCGGTCGAGCTGCAGGCCGCGGCTTCCGCCATCGCCTCGGTCGTCGCCGAGGTGCGCAAGGTCATCGTCGGCCAGCAGGACATCATCGACGACGCGCTCACGGGACTCGTCTCCGGCGGGCATGTGCTCGTCGAGGGCGTGCCGGGACTCGGCAAGACGCTCCTCGTGAAAGCGCTCGCGCGGACGATGGGCGGGCAGTTCGCGCGCATCCAGTTCACGCCGGACCTCATGCCCTCGGACGTCTCGGGGCACACGCTCTACGATCCCTCGTCGGGAAAGTTCACCACGCGCAAGGGACCCGTCTTCGCGCACTTCGTGCTCGCCGACGAGATCAACCGCGCTCCCGCCAAGACGCAGGCGGCGCTCCTCGAGGTGATGCAGGAAGCGCAGGTGACAATCGAAGGCGAGGCGCATGTGTTGCCGCAGCCCTTCATGGTCTTCGCCACGCAGAACCCGATCGAGCACGAGGGAACGTATCCCCTGCCCGACGCGCAGCTCGACCGCTTCCTCCTCAACGCGCGCATCGGTTATCCGTCGGAAGAGGAAGAACGCCAGCTCACGCGGCAGGTCACGAGCGCGACGGTCGGGGATCGTCTCAGCGTCGACATGGTCGCGACCGTGATCGAGCCCGCGCAGATCACGCGGCTGCAGTCGCTCGCGGCGAGGCTCGTCGTGGACGACCGCGTGCTGGACTATGCGGTGCGGCTCGCCCGCGCCACTCGCGACAACGCCGCGCTCTCGCGTGGAGCCGGGCCGCGCGCCTCGATCGCCCTCATCCGGGCGGCGCGCGCCCGCGCGCTCATCGCGGGCCGTCCCTTCGCGACGCCCGACGACGTGAAGGACGTGGCCCCGTCGGTGCTGCGCCATCGCATCACGGTCACGCCGGAGCTCGAGATCGAGGGACGCGGCACCGATGCCGTGATCGCGGACCTGCTCGCGCAGGTCGAGGCGCCGCGGCTTTGAGGCTTCCGGTTCCCTCGCGCAGGATGCTCTGGGCCGGCGTGGCCCTGCTCGCCTTCGCGCTCGTCGCATCCATCGTGAAGGAGCTCACGCTGGTCTGGGAAGGCACGCTCGCGATCTTCGTGGCCGCCGCGATCGCCGATCTCGCGGCGGCGCGGGCGATGGCTCCACGCCTCGAGCTCGAACGCTTCGTGCCGACGTCGCTCGCCATCGGCCGCTGGCGCGACTGCGCGCTCCGCCTGCACAACCGGGGAAGTTTCGCCCTGAGATGCGAGCTCTACGACCACCACCCCGCCGCGTGCGAGGTGCAAGGGCTGCCCATGGATCTCGTCGTGGCGGGCGGGGGCTTCGCCCAGGGCCTCTATCGCATGCGGCCCACGGAGCGCGGCGACCTCACCCTCGAGCCCGCGCACGTGCGCGTCTCCTCCGCGCTCGGCCTCTGGCAAGCGCGCCTTCGCGTGGGCGACGCGCAGGTGCTCCGGTGCTATCCGGATTTCGCGGAGCTCGCCGACTACGCGCTCTTCGCCACGGAGAATCGCCTCTCGCGCATCGGCGTCCTGCACCGCCGCCGCCGCGGCGAGGGCCTCGAGTTCCACCAGTTGCGCGACTACCGCGAAGGCGACGCGATGCGGCAGATCGACTGGAAGGCCACCTCGCGCCGCGGCAAGCTCATTGCGCGCGAATACGAGGATGAGCGCGACCAGCACATCGTCTTCCTCGTCGATTGCGGCCGCCGCATGATCGCGCGCGAAGGCGCCATCTCGCACTTCGACCAGGTCCTCAATGCCGTGCTGCTGCTCGCGTTCGTCGCGCTGAGGCAGGGCGACTCGGCCGGGATGATGACGTTCGCGGGCGACGAGCCGCGCTTCGCGCCTCCGCGCAAGTCGCGCGCGACGCTGAACGTCTTCCTCAATACGCTCTATGACGCGCAACCCACGCTTCGTCCGCCCGACTACTACACCGCGGCGGTCGAGCTTTCGAGGCGCCTGAAGCGCCGCTCGCTCGTTGTCGTGGTCTCCAACCTGCGCGACGAGGACGAGGAGACGCTCTTCCCCGCGCTCGTATTGCTCAAGCGCAAGCACCTCGTCTTGTTCGCGAACCTGCGCGAGGCGGTCCTGGACGAGATGCGCTCGGCGCCCGTCGCGAACCTGGAAGACGCCGTGAAGTTCGCCGCGGGCGCCGTGTACGAACGCGACCGGTCGGCGACACTGCGGGGCGTGCAATCGGCGGGCGCGATCCTCCTCGATACGCCGCCGGAGGAGCTCGCGGTGGCGCTCGTGAACCGGTACCTCGACCTCAAGGGCTCGGGAAGCTTCTAGGGCTTCGCCGACCGGATCTGCTCGAGGGCGCCCGGGTCCTCGATCGTCGTGAGGTCGCCGGGATCGCGTCCCTCGCAGATCGCCTGGATCGAACGCCGCAGCAGCTTTCCGGAGCGCGTCTTCGGCAGCAGGGTGACGAAGCACACGCGCGCAGGACGCGCGATGGCCCCGATCTCGCGATCGACGGTAGCCATGATTTCCTTCTCGTGGGCCGCCGCGAGCTGCGGCGTGGCCACCATCGAGGGATCCTTCACGACGGCGAACGCGACCGGCACCTGGCCCTTCACCGCATCGGTCACGCCGACCACGGCGACCTCGGCGACGTTCGCATGGGCCTGGATGGCCTCCTCGATCTCGCGGGTGCCGAGGCGGTGGCCCGCCACGTTGATCACGTCGTCGGTGCGCCCGAGCACGAAGTAGTAGCCGTCCTTGTCGCGCGTGGCCCAGTCGAAGGTCGTGTAGACCAGCTCGTCTTCGAAGGAGCGGTAGTAGGTCTGCACGTAGCGATCGTCGTCGCCCCAGATTGTGGACATCGCGCCGGGCGGCAACGGCGGAATGATGCAGAGCACGCCCTTCTCGTTCACGCCGACCTCGGCGCCCGTTTCCTCGTGCTTCAACTTCACCTGGTAGCCGTAGGCCGGGAACGACGGCGAGCCGAACTTGCGCGGCGTGTCTTCCACGCCGGGACACGCCGTGAGGATCGGCCAGCCCGATTCCGTCTGCCAGTAGTTGTCGACGATCTGGCAGCCGAGCGATTCGGAAACCCAGCGCGCCGTGGGCTCGTCGAGCGGCTCGCCGGCGAGGAACAGGTAGCGCAGGCTCGTGGTGTCGTGCTTGCGCATCCACGCGGCGTCCTGCTTCTTGAGCACGCGGATCGCCGTGGGCGAGCTGAACATCGACGTGACCTTGTACTCCTCGACGATGCGCCACCAGATGCCCGGATCGGGACGCACGGGCACGCCCTCGTACATGATCGTCGTGGATCCGTTGATGAGCGGCCCGTACACGATGTACGAGTGGCCCACGACCCAGCCGATATCCGAGGTGCAGAAGTACGCCTCGCCGGGGTTGGAGCAGAAGATGTTCTTCATCGACGCGGCGAGCGCGACGGCATAGCCGCCGGTATCGCGCAGCACGCCCTTGGGATTTCCAGTCGTGCCGCTGGTGTAGAGGATGTACGAAGGCTCGTTCGATTCGAGCCACACCACGGGCACTTTCACGCCCGCGTGCTTCTCGCGTTCCGTGGCGTAGTCGACGTCGCGCCCTTCGACGCGCGACATGCCCTTGTCGATTCCACGGTCCACCACGAGCACCCGGTCCGGCGGCGATTTCGCGAGCTTGATCGATTCGTCCACCAGCGGCTTCAGCGCGATCGTCTTGCCCATGCGCATGCCCGCGTCGCTCGTGACCAGCACCTTGGGGCGCGCGTCGTCGATGCGCGCGGCGAGGCTCGCGGCGGCGAAGCCGCCGAAGACCACGGAATGGATCGCGCCCAGGCGCACGGTGGCCAGCATCGCGAACACGGCCTCCGGCGTCATCGGCATGTAGATCAGCACGCGATCGCCCTTGCCGACGCCCATGGACTTGAGGATCGCCGCGAAGCGATTTACTTCGTCGGCGAGCTGCGCATACGTGAAGGTGCGCTTCGCATCCACCTCGGTCGAGATCCACACGAGCGCGGGCTGGCTCGCGCGCGAGATGAGGTGGCGGTCCACCGCGTTGAAGCAGAGGTTCGTCTCGCCGCCCAAGAACCACTTCCGGAACGGCGGCTTCGAATAGTCGAGCGCCTCCACGGGCTTCTTCCACCACTCGATCATGTTCGCCTGGCGCATCCAGAACGCCGCGGGATCCTGGATCGATCGCGCGTAGAAGCCCTGCGCGGTCGTGAGCGTCTTCTCGAGCTCGGGACGCGGAGCCTTGGCGGCCTTCGGGGGCTGGGTGGCCGCCACCGCCGGCGCGGGCGCCTGGACCGCCGCGGCCTTCGCTTCCCGGTTCACGTCCACCACGATCCGTCCGCGAATCCTCCCGGCGAGGACATCGGGCGCGCGCGCCAGGGCCTCGTCGAGCGCGATCTCCACCGTCATCGTCTCGAGGAGCGCCGGATCGACTTCACGGGCAAGATGGGTCCACGCCTTCTCGCGCAGCTCGCGCGGAGCGTAGACGCTGTTGATGCCGCGCAGCGTCACGCCGCGCAGGATGAAGGGCGCGACGCTCGTTTGCAGGTCCATGCCCTGCGCGAGGCCGCAGGCGGCGACCACACCCTCGGACAGCGTCTGCGCGCACGCATTGGCAAGCGTGTGGCTTCCGACCGAGTCGACCACGGCGGCCCAGCGTTCCTTCTGCAGCGGCTTGCCGGGCTCCGAGAGCGTCTTGCGATCGATGACCTCGGCGGCGCCCAGGCGGCGCAGGTATGCGGCCTCGTCCATCTTGCCCGTCGAAGCCACGACGCGATAGCCGCGCCGGGCGAGGATCGCGACAGCGACGCTTCCCACGCCGCCGGTGGCGCCGGTCACGAGCACTTCGCCGCGCTCCCTGGTGACGCCGAGCCGCTCGATCTCCAGCGCGCAAAGCATCGCCGTGTAGCCCGCGGTGCCGATGGCCATGGCCTGTTTCGGAGACATGCCCATGGGCAAGCGCACGAGCCAATCGCCCTTGAGGCGCGCCTTCTGGGCGAGGCAGCCCCAATGGCTCTCCCCGACACCCCAGCCATTGAGGATCACCCGATCGCCCTGCTTCCACATCCCGTGGGAGCTTTCGAGCACCGTGCCCGCGCCGTCGATGCCCGGCACCATCGGCCATTTGCGCACGATGGGCGAAGCGTTCGCGAGCGCGAGGGCGTCCTTGTAGTTGATCGTGGAGAAATCGACCGAGAGGACCACGTCGCCTTCCGGCAACGCCGAATCCTCCAGCTCGGCCACGCGGGACTGGAAGATGCCTTCGTTCTTGTCGAGGACGATCGCCTTGAACATGGCCAATTATTTCACCAGAACGCGGGGATTTTCAGCCGAAGCGTGCCGGCGCGAGAAATAATCCCGCGACTGCATCTCCCGCAGCCGGCTCGCGGTGCGGGCGAATTCCTTCTGGACCATGCGCTCGTGGGGCGCCGAGGTGTCGAGCACCTGCACCAGGTCCTCGGGCTCGGCATCGGCCGAAAGGACCAGCTTCACGCGCTGGTCGTAGAACACGTCCACGAGCCAGGTGAAGCGCCGCACGACATCGGTCTGCGCCACCATCATCCGGCGGACGCCCGAAATCAGCACGGTGTGATACGCGCTCGCGATCTCGAGGAAATCCACCTGGGAACGCGGCTTCTCGCAAAGCTCCGCGAAATCGAACCAGATCACGCCCTTGGCCCGGCGGCGGAAGGCGAGCGGCCGGCCGCCCACCTCGATCGAGGAATTCTCGGCGTACGTGGCCTTGGTCATCGCCTCGAAGAACATCGCGAGGTGCGCGTCGGCGTTCTCGTCGATGGGCGTGTAGTACACGGAAAGCGTGTCGAGGATGCGCCGGCGGTGGTCCGTGGAGCCGGAAAGCTCGACGACCTCGAGGTCGCGCTTGAGGATCTCGATGGCGGGCAGGAACCGCGCGCGCTGCAGCCCGTTGGGATAGAGGTCGTCGGGCCGGTAGTTGGAAGTCATCACGAGCACGACGCCCTTGGCCACCATGAGCTCGAGCAGGCGCCCGAGGATCATGGCATCGGCGATGTCGCTCACGTGGAACTCGTCGAAGGCGAGCACCCGCAGCTCGCGCGCGAGCTCCGTCGACACCTGGTCCAGCGGATCTTCCTGGCCCGGCAGGGCGCGCATGCGCGCATGGATCTCGCGCATGAACTCGTGGAAGTGGACGCGGCGCTTGCGCTTGTGGGGCAGCACCTTGAAGAAGGCGTCCATCATGAGCGACTTGCCGCGCCCCACCCCGCCCCAGATGTACATGCCGCGCGGCGGGCGGCGCCCGGCGCCCAGGTTGGTCACCAGGCGGTTGATCTTGCCCTGGCGGTAGAGCCGGTAGTCCTCGAGCTGCTCGAAGAGGCGCTGCAGCTGCTCGACCACGCGCAGCTGGTCGCCGTCGGTCTCGAAATCGCCGCGCTGCGTGAAGTGCCAATACCACTCCAGCGGGCCCGAGAAATCCCCCGCGTCGACGGCCTCGTCGCGGCCTTCGTCGGGAAGCGCGAATTCCTCGGCGGGTTGCATCGCGATCACATGTTCAACGACCGCTTGTCCACGTTCAGGGCCGCTTCCCTGATCACCTCGGAGAGGGTGGGATGGGCGTGGATGATGCGCGCGATGTCCTCGGCGGCGCCGGCGAACTCCAGGGTGGTCACGCCCTCCTGGATGATGTCCGAGGCGTGGGCGTGGATGATGTGCACGCCCAGCACGCGGTCGGTGGCGGCGTCGGCCACGATCTTGGCGAAGCCGATGGTGTCGCCGGTCCCGAGCGCGCGGCCGTTGATCGAGAACGGGAACT